>JARXKM010000040.1:3679-26034 GCA_030272785.1 Pseudomonadota bacterium
CGCGGACGTTGGCACACGGCATCGCTCCTGCGCTAGAATGCTTGTCAGCAATTTCTGGCCACAAGCCGTCCGATTCCTTCACCGACCTCGTTATCCCGATGCGATTTCTTGCCCTGCCGATTCTGGCCGCCCTTATTGCACTGCCCGCCGCCGCCACCACCCACATCACGCTCGACCAGGCGATGGCCAACCCGGACTGGATCGGCACACCGGCCGAAGCGGCCTGGTGGAGCTGGGACGGCAGGCATGTGTTCTACAAGCAGAAGCGCGCCGGCTCGCCGCTGCGCGACACCTTCGAGGCGGTCGCCGGCAAGGGGCGCCTGGTGGGCGACGCCGAACTGGCCGACCTGGACGGCGCCACCGCGGTGACCAACCGCGCACGCACGCGCACCATCTTGCTGCGCAACGGCGACCTGTTCGAGCGCGACCTGAATAGCGGCGCGCTGATCCAGATCACGCGCGGCAGCAGCGGCCTGGCCGCACCGCAGTATTCGGCTGACGGGCGCAACGTGCAGTTCCGCGTCGGCCACGAGTGGCTCAGCTGGAACCGTGCCGACCGCCTCATTTCGCCGGTGGCGCTGGTGCGCGCGATGAAGGATCCGGCCGCCGCACCCGACGACGACGCGATGCGCAGCATGCAGCTGCGCCTGATCACCACGCTCAAGCGCCAGAAAGACGACCGCGACGCCGGCCGCGAACGCGCCGAGCAGGAACGGCGCGCCGACCCCACGCGCGCGCCGGCGCCGATCTACCTGGGCGACAAGGTGGTCATCGACGGCAGCGCGCTGTCGCCGGACGGCCGCTGGCTGCTGCTGGTGACCGCGCCGAAAACCACCGAGAAGGGCCGCATCGGCAAGCTGCCGCGCTACGTGACCGAATCGGGCTACGAAGAGTTCGACGACCAGCGCACCCGGGTCGGACGCAATATGCCGGCGCCGCACACGCTCAAGCTGGTCGACCTGGCCACGCGCGCGGTGCGCGAACTGCCGTTCGACAGCCTGCCCGGCATCGCCGCCGATCCGCTGGCGGCCATGCGCGCGGCGCAAAAGCTCGAGCCGCTCAAGGGCAACCGCGCGGTGCGCATCGACGACGACGGCGCCGCCATCCAATGGAGCGGCAACGGCGCGCAGGCCGCCGTGATGGTGCGCTCGGTCGACAACAAGGACCGCTGGATCGCCACCGTCGACCTGGCCGCCGCTAAACTCAAAGCGGTGCATCACCTCAGCGACGCCGCCTGGATCAACAACGGCAGCAATGAATTCGGCTGGCTGCCCGACCATTCGACGCTGTGGTACCTGTCGGAAGAAAGCGGCTACGCGCACCTGTACACGCTGGCCGCGGACGGCAAGGCGCGTGCGCTCACGCAGGGCACGTGGGAGGCGAGCCAGATCGACTGGTCGGCCGACGGCGCCACCGCGTACATGCTGTGCAACCGCGCCACGCCGGGCGACTACGAAGTGTGCGCGGTGTCGGCGCGCGACGGCGCGATCCGCGCGGTGACGGCGCTGGGCGGCGGCGTCGAACGCTTCGCGCTATCGCCGGACCAGGGCAAGCTGCTGGTGCATTATTCGTCGAGCTATATGCCGACGCAGCTGGCCAGCGTGCCGGCGCGCGGCGGCGCCGCCGTGCTGCTCACCGATACCCGCAGCGCCGATTTCAAGGCGCGCGGCTGGATCGCGCCGCAGTTCGTGGCGGTGCCGTCGACCCACGGCGCGGCACCGATCTGGGCCAAGCTGTATCGTCCGGCGCAGCTCGAGGCGGGCAAAAAATATCCGATCGTGATGTTCGTGCACGGCGCCGGCTACCTGCAAAACGTCAGCAAGCGTTATCCGGCCTACTTCCGCGAACAGATGTTCCACAACCTGCTGGTCGAACGCGGCTACATCGTGCTCGACATGGACTACCGCGCCTCGAAAGGCTACGGGCGCGACTGGCGCACCGCGATCTACCGCCAGATGGGCTACCCGGAACTGGACGACTACATCGACGGCGTGAACTGGATGGCGGCGCAGCAGCAAGGCGACCTGAAAAATGTCGGCGTGTACGGCGGCAGCTACGGCGGCTTCATGACCTTCATGGCGCTGATGCGCGCGCCCGATATCTTCAAGTCGGGCGCCGCGCTGCGGCCGGTGTCGGACTGGACGACCTACAACCACGACTACACGGCGAACATCCTCAACACGCCGGAACTCGATCCGGAAGCGTACCGCAAATCGTCGCCGATCGAGTACGCCGACCAGTTGCGCGGCAACCTGCTGATCGCCCACGGCATGGTCGACGACAACGTGTTCTACCAGGACTCGGTGCGCATCGCGCAGCGCCTGATCGAGCTGAAAAAAGATCACTGGGAACTGGCCAGCTACCCGCTCGAACGGCACGGTTTCGTGCAGCCGGAGAGCTGGTACGACGAGTACCGCCGCATCTACCAGCTGTTCGAAAAAACGCTGAAGCAGTAAGCCAAGCCAAAGCCAGTCAGCCTTCGCCCACCTCCACGGTGGTGAACTCGAAGCCGCCGATGCGCGCTGCGACCAGGTTGTAGATCCACGCGCCGACCAGCGTGAAGACGAAGCCGAGCACCGTGTACAAGACCGGCATCAGCAGCACCATGACCATCGGCACGCCGGGCGCGGGGCCCTTTGACAGCCACATCGGAATGAGCATGATCAGGCACATCGGAACGGAAATGACGAGATAAAGCGCTGCGGCGACTTTCGCCGATTGGAGGGCAGATACCCGGACGATTTGTTTTTTCATGTTCGCTGCTGTTTCCTGGCTATGGACCCGACACCGTTGTCGGGCATGCGCAGATGGTAGCGCAATTACCGGCGCGAAAACACGCACATTCCCACGCCATCCAGGCCGGCACCGACGCGCTGTCAGGCGCATTTTTTACGTCAGGAATGTTCACCCTTATCCCCTGCTTTCCTGATCTAGGGCAGCGTCCGCCTCATCGGCGCCGCTACTGTTAAGGCTGCTGGTCACGCGCAGTCGCGCCGACCGCTTCACCGAGGAGGATGCCATGGCAAGTTTTGGGGTCGAGGGAATACGATATTTCAATCACGCCCGCGCGGCCGGCGTGAGTACGGCAGGCGACCTGACCTACACGTTCAACCGCGCCAATGGCATCGACGGAAAATTGCGATCAAAGGGGCACACGCGGGCGTTCTACTGGTCCAATACCAACTGCTGGGAAACCGACATCCGCGATACCGACAAGGGCGGCGACGACGTGCACTGGGCCGATAACGTCGACCTGTTCTGGATCGAAACGCACGGCAACCATGAGGCGGACGGCCGCGCGCGCATGCTGTACGACACGCCGCAAACCAACTGGCGCACCTATTCCGACCAGTGGCAGCTGGGCGAAAACTGGAACGCCGAGTGGGTAATGGCGTACTCGTGCGACACGGTCGACCGCAACCATGTGGCCGGCCTGTGGAACATCTTCGCGCGGCTGCACGTCTACTGCGGCGCCTGGGACACCATGTGGGACGGCATCACCACCGACGAATGCGGCGACGATGTCGGCAACAACCTGATCAACGGCAGCACCGTCTGCCAGGCGTGGCACGACGGCGTCTCCGACTGGTGGGTCGACAACCATCCGATCACGGTGTGCGTGGGCGACGCCGCGACCTGGAACAACGGCAACATCCGCTGGGATCGCAGCTACCTGAACCGCGATCATTTCTGGGGCCATGGCAACGTCGATCCCGACCTGGGCCCGGCGCAGCAGGCTTGTATTTTGTGGTACTGGACGGAGGGTTGAGACATGGACGCACAACTGTTGACACAGGGCCTGGCATCGAGCGCCATCAGCCTGCCCGCGACCGCCGACATCATCGCGGTCCAGCAATTCTCGCTCGACGAGACCCGCGCGCGCGCGCGCCACCTGCTGGCGGCGATCGCCATGCAGACCGAGGACGAGTGCATGTCCGACCGCGGCGACTGGGTCCCGGGCGACGAGCAGACCGTCGTCCAGCTGGCGCAAGGCGCGCGCGCGGTGCTCCATCACGCTTCCGGCGCGATCGAATACGCCTCGGCGCTGGCGCCGCTGGAAGCGATGTTCAAGCAGGTCGACGAGAAGGAGGCGCTGATCCGCCTGGTGCAGGAGAAAGCCAAAAAGCTCAACCTGGCCGAATGGGCGGGCGACCAGGGCAGCATCGCCTTCGAGCGGCTGTTCCAGATGAAGGCGCAGGGGGCCGACAAATCGGGCAAGACGTCGCAGGTGGCGTTGAGCCGGGTGGTCGGCGCGTTCCGCCATTCGGTCGGCGGCATTCCGGTGCTCGGCGCCGCATCGCTGGCGCTGCGCCTGGCCGGCAACGGCGCGGTCGATGCGCTGTCGGTGCAGGTGCGGCCCGCCACCGCCGAACGGATCGACACGGCCAAGATCATCGCCCAGGAACTGGCGGCGCAACAGCTGGTGCAGCAGCTGGTCAGCCTGCTCGGCGCGGGCAGGGAGCAACTGCCGGGCGACGCGATCGAGTCGGCGGTGCTGTACTTCGGCTATCTCGATCTGGGCAAGCGCAAGGCGCAACAGCTGCTGGCGCCGGCATTCGTGGCGCAGGTGGTGTTGCGCCACAAGCTGGAAAAGCAGGCCTACGTGCTGGCGGTACCGGCGACCGAGAAGACCTACCAGCCGATCTTTTCGCGCGGCGACGATGGGCTGGCGACCGGCGCGCGCGGACGCTGCTGATCCATGTTGTGGCTGGCGGCGCGCCGGACCGCATCCGCGGCGCCGACGCGTTAGACGGCGAGGAAATCGAGCAGGGTCAGCGCCACCACCTTGGTCGCCTTGCGCAAGTCGTCCAGCGCCAGCCGTTCGTCGGCCTTCTTCGCATTCGACTCGGGCACCGTGCGCGGGCCGGCGCCGTACAGCACCGCCGGTATTCCGTGCTCGCCGTACAAACGCGCGTCGGCATACAGCGGCGTGCCCTGCGCGGTGATGGGTTCGCCGAGCACCTGTTCGGCGTTTTTCTGCAGGCTCGCCACCAGCTTCTCGGACCCCGGCAGCGGGCGCAGCGCGTGCGACAGCAGCAGGCGCCGGATCTCGACGCGGATGCCCGGCATGCCCTGCACCGCATGCGCGATCAGCGCGCGCACCTGCGCCTCCACCGCCACCGGGTCTTCGTCCGGGATCATGCGGCGGTCCATCTTCAGCACCACCTTGCCGGGCACGACGTTGGTGTTGGTGCCGCCTTCGATCAGGCCCACCAGCATGGTCGGCGAGTCGATGCCGGCCACCGCCGACTTGATCTTCTTGAGCTCGGGCAGCTCGTCGTAGATCGCGTTGAGGATTTTGGTGGCCGCCTGCAGCGCATCGTGGCCGGTCTCGGGCATCGCGCCGTGGCCGGACTTGCCGTGCACCGTCACCTCCAACTGCAGGCACGCGTTGTGCGCGGTGACGATGTTGTAGCTGAAGCCGGCCGCGATGACGAAATCGGGCTTGGTCAGCTGATGCTCGAGCAGCCAACCGGGTCCCAGCAGGCCGCCGAACTCCTCGTCGTAGGTGAAGTGCAGCTCGACGCCGCCCTTGAGCGGCACGCCGAGCGCCTCGAGCGCGCGCACCGCAAAGATGAAGGTGGCGAAATCGCATTTCGACACCGCCGCCGCGCGTCCGTACAGGAAGCCGTCTTCGATCTCGCCGCCGTACGGCGGATGGGTCCAGCCCTCGCCCGGCGGCACCACGTCGCCATGCGCGTTGAGCGCGATGGTCGGGCCGCCGGCCAGGTAGGGACGGCGCACGATCAGGTTGGTGATGCTCTGCATGCCATAGTCGCGCACCGCCTGCTCCGGCACCGCATGCTTTTCGGCGTTCCAGCCGAAGCCGGCCACCAGATCGGCCACCGCGTCGGCGTGCGGCGCGTTGTTGCCCGGCGGCGTATCGGTCGGGATGCCGATCACCTGCTGGAGGAAGGCGACTTCCTCGTCGAAGTGGGCGTCGATCCAGCCGGTGAGTTTTTCTTGGGTCTGCATGTCATTCCTTATTGGGGGCCGGGGGCGCCGGCTTCGAACCAGGCGCCCAGTTGCGCGCGCTCGGCGTCGGTCATGTTGGTCAGGTTCGCCAGCGGCATCGCCTTCAGCTGCACCGCCTGCTGGTAGATGCGCGCCGCGTTCTGGTGAATCGCCGCCGGCGTGCTCAGGACGACGCCGGCCGGCGCGGTGGCAAAGCCCGGCTGGGTCGGGCGATCGGCGTGGCAGGCCGCGCAGCGCTGCGTCACGATCGCCTGCACCTGTGCGAACGGCACCGCGGCGGTGGCCACCGGCGCCGGCGGCGCGATCGCCACCGCCAGCGCCAGCAACAGCAGCACGCCGGCCGCCGGATACTTCCACTCGGTGCGGCCCTTGTGGCGCAGGTTGAAGAAGTGGCGGATCAACACGCCGGCCGCCATGATCACCGCCAGCACCGCCCACGCGTGCTGGTGGCGGTAGGTCATCGCGTAATGGTTGCTGATCATGATGAACAGCACCGGCAAGGTGAAGTAGTTATTGTGGACGCTGCGCTGCTTGGCGCGCAGGCCGTGGATCGGGTCCGGCTTGCCGCCGGCGGCCATCGCGGCGACCATCTTGCGCTGGCCCGGAATGATCAGCATGAGCACGTTGGCGACCATGATGGTGCCGATCATCGCGCCGACATGGACGTAGGCGGCGCGCCCACTCAGGTAGTGGTTCAGCAGCCACCCGCTGGCCACCAGGAAGGCGAACATCACCGCGCCGAAAGCGAGATCGTGCTGGCCCAGCTTGGAGCGGCACAGCAGGTCGTACACGGTCCAGCCGAGCAGCAGGCTGCCAAGGCCGATGCCGATCGCCTGCCAGCTGGCCAGGTCGGCGACCGACCGGTCGACCATCATCGCCTGCGCGTTGAAGTAGTAGACGATGGTGAGCAGCGCGAAGCCGGACAGCCAGGTCGAATAGGCCTCCCATTTGAACCAGTGCAGTTCTTTCGGCAGTTCGGCCGGCGCCACCAGGTATTTTTGCGGGTTGTAGAAGCCGCCGCCGTGCACCGCCCACAGTTCGCCCGAAACGCCCTTGTTGGCCAGCGCGGAGCCGGGTGCGGGCGGACGGATGGTGTTATCGAGCCAGACAAAATAGAACGAGGCGCCGATCCAGGCGATGCCGGTGATGACGTGCAGCCAGCGCACGATCAAATTGAGCCATTCAAGCACATACGGGACGAGATATCCGAAAACTTCCATGAGGTTCCTAGGTGCGGCGGCGACGAAAACAGTGGCGGGAGTATCGCCAAGATAGCCTGATTTGTTCGCCGCAACATGAAAAATGGCGTATATTCGACATAACCGATTTCATATACTCAACATGGCCAGCCTCCCACTCCACCTCGACCTGCACCTGATCCGCATCCTGTACCTGCTGCTGGTCGAAAAAAACGTCTCGCGCGTGGCGCTCAAACTGAATCAGCCGCAGCCCTCGATTTCGGCGTCGTTGCGCAAGCTGCGCGAACTGACCGGCGACCCGCTGCTGGTGCGCGGCGCGCGCGGCATGGTGCCGACCCAGCATGGCGAGAGCCTGCTCAAGCCGGCCAAGCGCATCCTCGACGAAACCGAGAACCTGTTCATCAAGAAGTCGCCGTTCGTGCCGCAGGAAGAAGCGCGCACCTTCCACATCGCCGCGCCCGACTACCTCGACAGCCAGTTCCTGCCCAACGTGGTGGCGGCGCTGCGGCGCGGCTCGCCCAACAGCCGGGTGGTGATCCACAGCCTCGGCGCCGGCGTCGACTACCTGCGCATGCTCTCCGACGGCGACATGGACCTGGTGATCGCCAACTGGGACGAGCCGCCGGCCCACCTGCACATCTCGAAGCTGTTCGAAGACCCGATCATCTGCACCATGCGCGCCGACAGCCCGTACGCCAAGCGCACCGCCAGCGACGCCATGACGGTCGAGGACTACCTGTCGCTGCCGCACGTGGCGCCGTCGCAGATGGTGCCGGGGAACCTCGGCGTGATCGACGCCTTCCTCGAGCGCCAGGGCATGGCCCGCAACGTGGCGGTCGAGTCGCCCTACTTCGGCCTGATCCCGTACATGCTCACGCAAACCGACCTGGTGCTCACCACCGGCCGCCAGTTCATGCGCTTTTACGAAAAGACGCTGCCGCTGAAAAGTTTTACGCTGCCGGTCAAGTTCCCGCCGATGCGCTTCTACCAGCTGTGGCACGAGCGGGTGCACCAGGCGCCCGAGCACAAGTGGCTGCGCGACCAGGTCAGCGCGGCCGCCAAGGCGCTCGCGCGCTAGACTTTGTATATGAAGCGGCGGCACCGCGCCATCAGCGCGCGCTTATGTAGCCGGCCCGCCCAGCCTATATCATCGAACGCTTGCATGATCGGATAATGAAGCCATGACCACACTCTCGGAATTGAACAGCTGCGGCGAGGCCGCCTTCGTCGACACCCTGCGCGGCATCTACGAACATTCGCCGTGGATTGCACAGCGCGCGGCGCACCGGCGCCCGTTCGCCAGCGTCGCCGCGCTCAAGCTGGCGCTGCAGGCGGCGCTCGCCAGCGCTACCGAGGACGAGCAGCTCGGCCTGATCCGCGCGCACCCGGAACTGGCCGGCAAGGCGGCCATCGCCGGCCAGCTGACCGCGGAGTCGACCCACGAGCAGGCCAAGTCCGGCCTGAACCTGTGCAGCGAGGACGAATACGCCGCGCTGCACCGCCTCAACGCCGACTACAACCTGAAATTCGGCTTCCCCTTCATCCTCGCGGTGAAGGGCCCGGACGGCAACGGCCTGACGCGCCAGGCGATCATCGCCACCTTCAGCCGGCGCCTGCAGAACCAGCGCGCCGACGAGATGGCCGAATGCCTGCGCCAGATCCACCGCATCGCCGAACTGCGCCTGAACGACCTGCTGCAGGTGGTGCTCGCGTTCGGCGCGCGGATCATGGAATGGAGCGAAACCATCGGCGCCTTGAGCGACGCCGACGACGGCCTGACCTGTGCGTACATGACGCCGGCGCACCGCCGCACCGCCGCCCAGCTGGCCGACTGGATGTACGAGGCCGGCATGGCAACGCACGTCGATGCGGTCGGCAACGTCGTCGGGCGCTACCTGTCCGATCGTCCCGGCGCGAAAACGCTGATCACCGGATCGCACTACGACACGGTGCGCGACGGCGGAAAATACGACGGCCGGCTCGGCATCCTGCTGCCGCTGGCAATCGCGCGCCACCTGCACGAACGCGGCGAGCGCCTGCCGTTCCATCTCGAGGTGATCGGTTTCGCCGAGGAAGAAGGAGTGCGCTTCAAGAGCACTTTCCTCGGCAGTAACGCGGTCATCGGCCAGTTCGACATGGCACTGCTCGAGCAGGTCGATGCCGACGGCGTGAGCATGCGCGCGGCGCTGGCCGACGCCGGCCACGACGCCGCCGCGATCGCCGCCATCGCGCGCGATCCGGCCGAGGTGCTCGGTTTCGTCGAGGTGCATATCGAGCAGGGGCCGGTGCTGCTCGAGCACGACCTGGCGCTCGGCGTGGTGAGCGCGATCGCCGGCAGCTCGCGTTACCTGGTCGAGCTGACCGGGCTGGCCAGCCACGCCGGCACCACGCCGATGAACATGCGCAAGGACGCCGCCGCCGCCGCCGCCGAAATCGTGCTGATGGTCGAACAGCGCTGCGGCCAGGCCGCGTCGCTGGTCGGCACGGTCGGCCAGCTCGAGGTGCCGAACGGCTCGGTCAACGTGATCGCCGGCCATTGCAAACTGTCGCTCGACATCCGCGCCGCCGACGATGCGGTGCGGCTGGCGGCGGTGGCCGATGTCCTCGACGGCATCGCCGCGATCTGCGCGCGCCGCCAGGTCGAGGCGAGCGCCAGGCAAGTGGTGTCGGCGGCGGCGGCGCCGTGCGCGCCGTGGCTGATGGACCAGCTGGGCGCGGCGGTCGAACGAGCCGGCCTGCCGCGCTACGAGCTGGCGTCGGGCGCCGGCCACGATGCCATGGCGATGGCCAAGCTGACCGATGTGGCGATGCTGTTCACCCGCTGCGGCAACGGCGGCATCAGCCATAACCGGCTTGAGACCATGACGGCGGACGACGCCGATATCGCCGCCCAGGTGCTGCTCGACTTCTTCCGCTCGTTCCGGCCACGCGGCGCCTGATGCGGCATGCGCTCCGCGCACGCGCGGACCTCGATTGGATATTTCGTCGCGCTCAAGGCGTCATCACGATCTTGCGGCAGTTATCTTCTTTTTTGTCGAACATCCGGTAGCCCTGCGCGGCCTGCTCGAGCTTCAGCCGATGCGAGATGATCGCATTCGGCTGCAGCCTGCCCTCCTCGATCGCCTTCAGCAGCTCGGGCATGTGCTGCTGCACGTGCGTCTGTCCTGCCTTGAAGCCGATCCCTTTTTCGAACACGTCGCCGAACAGGAAGCCGTGAATGAAGCCGGCATACACGCCCGGCACGCTGACCGTACCGCCACGGCGCACCGCCGCGATGCACTGGCGCAGCGCCTTGCCGCTGCTGCCTTCGAGCTTCAGGTCGGTCAGCACCGTTTCCAGTTTGCTGCCCTTGGCCTCGAAACCGACGGCGTCGATCACGCCGTCGACGCCGCGTCCGTCGGTGGCCTGCAAGATGAAATCGGCGGCATCGCCGTCGTCGAAATTGAACGGCACCACGCCATAGGTCTCGCAGGCGAAGTCGAGCCGGTACTGGTGATGATCGACCATGAAGATGTTGTCGATGCCGAGCATTTTGGCGCTGGCCGCCGCCATCTGGCCGACCGGGCCGGCGCCGAAGATGGCAAGGCTGCCACCCCTGGCGACACGGGTATTGAGCACGGCCTGGTAGCCGGTCGGCAGGATATCGCTCAGGAACAGCACCTGCTCGTCGGCCAGCGCGGTGGGGATCTTGATCGGACCGACGTTCGCCTTCGGCACCCGCACGTATTCGGCCTGGCCGCCCGGCACCCCGCCATACAGGTGGCTGAAGCCGAACAGCGCCGCGCCCGGCCGCAAATGCTTCTTGTTCATGATGGCGCCGCGGTCGGGGTTGGTGGTCTCGCACGCCGAGAACAGCTGCCTGTCGCAGAAGAAGCAACTGCCGCAGGCGATCACGAACGGCACCACCACCCGGTCGCCCTTTTTCAGGTCGGTCACGCGCGGGCCGGCGTCGACGACTTCGCCCATGAATTCGTGGCCCAGGATGTCGCCGCTCTTCATGGTCGGGATTTTGCCGCGGTACATATGCAGGTCGGAGCCGCAAATCGCGGTGGCGGTGACCTTCAGGATCACGTCATCCTGCTCCTGGAGGATCGGGTCCGGCACGGTGTCGACCTTGACTTCGTGGCTGCTGTGATAAGTAAGCGCTCGCATTGCAATCTCCTCGATCGGGATAGGGTAAGTAGCAAGGCTAACGAGATGGCTGCCGCGTGCTTATCGGAGCACCACGGCTGCGCGCGTAGGCGAAGACCGACAATGGCGCGCACCATCACGGTGCGCGTACGGGCAAACTCGGGCAAAAACGGGCAAACACGGTGCGTCGAGACAATTTGGTGCGCATTTTATGCGTGCAGCGGCGCACTTTTTTGGCACGTTTTTTGCTACTCCTGAACGCATTGCCGCATCGCTGCACAATTTCAGGGAGTTTTTTGCATGGACGGATACAAAACTGGTGCGGACGCACTCTTCATCATGCTCGGGGGGATCATGATCCTGGCGATGCATGCCGGCTTCGCCTTCCTCGAACTAGGCACGGTACGCAAGAAAAGCCAGGTCAACGCGTTGGTCAAGATCCTCGTCGATTTCGCCATTTCGACCATCGCCTACTTCTTCGTCGGCTACAGCATCGCCTACGGCATCAACTTTTTCGGCGCCACCGACACCATGATCGCCAAGAACGGCTATGAACTGGTGAAGTTCTTTTTCCTGCTCACGTTCGCCGCGGCGATTCCGGCGATCGTCTCGGGCGGCATTGCCGAGCGCGCGAAGTTCTATCCGCAGATGATGGCCACCGCGCTGCTGGTCGGCCTGGTCTATCCGCTGTTCGAAGGCATCGCGTGGAACCACCGCTTCGGCGTGCAGGCCGCGATCGAGGCCCTGTTCGGCGCCGAATTCCACGACTTCGCCGGTTCTGTGGTGGTGCACGCGGTCGGCGGCTGGGTTGCGCTGCCGGCCATCCTGCTGCTCGGCGCGCGGCGCGGCCGCTACACCAAGGAAGGCAAGATCGCCGCGCACCCGCCGTCCTCGATCCCCTTCCTCGCGCTTGGCGCCTGGATCCTGACGGTCGGCTGGTTCGGCTTCAACGTGATGAGCGCGCAGACGCTCGACAAGATGAACGGCCTGGTGGCGGTCAATTCGCTGATGGCGCTGGTTGGCGGCACGCTCACCGCGCTCGTCATGGGCCGCAACGATCCGGGCTTCGTCTACAACGGCCCGCTGGCCGGCCTGGTGGCCGTGTGCGCCGGTTCGGACCTGATGCACCCGCTCGGCGCCTTGGTAACCGGCGCGGTGGCCGGCTGCATCTTCGTGCTGATGTTTACGTGGACGCAGAACAAATGGAAGATCGACGATGTGCTCGGCGTATGGCCGCTGCACGGCCTGTGCGGCGCGTGGGGCGGGCTGGCCGCCGGCATCTTCGGCAGCAAGGCGCTGGGCGGGCTGGGCGGCGTGTCGTTCCTGGCGCAACTGACCGGCACCGCGCTGGGGATCACGATCGCCGCCGGCGGCGGCTTAGCGGTGTATGGGCTGATCAAACTGACGGTCGGCCTGCGCCTCGATCCCGAACAGGAATTCGACGGCGCCGACCTGTCGATCCACAACATCAGCGCCACGCCCGAGCGCGAGACGTCGTTCTGAAAGCTCGCTCCGTGGCCAGGTCTCCGCTGGGGTCAGGTCTCCGTCATTCGGACATTTGGCTTCATAAATGTCCGAATGTCAGACCTGACCCCGGTGTAGGCCACCGTCAGCGATCAACCGCCGGGGTGAAGTCGCCGTAGGCCGCAGTCCGCGACGAATCCTAGCCGGCGCGTGCCAGCATCGCGTGCAGCAGCACATTGCAGCCGGCCTCCAGGTGATCCGACTTGGCATCCTCGATTTCGTTATGGCTGATGCCGTCCTTGCACGGAACGAAGATCATGCCCGCCGGCGCCAGCCGCGCGGCGTAGATCGCATCGTGACCGGCGCCGGACACCACATCCATCGTCGAGTAGCCAAGTTTCTCGGTGGCCGCGCGCACCGCGCCGACGCAATCGGGATGGAAAGGGCACGGCGGATAATAGGACACCCGCTCGATGCTGATCGCCAGCCCGCTGTCGGCGCGCGTCTTGTCGATGAACGCGAGCATCTCCTCGTGCATGGTGTTGAGCAGTTCGTCGTTCACGTTGCGCAGGTCGATGCTGAATTTGACTTCGCCCGGAATCACGTTGCGGCTGTTCGGGAACAGCGACACCATGCCGACCGTGCCGCGGCCGTACGGCGGATAGCGGTTGGCGATCGCCACCACCTCCTGCATGATGCGCGTCGACACCTGCAGCGCGTCCTTGCGCAGCCCCATCGGCGTCGGGCCGGCGTGCGCCTCCATGCCGGTCACCACGCAGTCGTACCACGACAGGCCCATCACCGCCGGCACCACGCCGATCACCTTGTCGGCGTCTTCCAGCACCGGGCCCTGCTCGATGTGGGTTTCGAAATAGGCGCCGATCGGATGCTGGCCCGGCACCTGCTCGCCGAGATAACCGATGCGTTCGAGTTCGTCCCTCACGCTGTGGCCGTCGGTGTCCTTGGCCGCATACGCCGTCTCCAGGCTGAACGCGCCGCAGAACACGCCCGAGCCCATCATCACCGGCACGAAACGCGAGCCTTCCTCGTTGGTCCAGAACGCCACCTCGATCGGCGCCTCGGTGCTGATGTTCAAATCGTTCAGGGTGCGCACCACTTCGAGGCCGGCCAGCACGCCGTAGTTGCCGTCGAATTTTCCGCCGGTCGGCTGGGTGTCGATATGGCTGCCGGTGACGACCGGCGGCAGCGTCGGATTGCGCCCTTCGCGACGCATGAACACATTGCCGATCTGGTCGACGGTGATCGACAGGCCCGCCTCGCGCCCCCAGCCGACGACCAGGTCGCGGCCCTGGCGATCCAGGTCGGTCAGCGCCAGGCGCTTGACGCCGCCCTTGGGTGTGGCGCCGATCTTGGCCAGTTCCATCAGCGATGCCCACAGGCGCTCGCCGTTGATACGCAATTGGTTCATTGTGTGCTCCATATTTATGCTGCGCTGGTTGCGGTGAATGCCGGACGGTCGACGTGGCGGCCCGCACCTTCGACCGCGCGCAACTGGCCGCGCTCGAAGACGACTTTGCCGGCGGCCAGCGTGTACGAAGGAATGCCGCGCACGGTGCGGCCCTCGAACACGTTGAAGCCGCCCTTGGCGAACTGGGTCTTGGCCGAAATCGTGCGGGTGCCCTGCGGATCCCACACCACCAGGTCGGCGTCCGCGCCGGCGGCGACGACGCCCTTGCGCGGATACATATTGAAGATCTGCGCCGCATTGGTGGACGTGACGCGCACGAATTCGGACGGCGTCAGCAGGCCGGCGTTGACGCCGGCGTCCCACACCACCGACATGCGGTCTTCGACGCCGCCGCAGCCGTTCGGGATCTTGGTGAAGTCGTCCTTGCCGGCCGCCTTCTGCTCGGCGCAAAAGGTACAGTGATCGGTGGCGGTGGTGTGCAGGTTACCGCCGCGCAGGCCCTGCCACAGCGCGGCCTGGTGGTGCTTGCCGCGAAACGGTGGGCTCATCACGTGGGCACGCGCGTATTCGAGGTCGGTGCTCTGGTAGACGCTGTCGTCGATCACCAGGTGGCCGGCCAGCGCCTCGCCGTAGACGCGCTGGCCCTTGGCGCGCGCACGGGCGATCGCGTCGAGCGATTCGGCGCACGACACGTGCACGATGTACACCGGCGTGCCGAGCACATTGGCAATCGCGATGGCGCGGTTGGCCGCTTCCGCTTCGACTTCGGGCGGGCGCGAGAGCGGGTGCGCGGCAGGGCCGCGGATGCCCTTCTTGAGCAGGTCCTGCTGCAGCTGATAGACCAATTCGCCGTTCTCGGCGTGCACCGTCGGGATGGCGCCCAGTTCGAGCGCGCGGGTGAAGCTGCGCACCAGCGTTTCGTCGTCGGCCATGATGGCGTTCTTGTACGCCATGAAGTGCTTGAAGCTGTTGACGCCGTGATCGCGCACCAGCGTGCCCATGTCGGCGTGCACCGAGTCGGCCCACCAGGTGACGGCGACGTGGAAGGTGTAGTCGCCGGCCGACTTGGCGGCCCAGCCGCGCCATAAGTGGTAGGCCTCGAGCAGCGACTGCTGCGGGTCGGGGATCACGAAGTCCATGATGGTAGTGGTGCCGCCGGCCAGGCCGGCCGCGGTGCCGGTGAAGAAATCGTCGGCGGTGACGGTGCCCATGAACGGCAGCTGCATGTGGGTGTGGGTGTCGATCCCGCCCGGCATGATGTACTGGCCGGTGGCGTCGATCACGGTGGCGTGCGGCGGCGGCTCGAGGTCCTCGCCGACGGCGATGATCTGGTCGCCGAAGCAGACCACGTCGGCCTTGAAAGCGCGGTCGGCGTTGACGACGGTGCCGCCACGGATGAAGATACTCATGTGATTCTCCTGGATTAGCGGTGCGCGGCGGCCATGGCGGGGCTGCTGCGCCCCTTCATCATGACGCCGTACACGAGGGCGGAAATGGCGATACCGACGAACCATGCGTAGGTATAAACGAGCTTGAAGCCTGCTCCGACCGACGGGAACGAGGCCGGGAACGCGGCGTTCAGGAAGCCGGGAATATTCGGCAGCACGCCGGCGACGAAGGCGACGATCGCCACCACGTTCCAGCCGTTGCCGTACGAGTAGATGCCGTCTTCTCGGTACAGCTGCTCGACATCGAGCTCGGTCTTGCGGATGAAGTAGTAGTCGATGATCAGGATGCCGGCGATGGGGCCGAGCAGCGCCGAGTAGCCGATCAGCCAGGTGAAGATGTAGCCCTGGGTGGTCTCGAGTATTTTCCACGGCATCATCGCCAGCGCGATCGCCGCCGTCATGTAGCCGCCGGTGCGGTACGAGATGTGCTTGGGCGCCAGCGCCGAGAAATCGTAGGCCGGACCGACCAGGTTGGCGGCCAGGTTGACGCTGACGGTGTCGACCAGCAGCACGATCAGCGCGACCAGCACCGCCACGCCGGACATGCGGCTGGCCAGGTCGACCGGATCCCAGATCGCCTTGCCGTACAAGACCACGGTGGCCGAGGTGACGATCACGGCGAGCATCGCCAGCAATCCCATCGGCACCGGCAGGCCGACCGACTGGCCGATCACCTGGTCGCGCTGGCTGCGGGCGAAGCGCGTGAAGTCGGGAATGTTCAGCGCCAGCGTGGCCCAGAAGCCGACCATCGCCGTCAGCGACGGCCAGAAGGTGGCCCAGAACTGGCCGGCCTTCTTGCCGCCTTCGACGAACTGCGACGGCGCCGCCAGCAGCGGGCCGAAGCCGCCGGCGCGGTTGTAGACCCAGCCGAGCAGCACGAAGCAGATCAGGATTTTCAGCGGCGCGGTGTAGGTTTCCAGCTTGCGGATCGCGTCCATGCCGTGCACGATGTAGTAGAACTGGATCGCCCAGAACGCCAGGAAGCAGGCCAGCTGGGCGGCGTTGATGCCCAGGCCCGCCAGCTTGTCGCCGCCGATTTCGTGGCCCATCATCACGCCGAGCAAGGTGTAGATCATCGCGCCGCCGAACCAGGTCTGGATGCCGTACCAGCCGCAGGCGACGATGGCGCGCATCAGCGCCGGAATGCGCGCGCCCGAGGTGCCGAACGAGGAACGCGCCAGCACTGCGTACGGGATGCCGTACTTGGTGCCGGCGTGGCCGATCAGCAGCATCGGCAGCAGCACGATGGCGTTGGCGAGGAAGACGGTGAGCACGGCCTGGTAGCCGGACATGCCGCCTTCGATCAGGCTGGCCGACAGCGTGTAGGCGGGGATGCACATGACCATGCCGACCCACAGCGCGGCGAAGTGGTACCAGCGCCAGGTGCGCTGCGCCGCGGTGGTCGGCGCGAGGTCTTCGTTCCAGAGCTGGGTGCTGCGGTTTTTTTCAGTACTCACAGTGCGGACTCCGTCGGTTTGATCTCAAGTCAAGTGTAGCGCGGCAGCAGGGGACTGACCCGATTTTTCTGTCGGGGTCAGGCTCCAAACTGAACAGCCGGGGTCTGCCGGGGATGCCGAGTCCCCTTGGCGCCCTAGGCCACCACCCGATGCGGATTGCGCGGATCCTGCGTCCAGTTCATGTACGCCTTGCCGCTCGGCTGCGGCACCATGGTGATGCAAGCCTCCACCGGGCAGGTGATCTCGCACAGGTTGCAGCCGACGCATTCGTCCTTGATCACCTCGTAGGTGCGCACGCCGGCCGCGTCGATCAGCTGGGCGATCGACTGGTGCGAGGTGTCTTCGCAGGCGACGTAGCACTTGCCGCACTTGATGCACTTGTCCTGGTCGATCTCGGCGATGACCTGGTAGTTCATGTCGAGGTATTTCCAGTCGGTGGTGTTGGCCACCGCCTTGCGCGTGAAGTCGTCGATGCTCTTGTAGCCCTGCTCGTCCATCCAGCGCGACAGGCCGTCCTTCATCTCTTCGACGATGCGAAAACCGTGCAGCATGGCCGCCGTGCAGACCTGCACCGAGCCGGCGCCGAGGGCGATGAATTCGGCGGCGTCGCGCCAGTTGCCGATGCCGCCGATGCCGGAAATGGGCAGGTTGCGGGTGGCCGGGTCGCGGGCGATCTCGGCCACCATGTTCAGCGCGATCGGCTTGACGGCCGCGCCGCAGTAGCCGCCGTGGGTGCTGGCGTTGCCGACGATCGGGAAGGCGATCATGCGGTCCAGGTCGAGGTGGGTGATCGAATTGATGGTGTTGATCAGCGAGACCGCATCGGCGCCGCCGGCCAGCGCGGCTCTGGCCGGGCCGCGCACGTCGGTGATGTTCGGCGTCAGCTTGACGATGACGGGCAGCTTCGAGTGCTTCTTGCACCAGCGCGTGACCATCTCGACGTACTCCGGCACCTGGCCGACGGCGGCGCCCATGCCGCGCTCGGGCATGCCGTGCGGGCAGCCGAAATTGAGCTCGATGCCGTCGGCGCCGGTCGCTTCGACCTTCGGCAGGATCGCCGCCCACAGCGCTTCCTCGCACGGCAGCATCAGCGAGACGATCATAGCGCGGTCGGGCCAGTCCTTCTTGACCTGGGTGATTTCGGCCAGGTTGATCTCGAGGCTGCGGTCGGTGATCAGTTCGATGTTGTTAAAGCCGATCACTTCACGGTTCTTGCCGTAGAGCGCAGAGTAGCGCGACGAGACGTTGACCGCGGCCGGGTCTTCGCCCAGCGTTTTCCACACCACGCCGCCCCACCCTGCCTCGAAGGCGCGCACCACGTTGTAGGCTTTGTCGGTCGGTGGCGCGGACGCCAGCCAGAATGGATTGGGCGATTTGATGCCGCAAAAATTGATGCTCAGGTCGGCCATGCTGCCCCCGCTTTGGTTTGAATGTCGTTGTGGATCGCGTGTGCGGCGAGCTTGCCATGCTGGACGGCCTGCACCGTCAGGTCCTGTCCCGGTGCGACGCAATCGCCGCCGGCGTAGATGCCGGCCAGCGCGGTGCGGAACTGGGCGTCGACGTGGATCTTGTCGCCGACCCGGTCGAGCTGCTGCGCCATCGGATCGGCCAGCGCACCCGCATCGAGGCTCTGGCCGATTGCCTTGAATACGGCGTCGGCGGCGATTTCGATGAAGGCGCCGGTGCCGACCAGGCGGCCGGCGTCGAGGCGGGTTTCTTCGAAGCGCATGCCGCGCACGCAGCCGGCGGCGTCGAGCAGCACTTCGGCCGGCGCCGCCCAGGTGCGCATGCGCACGAAGTTGGCCTTGGCGATGTCCTGCTCGTGGTGCGTTGCGCTCATGGCGTCGAAGCCGCGCCGGTACACCAGCGTGACGTCTTCGGCGCCGAGGCGCTTGATCTGCACCGCCATGTCGATGGCGGTGTTGCCGGCGCCGATCACGATGGCGCGTTTCGGCACCGGCAGTTCGGTCAGGTCGCTGGCCTGGCGCAGCGCGGAGATATAGTCGACCGCGGCCATCAGGCCCGGCGCGTCTTCGCCCGTCAGGCCGAGCTGGCGGCTGGCGTTCAGGCCGAGGCCGAGGAACACCGCGTCGTACTGCGCGTGCAGCTCCTGCAAGGTCAGGTCGGCGCCGAGGGTGCGGCCGTGGCGTACTTCGATGCCGCCGATCGCCAGCAGGAAGTCGACTTCGCGCTGCGCGAAGTCGCCCGTCAGCTTGTACTTGGCGATGCCATATTCATTGAGGCCGCCCGATTTTTCGCGCGCTTCGAAAATGACGACGTCGTTGCCGAGCATCGCCAGGCGGTGCGCGCAGGACAGGCCGGCCGGGCCGGCGCCGACGATGGCGACCACCTTGCCGGTCAGCGGCGCGCGCTGGAACGGATGCTCGGCGAAGCTGGCGTGATCGAGCGCGTGGCGCTGCAGCAGGCCGATCTTGACCGGCTGGCCTTCTTCGTCGTGGTTGCGCACGCAGGCGTCTTCGCACAGGATTTCGGTCGGGCAGACACGCGCGCAGCTGCCGCCGAGGATGTTCTGCTTGAGGATGCCGTGGGCGGCGCCGTTGATGTTCTGGTCGTGGATGTTGCGGATGAAGCTGGCCACGTCGATCTCGGACGGACAGATGCGCGTGCACGGCGCGTCGTAGCAGTACAGGCAGCGCGCCGCTTCGATGGCGGCCTGGCGCGCCGTCAGCGGCGGCGCCAGGTCGGTGAACTGTTCCGCCAGCGCGCCTTCGGCCAGCGTGGTGCGCGACAGGTATTTGAGTGAGTCGATCATGTGCATCCCTGAGTGTTATATGTTTTATCGTGATACACGGCGGTGCACGCACCGCCGCTCACTGCTACTTCATCTGGGGAAAAGCAAATTCCGCGCCCGAGCTGGCGGTGTTCGGCCAGCGCTGCATGACGGCCTTGTGGCGCGTGTAGAAGCGGATGCCTTCGGGTCCGTAGGCGTGGTGGTCGCCGAACATGCTGCGCTTCCAGCCGCCGAAGCTGTTGAAGGCCATCGGCACCGGCAGCGGCACGTTGACGCCGACCATCCCGACCTGGATCTGGCGCACGAATTCGCGCGCCACGCCGCCGTCGCGGGTGTAGATGGCGACGCCGTTGCCGTACTCGTTGGCGTTGATCAGCTTGACCGCGGAAGCGACGTCGGGCGAGCGCATCACGCACAGCACCGGCCCGAAGATCTCTTCCTTGTAAATACTCATGGCGGGCGTGACGTGGTCAAACAGGGTGCCGCCGACAAAGAAGCCGTTTTCGCGCCCGGGCACCTTGAAGTCGCGGCCGTCGACCAGCAGGGTGGCGCCCTGCTCGACGCCTTCGCCGATCAGTTTTTCGATGCGCTGCTTGGCGGCCGCGGTGACCACCGGGCCCATTTCGGCGCCCGCCTCCATGCCGTCGTTGACCTTCAGCGCGGCGGCGCGGGTGGCCAGCGCGGCGACCAGCTTGTCGCCGGCGTCGCCGACCGCCACCACCACCGAGATGGCCATGCAGCGCTCGCCGGCCGAGCCGTAGGCGGCGCCCATCAGCGCGTCGACCGTCATGTCCATGTCGGCGTCGGGCATGACGACCATGTGGTTCTTGGCGCCGCCGAGTGCCTGCACGCGCTTGCCGGCGGCGCTGCCGCGGGCGTAGATGTATTCGGCGATCGGGGTGGAGCCGACGAAGCTGATGGCCTGCACCTCAGGATGGTCGAGCAGCGCGTCGACGGTGACCTTGTCGCCCTGGATGACGTTGAAGACGCCGTCCGGCAGGCCGGCCTGCTTGAGCAGCCTGGCGTGCAGCAGCGAGGCGGACGGATCGCGTTCGGACGGCTTCAGGATGAAGGTGTTGCCGCAGGCGAGCGCCACCGGGAACATCCACATCGGCACCATCACCGGGAAGTTGAACGGGGTGATGCCGGCGACCACGCCGAGCGGCATGCGCATCGACCAGGCGTCGATGCCGCGCGCGATCTGGTCGGTGAATTCGCCCTTCAGCAGGTGCGGAATGCCGACCGCGAATTCGACGATCTCGATGCCGCGCGCGACTTCGCCCTGGGCGTCGGAGAACGTCTTGCCGTGTTCGCGCGTGAGCATGGCGGCGAATTCGTCGGTGTGCTGCTGGCACAGCTGCAGGTACTTGAACAGCACCCGGGCGCGCGCCAGCGGCGGCGTGTTCGACCAGGCGGGAAAGGCGGCGGCGGCGGCGGCGACGGCGGTGTTGACTTCGTCGGTGGTGCCGAGCGCGACGCGCGCGCACGGCGCGCCGACGGCCGGGTTGAAGACGTCGGCATAGCGGCCGCTGTCGGTGTCGACCGTCTGGCCGTTGATGAAATGGGTAATCGTATCGAGGGTGCTCATGGGGTGCTTTCGGATCAGTCCAGGTTTTTGAGTACGGTGGCGAGCTTGCCAAACAGTTCGTCGATGTGCTTTTTCTCGATAACGAGCGGCGGCGACAGCGCGATGATGTCGCCCGTGGTGCGGATCAGCGCGCCGTCGGCGAAGGCCTTCTTGAATGCGTTGAAGGCGCGCGCGCCCGGCTTGCCGGCGATCGGCGCCAGTTCGATCCCGGCGATCATGCCGATGGTGCGCAGGTCGATCACGTGCGGCAGGCCCTTGAGCGAATGGACCGCGTCTTCCCAGTAGCCCTGCACGCTTTGCGCGTGGCCGAGGATGTCCTGCTCCTTGAACACCTCGAGCGTGGCGAGCGCCGCGGCGCAGGCGACCGGGTGGCCCGAATAGGTATAGCCGTGGAACAGTTCGATGCCGGGCGGCGCGTCCATGAAGGCGTCGTGGATGTGCTGTTTGCTGAACACCGCGCCCATCGGGATGACGCCGTTGGTGAGGCCCTTGGCGGTGGTCATCAGGTCCGGCTCGACGTCGAAGTAGTCGGCCGCGAACGGCGTGCCGAGGCGGCCGAAGCCGGTGATGACTTCATCGAAAATGAGCAGGATGCCGTGCTTGGTGCACAGCTCGCGAAGGCGCTTGAGGTAGCCTTTCGGCGGCACCAGCACGCCGGTGGAGCCGGCCACCGGCTCGACGATGACGGCGGCGATGTTGGAAGCGTCGTGCAGCGCGACCAGGCGTTCGAGTTCGTCGGCCAGGTTGATGCCCACTTCGGGCTCGCCGCGGGTGTAGGCGTTCGCTTCGAGGTTGTGGGTGTGCGGCAGGTGGTCGACGCCGGGCAGCAGCGGGCCGAAGGCCTTGCGGTTGCCGCCGATGCCGCCGACCGACAGGCCGCCGAAGCCGACGCCGTGGTAGCCGCGCTCGCG
>JARXKM010000336.1:0-1968 GCA_030272785.1 Pseudomonadota bacterium
GCGATGTAGTCCTTGAACTTGCCCGGCATCGGCTTGTACAGCCCGTGCAGGGTGCCCAGCGCGACGTAGCAGTTGGCGAAGTTGTCGACCACCACCCGGAAACCGTACACGTCGAGCACCTGCGAGAACGACAGGTGCTTCATGCGCATCTTCTTGTAGATGCCGTACAGGGTTTTTTCGCGGCCATACACTTCGGCCTGCAGGCCGGCCGCCGCCAGCGTGCTCTTGACCGATTCGAGGATCTTCTTGACCACTTCACGGCGGTTGCCGCGCGCCGCCTTGACCGCCTTGGCCAGCGTGCGGTAGCGCATCGGGTACAGGTGCGAGAACGACAGGTCCTGCAGCTCGCGGTAGATATTGTTCAGGCCGAGCCGGTGGGCGATCGGCACGTACACTTCCATCGTCTCGGCGGCGATGCGGCGCTTCTTGGCGTCCGTCATGTGCTCGAGCGTGCGCATGTTGTGCAGGCGGTCGGCCAGCTTGATCAGGATCACCCGCACGTCCGACGCCATCGCCAGCAGCATCTTGCGGAAGTTCTCGGCCTGCGCCTCGATCAGGCTCTGGAATTCGATTTTTTCCAGCTTCGACAGGCCGTCGACGAGGGTGGCGACGGGCGCGCCGAAGCGTTCGATCAGCTCTTCCTTCTTGACGTCCTGGTCTTCCATCACGTCGTGCAGCAGCGCGGCCATGATGGCCTGGGCGTCGAGCTTCCAGTCGGCGCAGATTTCGGCGACCGCGATCGGATGGGAAATGTAGGGTTCGCCGGACTTGCGCATCTGGCCCAGGTGCATCTCGTCGGAAAAACGGTACGCTTCCTTGACCTTCTTCAGTTCGGAGGGGGTGAGGTATTCAGCCAGCTTGTTCGACAGCAGGGTGACCGAGGCGACCGTGGGAACGGCCGCCGGTACCGCGGGCTCTTGCGACTTGGACGCCGCGCGCGGGGCGCGGGTCTTGGGCGTGCCTGAATGGGTCGAATCCGGAGTGGTCAGGTTCATACGCTCTGTCAATCAGCCGCAGTGTGATGAAAGGATACCAGAATGGCGGGTCGACACATTAGGCGACGCCCCGACTTACATCGGGACCTTTTTGAGCATCTCGATGCCGACCTTGCCGGCGGCGATCTCGCGCAGCGCGACGACGGTCGGCTTGTCCTTGGCATCGACCTTCGGCGTGTGGCCTTGCAACAATTGGCGCGCGCGATAGGTCGCCGCCAGGGTCAGCTGGAAACGGTTGGGGATATGCTTCAAGCAATCTTCAATGGTAATGCGGGCCATTATTACTCCTGATCTGATGGTGTGTGCCGGGGCTGAGAGGGATTACGACTGCAGCGCATGGATACCCAGTTGGGCAAAAAGCGAGGCGTTACGCGCGGCTTGCTGGGGAAACCGGGCACGTGTCGCTCTGACAATCGCGCTCATTTCGGACAAGGCGACGTTGAACTCTTCATTGATAATAGCATACTCGAACTCGGGAGCGTGAGCGATCTCGCCGCCGGCGGCCAGCAGGCGCTTGGTGATGACGTGCGGTTCGTCCTGGCCGCGCTTGTACAGACGCTCTTCCAGCGCGGCGATCGAGGGCGGCAAGATGAAGATGCCGGCGGCGGTGGGGAACTGCTTGCGCACCTGGCGCGCGCCCTGCCAGTCGATCTCGAGCAGGATGTCAGTGCCGGTCTTCATCTCCTGCTCGACCATCAGGCGCGAGGTGCCGTAGTAATTGCCGTGCACTTCGGCCCACTCGAGAAACTCGCCGGCGTCGGCGCGCGCGACGAAGTCGTCGGCGCTGGTGAAGAAGTATTCGCGGCCATGCTGCTCGCCGGGGCGCGGCGGGCGCGTGGTCGTCGAGATCGACAGCTTGATGCCGGGTTCCTGGGCCAGCAGGGCGTTGACCAGGGTCGATTTGCCGGCGCCCGACGGCGCCGCGACGATGAACAGGCTGCCGGCGAAGGCGGGGTGGATAGTCATGATGAAA
>JARXKM010000336.1:2068-5104 GCA_030272785.1 Pseudomonadota bacterium
TCGGCCAGTTCCTTGACCGACGCCTTGGCGCCCAGCGTGTTCGCTTCGCGGTTCAGTTCCTGCATCATGAAGTCGAGCCGCTTGCCGACCTGGCCGCCCTTTTTCAGGATGTGGCGCGTCTCCATCAGGTGCGCGGTCAGGCGCGACAGTTCTTCCGAGACGTCGATGCGGATGCCGTACAGCGTCACTTCCTGGCGGATCCGCTCGAACGCTTCCTGGCGCGTCAAGGTCGACGGGGTGCCGTGGCCGGCCAGGCCGAGCGCGTCCTGCATGCGCTCGACCGCCTTCTGCTGGAACTGCGCGATCACCTGCGGGATCAAGGGGGTGATGCGCTTGACGATGACGTCCATCGCATCGATACGGGTGAGCAGCATTGCCTCGAGGGCGGCGCCTTCGCGCTGGCGGCTGTTGACGAAGGCGGCGACGGTGGTGGCGGTGAGGGCGGCGACATCGGCCTGCAGCGACTCCTGGCCCACTTGCGCTTCTTCGATCACGCCCGGCCAGCGCAGCAGCTCGGCCACGCTCATCACCGGCGCCGAGACGAAATGGCGCGCCACTTCGCCCTGCAGGCGGGCCAGGTCGGCCAGCAGCGCGGCGTTGAGCGCCTGCGAGCCGCCCGCCACTTTGCGCCCGAAGCTGAGGCGCGCCTCGACCTTGCCGCGGGTGATCGCGGCCATGATGGCCGCGCGCAGGTCCGGCTCGAGCGCGCGCAGCTCGTCGTTGATGCGAAACTGCAGGTCGAGGAAGCGCGAGTTGACGCTCTTGATCTCGATCGTGAGGGTACCGGCAGCGCCTTCGCTTGTGGCGACCGCGTAGCCTGTCATGCTTGAAATGCTCAAAGGAGTCCCCGGTTTTTTTATATGTTCTTTACAAAGCAGGCATTTATCCACACAATCGCCGTGTTATCAAGGAACCCCATGGCTGCACAGAACAACGCCCCATTGCCCGATGGGCTGGAAATTGCTGGATATCGCATTGTAAAGAAAATTGCGTCCGGTGGGTTCAGTATTGTATATCTCGCGTATGACGCCGACGGCAACGCCGTCGCCATCAAGGAATACCTGCCCAGCGCGCTCGCGTTGCGCCGGCCCGGCGAGCTCATTCCCGTCATCGCCAAGCCCAACCTGCCGGTTTTCCGCATCGGCCTGAAGTGCTTTTTCGAGGAGGGCCGGGCGCTCGCGCTGATCGCCCATCCGAACGTGGTGCGGGTGCTGAACTTCTTTCGCGCCAACGAGACGGTGTACATGGTGATGGCCTACGAATCGGGCTTTTCGCTGCAGGAGCACATCGCGCGCCTGAACGCCAAGGGCAGCAAGCTGGGCGAGGCGTTCATCCGGCAAATCTTCAGCGGCACCTGCAACGGCCTGCGCGAGGTGCATGCGAACAAGCTGCTGCACCTGGACCTGAAGCCGGCCAACATCTACCTGCGCACCGATGGCACGCCGATCCTGCTCGACTTCGGCGCCGCGCGCCAGACCATCAACGCCGATGTGCCCAAGCTGACGCCGATGTACACGCCCGGCTTCGCGCCGCCCGAACTGTATTCGAAGGCGGCCGGGCTGGGACCGTGGTCGGACATCTACAGCATCGGCGCGGCGATGTTCGCCTGCATGGCCGGCGCGCCGCCGCAGCCGGCCGACCTGCGCCGCGCCGACGACAAGATGGAGCCGCACTACGCCGCGCTCGACGGCGCCTATTCGCCCGACCTGGTGCGCATGGTGCGCTCGTGCCTGGAGTTGGATCCGCTGGCGCGTCCGCAAAGCGTGTTCGCGCTGCAGAAGGTGCTGCAGATGACGGTACCGGCGGCGCTGCCGGCCGGGCCGGCGCTGAAGCTGTCGGGCCAGTGGCGCGCGCTGCGCGCCCGGCTCGGCGCCATCGGCCGCAAGAAAACCGCCGACTAGACCCGACCAGGAGCGCCAAGCGATGCAATTTTCAGTCTACCAGGAGAGCCACATCGGTGGCCGCAAGGTCAACCAGGACCGCATGGGCTACAGCTTCACGCGCGACGCGCTGCTGCTGGTGCTGGCCGACGGCATGGGCGGCCACCTGCGCGGCGAGATGGCCGCCGCCATCATGATGCAGACCATCTCGGCGCTGTTCCAGAAACACGCCACGCCGTACGTGAAAAAGCCCGAGCGCTTCCTCGAGGACGCGCTGCTCGAAGCGCACCAGGAAATCCACCGCTACCGCGCCGAGCAGAACCTGCCGGAGACGCCGCGCACCACCGTGGTGGCCTGCCTGATCCAGCACAACACGGCGATCTGGGCGCACTGCGGCGACTCGCGCCTGTACTGGATGCGGCGCGGCCAGCTGCTCGGGCGCACGCGCGACCATTCGCACATCGAGCACCTGATCGCGCAGGGCCAGGCGCAGCCTTCCGAGCGCGCCACCCATCCGGACCGCAACAAGCTGTACAACTGCATCGGCGCGAACTCGCCGCCGAAGGTCGAGGTGGGGCGCCCGGCCAGCCTGCAGGCCGGCGACGTGCTGCTACTATGCTCGGACGGCCTGTGGGCTATGCTGCCGGACGCCGAGATCACGCACCGCCTGTCGACCCAGACCATCGTGCGCGCGGTGCCCGAACTGATCGAGATGGCGGTCGCCATCGGCGGCGCGACGAGCGATAATACGACCGCGCTGGCGATCATGTGGCAGGGCACGCCGGACAGCGAGCTGCCGTCCGCGGACGGCATGATCTCGACCCAGATGCTGCCCGAGAACCTGGTCAGCAGCACCATTCAGAGCGGCGCCGAACCCGAGGCGCCGCTCGAGATCGACGCTTTCAACGACGACGAAATCGAAAAGGCGATCGCCGAGATCCGCGGCGCCATCGAACGCTCGTCGCAGGTACTGAAATAACACTCACACAACACCCCACTTCAAGGATTTCCATGACATTTGCAGACCGTCCGAGCGGACGCCCAGTCGACCAGTTGCGCGACATCGTGATCACGCGCCAGTACACCAAGCATGCCGAAGGATCGGTGCTGATCGAATGCGGCGACACCAAGGTCATTTGCACCGCCAGCATCGAAG
>JARXKM010000337.1 GCA_030272785.1 Pseudomonadota bacterium
TGGTGCCCAGAGCCGGAATCGAACCGGCACGCCGCGAAGCGGCAGATTTTGAGTCTGCTGTGTCTACCAGTTTCACCATCCGGGCAGCACGACAGCACTACAAACGCAAGAGCCGCATTATAGACGACCGCCGCGCGGAAAACGAGTTTTTTATGCAGCGCGCCGGTTTGCCTGCGGCGGGCGGCCCGGCGGGCGTATGATCTGCTCTTCCATGGGCTCCCTCGCCGTCCCGCAGGTCGGCGCCTCAGATGAACAACAAGAAGATCCGCGAAATCATCCTCGGCAAGCCGCTCGACCCGATGAAAAGCGCGACCCGCCATTCGATGGTGCTGGTCGCATTCCTGGCCTGGGTCGGGCTCGGCGCCGACGGCCTGTCCTCATCCGCCTACGGCCCCGAAGAGACCTTCCGCGCGCTCGGCACCCATACCCATCTCGGCCTGACCATGGCGATCGCCACCGCGGTCACCGTCTTCATCATCGCGCTCGCTTACAACCAGGTGATCGAACTGTTCCCCACCGGGGGCGGCGGCTACCGGGTCGCCACCAAGCTGGTCGGCCCCTACATGGGTCTCGCCTCCGGCTGCGCGCTGGTGCTCGACTACGTGCTCACGATCGCCATCTCAATCGCCTCCGGCGTCGACGCGCTGGCCTCGTTCCTGCCGCTCGGCTTCCAGCCCTACAAACTCTGGGCCGAAGCGTTCTTCATCGCGCTGCTGATCGTGATGAACCTGCGCGGCCTGAAGGAAGCGATCCAGATCCTGCTGCCGATCTTCCTCGGCTTCGTCGCCACCCACCTGCTGCTGATCGTGTACGGCATCATGGCGCATGCGTCGCACCTGCCGCAGCTGGTGCCGGCAACCATCGCCGAAACCGGCCAGCTGGCGCGCTCGATCGGCTGGACCGGCGTGGCCGGCATGCTGCTGCTGGCGTACTCGCAAGGCGGCGGCACCTACACCGGGCTCGAAGCGGTGTCGAACAACGTCAACCTGCTGGCCGAGCCGCGCGTGCGCACCGGTAAAATCACCATGCTGTACATGGCGCTCTCGCTCGCCTTCACCGCCGCCGGCATCATCTTGCTGTACCTGTTGTGGGACGCCCATCCGGTCGAGGGCGAGACGCTTAACGCCACCACCTTCAAGGCGATCATCGCCAGCGCCGGCCTGGGCGGCCCGCTGCTCAACCAGGTGCTGCTGGTGATCGTGCTCGCGTTCGAGGCCGGCCTGCTGTTCGTGGCCGCCAACACCGGCTTCCTCGGTGGCCCGTCGGTGCTGTCGAACATGGCGGCCGACTCCTGGGTGCCGCATAAATTCCGCTACCTGTCGACCCGCCTGGTGACCGAGAACGGCATCCTGGTGATGGGCGTGGCGGCGCTGGCGATCCTGTTCTGGACCGCCGGCAAAGTGCAGCTGCTGGTGGTGCTGTATTCGATCTCGGTGTTCCTGACCTTCGCCATTTCGCTGTTCGGCCTGTGCCGCTACTGGTGGCAAAGCCGCCGCGAGCACGGCCTGCGCTGGCTGCGCCGCTTCCTGCTCTCGCTGCTCGGCTTCGTGATCTGCGCCGGCATCCTGGCGATCCTGTTGGTGGAACGCTTTGCCGAGGGCGGCTGGGCCACGCTGGCCATCATCGGCGCCATCGCCGCGCTGTGCGTGCTGATCCGCAATCACTACCGCGAAACCAAGCGGGCGATCCAGTCGGTCGACGCGGTGTTCGCCAGCCAGCCGTTCGGCCAGCACAGCGGACCGGTCGAGCCGGATCCGCAAGCGCACACCGCGGTGTTCATCGTCGGCTCCTCGCGCGGCGGCGGCCTGCATGCCTTGCTGTGGGTGCAGCGCATGTTCCCCGGCCACTTCAAGAACTTCGTCTTCGTCAACGCGCGCACGGTCGATGCGCATGCCTACGGCGGCGAGGGCGCGCTCGAGAAAATGCGCGAGGACGCCGCCGAAACGCTCGAGTACTTCGTCGATTTCTGCCACAGCCACTCGATGGCCGCCTCGTCCTACATCAGCTTCGGCACCGACGCCGTCGACGAGGTCACCCGCATGTGCGAGCAAATCAGCCGCGCGTATCCGCATGCGATTTTCTTCACCAGCAAACTGATCTTCGCCAGCGACAACTGGTTCACGCGCCTGCTGCACAACCAGGCCGCGCTGGCGGTGCAGCGCCGGCTGCACCTGGAAGGCTTGCAGATGGTGATCCTGCCGATGAAGGTCTGAGAGGCTGAGAGTGCCGCCTAGCCGAGCTTTTGCTGCAGCGCGCGCAGCGCGAACACCGGGCCGCTGACGGCAATCGCGTGTTCGCGCACGCTCACGGCGATGTCGTTTTCCTTCCAGCGCAGCCAGTTGGCCTGGCGGCGGTAGCAGCGCTGCTGCTGCGGCCCTTCGGCGCACAACACGTAGCCCATCGAGACCAGGGTGCGGTCGAGCGTGCCGGCGAAGTGCTGGGCGTGGAAGCGGGTCATCACTTCGAAGCGCGCCGGCAGCGCGACGAACATCGGCACCACGCCGCCGACCGCCACCGGCACCACGATGTAGCCGAGCGGCGCAGTGGGGTCAAGCAGCATCAGCAGCATGGCGATCAGCGGCAAGCCCAGTCCCAGCGTCAGCGCCAGCGACAGCAACTGGCTCCACGACTGGATCGGGCAAAAGAAACGGTAGGAATCGTGCGCGCGTACGACGCGGGACAGCGAAACGCTTTTCATGATGATCTCCCCGGATTGGCGCCTTTCGCCAGCCTTCATTCTCGACGTCAATGTCGATAACGAATTGATATTTATCAACTTAGATGATCGATCGGCGGCCTGGTGAGGCGGGCGTTCAGGCCGACGGCAGCGGGGGCGCGGACGGCGCCGCGCCGTCCGGCAGCGCGCGGATGCGCCGATACAGCCGGAAACGTTCGAAGCGGTCGGTCGGCCGCCGTCCTTCCCACAGCAGTTCCCACTGCTTGCCCCGGAAGGCCGGCGCGATTTCATGGTCGTCCCGCACGTTCACGCTGTCCTGCAGCAGCAGCAGGTCGCAACTGGCGCGGTCGGCGCGGGCGAATTCGAGGCCGCCGAAAAACGCCAGCGAGGCGCGCTGTGCCGGCGCGACATTGGTGGCGATGCAGCCGCCGCCCTGCGGCAGATGGGCGGCGATCTGCTGCGCCACATTGCGATAGCTCTTGCTGTAATTGAGCTGCGGCAGCAGCAGCGTCATCAGCAGCACCCAGAACAAAATCAGCCCGCCCGACGACAGCACTACCGCGCGCCACAGCACCGACGGTTGGCGCGAGATGCGCCAGTACACCAGCGCGAACCAGCCGACGGTGGCGGCGGCGGCGACCAGGAACGCGACAATGCCGAATTCGGGCACGAAGTGCGGCGAGAGGCGCGCCGCATTCTTGGCCAGCTGGGCGGGCCAGCCGGTCAGGGTGGCGATGTACCACAGCCAGGTGAACGCGGCGATCATGGTCAGCACCATCACCGAGAACCAGTCGATCGCATTGATGGTGCCGCGCTTCATCGCCGGCAGGCCGAAGGCGGCCATGATGGCCAGCGGCGGCAGCAGCTTGAGCAGGTCGCCGTTTTCCGGCGCCGGGTCGCACAGGATCAGCAAGGTGAGCGCGCCGACGAAGCTGAGCGGCAGCACGATGTGCAGCAGCCGGCTCTGGCGCCGCCAGGCGTAGATGGCCCAGCCGGCGAACGGCCAGGCCGGCCAGAAGAACCAGATGCCGACCCGGAAGAAGGCCTTCAGCGAGGCCCAGGTGGGCAGATCGAACTGGCTCAGGTTCCATGCCATCCAGGCGTCGACCGGCGCCATCTGGTAGGGCTGCAGCAGCACCGCCGGCAGGATCCACACGAGCGCGATCAGCAGCGCCGCCAGCGCGGCGATGGCCAGGTCGCGCAGGGTGCGCGCGGCCGCCATGCCGAGGAAGCGGGTGCACAGGAACAGCGCCAGCGTCAGCGTGCACGGCGAGAGCCAGCCGCGCGTCAAGGTCAGGCTGCCCAGCGCCACGCCGATCAGCAGCGCGTTCGGCGTGCTCGGCGCCTCGACGTAGCGCACCGCGCGGTACAGGAAGAGCGCCAGCAGCGCGCCCTGCAACGTGACCGCCAGCGTCTCGTGGCTGTGCAACAGCAGGCCGAGGCAGCCCAGGTAGATCAGCAAGGCGGTGTCGGCCAGGGTGCGCCCGTAGTCGTTCGGTTCGGGCTGGCCGCCGAAGGCGAGCCGCAGCGGCTGGGCGTCGGCGCGCCGGCCCAGGTGGAAGGCGGTGTACCAGACCGACAGCGCGCCGGCGACGAAGATGCCGACGGTCGACACGCGCGCGGCCATCACGTCGCCCAGCAGCCAGCCGAACAGCTTGATGCAGGCCGCGCCCAGCCAGAACGCCAGCGGACCTTCGTCGGTGGCCGGCAGGCCGGCGATGTTGGGCAGCAGCCAGTCGTTCAGGCTGCCGTGCGCCATCGTCCACATGATGCCGAAGCTGGCCGCGTCGGCATCGTCTTTCCAGGGATCGCGCCCGATCAGGCCGGGCAGGATGTACAGCAGGCCAAGGCCGAAGATGGCCCAGCGGGGCAGGGCGAGGGTGGCGGCGGCGGAGAGTCGGACTGGCTTCATCGATGGCGGTAGGTAGCGGGCACAGCCCTGAACGCGGATAGTGCGTAGTATCCGCGAAAAAAAAGCAGCCGTAGCTGCTTTTTTGCGCGCGGCGGGAAAACTTAGCCGTTGGCGATGGCGGTCTTGGAGCCGACGGCGCCGAATTTCTGACGGAACTTCTCGACGCGGCCAGCCGTGTCGACGATCTTGTGCTTGCCGGTGTAGAACGGGTGCGACTCAGCCGATACCTCGATCTTGACCAGTGGGTACTCTTGACCTTCGTGGGTGATTTTCTCACGGGTCTGGATGGTCGAGCGGGTGACGAATTTGAAATCGCAGGACAGGTCGTGGAACACGACGTCGCGGTATTCTGGGTGGATATCTTTACGCATGGTCTTGCCTCAGGTAGTTTTGGTAGCCAAACTGCACTTCGTCGGTCATGTGGTGCCTCTTGACCCGATTGCTGATCACTTGCCAGGGGTTAAATACTGCAACCGGCGATTATACAGGCGTTTGGCGGCAAAAGGCAATCGCC
>JARXKM010000041.1:0-9918 GCA_030272785.1 Pseudomonadota bacterium
GCGCCCAGGGTCGGGCTTTCCCAGTCGTCCTCGACGAAGCGCACGTCGTTCTGCTTGAGGTCGAGGCCGAGCGCGGCGAGCGAACCGAGGTACAGGTCGAGAATGTTTTCCGGCGCCGGCTTGAGCACCACCTGGTATTGGTAGTAGTGCTGCAGGCGGTTCGGGTTTTCGCCGTAGCGGCCGTCTTTCGGGCGGCGCGACGGCTGCACGTAGGCGGCGCGCCAGTGCTCGGGGCCGATGGCGCGCAGGAACGTGCCGGTGTGAAAGGTGCCGGCGCCCACTTCCATGTCGTACGGCTGGAGCAGGGCGCAGCCTTGCTGGTCCCAGTAGGATTGCAAGGTCAGGATAATTTGTTGAAATGTGAGCATCGTGGCATGAAGCCGCGCGGAGGGCGCGAACGGTAGGTGAATTTGCTAAACAACCAATTTTAGCGGTTTTTGCCGGAAGGCTGGGTAAGGATGTCGCAACTAACTGACCTCGGCGGCGTTTTTGCGGTGCTTTTTGCCGAAACGGCGGCCCGAAACCCAGGCCGCGGCCAGCGCCAGCGCCGCCAGCGCCAAAAACAGCGCGTTGCCGAGGCGGATGTACGGCGTCATCCCCTGCATGCCCTGCACGCGCGCCGACAGCACGCCGCGCTGGTAGGGCGGCAGCACGGCGAGCACCTTGCCGTGGGCGTCGATCACGGCGGTGGCGCCGCTGTTGGTGGCGCGCAGCATCGGCCGCCCCGTCTCGAGCGAGCGCATGCGCGAAATCTGCAGGTGCTGCGGGATCGCCACCGACTCGCCGTACCAGGCCAGGTTGGAGGCGTTGAGCAGGATCGTGGCCGGCGCCGGCGCGCCGCGCAGCTGGTCGGCGATTTCCTCGCCGAACGCATCCTCGTAGCAGACGTTCGGCAGCACGCGCTGGTCCTTGACGGCGAACGGCGCCTGGATCCTGGCGCCGCGGGTGAAATCGCCCAGCGGGATCTGCATCATGTCGACGAACCAGCGGAAGCCGCGCGGCACGAATTCGCCGAACGGCACCAGGTGCTGCTTGTCGAAGCGGTAGGCCTGGCCGGACGGCGCCATGCCGGCCACGCTGTTCGAGTAGTTGCCGGGGCCGTCCGACAGCGGGATGCCGTACAACAGGCTGCTGCCGCTGGCGCGGGCGAACTGCGCCAGGCCGGCCAGGTAATCGGGCGGCAGCTGCTGCGGCAGCATCACGATGGCCGTCTCCGGCGTGGCGATCAGGTCGGCCGGCGCGGCCGTGATCAGGCCGCGGTACAGCTCGAGCGCGCGGGCGATGTGGGCGGCCTCGAATTTTTCGTCCTGCGGCACGTTACCCTGCAGCAGGCGCACCGAGATCGGGCCGCCGGCCGGGCGCGTCCAGTCGATCTGCGTCAGGCCGAAGCCGGCCGCCAGCACGCCGGCGAGCAGGGCGAGCGCCGGCCAGCGCGCGCGCTGGGTCAGCATCGCCAGACAGCTGCCGCACAGCGCCACCAGCATGCCGATGCCGAATACGCCGATGAGCGGCGCGTAGCCGGCCAGCGGACTGGCGACGTGGGCGTAGCCGGAGGACGCCCACGGAAAGCCGGTAAACACCCAGCCGCGCAGCCATTCGGACAGGCCCCAGGTGACCGGCAGCACCAGCAGCAGGAAGCTGGCGACCGGCAGCGACCAGCGCCGCCGCAGCCAGGCGGCGGCGGCGGTGGCGCACGCGGCGAACAGGCCCATGTAGGCGCCCAGCAGCACGATCGCCAGCGCCGCCAGCGGCGCCGCCAGCCCGCCGAAGCGGTTCATCGCGATGTATAGCCAGTGCATGCCGGCCACCGACCAGCCCAGCCCGAAGGCCCAGCCGATCCAGCCGGCGCGGCGCACCGAGGTGTCCATGCCGACCTGGTAGAACAGGAAGGCGAGCAGGGGGAATTGCAGCGGCCAGGCGCCGAACGGGGCGAACGAGAACAGCGACAGCGCGCCGGCCAGCGCGGCGAACAGCATCGGCCGGGCGGTGCCGCGCGGCGTCGTGCCGGCCAGGGTCGGTGCGGCGGCGCGCGGACGGCGTAGCATCAGTCGTGTTCGTCCTCGGCCTGCGGCAAGCGCTCGACCAGCAGGACGTGGATCTGGCGGGCGTCGGCGCGCAGCACTTCGAAGCGCAGGTTGTCGATGTCGAACACATCGCCCTTGTGCGGCATGCGCCCGAGATGGTTGGCGACCAGGCCGCCGATGGTGTCGACGTCCTCGTCGACCAGGCCGGCGCCCAGTTCTGCGTTGAACTGTTCGAGTTCGGTGAGCGCCTTGACGCGCCAGCGCGGGCCGAGCTGGCCTTCCTTGATGGACAGGACGTTGTCCTCTTCCTCGTCGAAGTCGTACTCGTCCTCGATGTCGCCGACGATCTGTTCGAGCACGTCTTCGATGGTGATCAGGCCGGCCACGCCGCTGTATTCGTCGACCACGATGGCCATGTGATTGTGATTGGCGCGGAAGTCGCGCAGCAGCACGTTCAGGCGCTTCGACTCGGGGATGAAAATGGCCGGGCGCAGCATGTCGCGCACCTCGAACGATTCTTCCGCGTAGTAGCGCAGCAGGTCCTTGGCGAGCAGGATGCCGACCACCTTGTCGCGCTCGCCCTCGATGGCCGGAAAGCGCGAGTGGGCGGTCGACAGCACGCTCGGCATCCATTCTTCGATCGGCTTGCTGATGTCGATGACGTCCATCTGCGAGCGCGGCACCATGATGTCGCGCGCAGACAGGTCCGACACCTGGAACACGCCTTCGATCATCGACAAGGCGTCGGCGTCGATCAGGTTGCGTTCGTGGGCGTCGTGCAGCACTTCGAGCAGCTCGGCGCGGTTTTCGGGCTCAGGGGAGATCAGTGCGGTCAGGCGTTCAAACAGTGACCGATGGGGTTTGGCGTCGGTGCGGACGTCATTAGGGTGCTCTGGCATAGTTGGCGTGAGCCGTTGTTGCGATAGCGGTAGGATACACGAAAATCACCGATGCCCGTTTTTTGGGCAGTGCGCGGCGCGCGCGGCGGCGCCGCCGCGCTTGGCCTATGATGGTCGCTTTCAACCATAACGGAGCCTCCGCCATGCCCTCGCTGATGATCAACGGTAGCAGCACCGTGCTCGATGTCCCCGACGATATGCCGCTGTTGTGGGTGCTGCGCGATGTCGCCGGCCTGACCGGCACCAAGTTCGGCTGCGGCGTGGCGCTGTGCGGTGCCTGCACCGTGCACGTCGACGGCCAGCCGGTGCGTGCCTGCGTCACGCCGGTGTCGGCGGTGGTGGGCAAGCGGATCGTCACGATCGAGGCGATCGGCCTCGACCCGGTCGGCGCCAGGGTGCAGCAGGCCTGGCGCCAGGTCGACGTGGTGCAGTGCGGCTACTGCCAGTCGGGCCAGATCATGAGCGCCACCGCGCTGCTGGCGGCGACGCCGAAGCCGTCGGACGCCGAGATCGACAAGGCGATGGCCGGCAACATCTGCCGCTGCGGCACCTACGGGCGCATCCGCGCCGCCATCAAGGTCGCCGCGGCGACCCCGGGGACGCCGTCATGAGCGCCTTCGACGCCACGCCGTCGCCGTCGCGGCGGCGCTTCCTGCAGGTCGGCGCGGCCGCCGGCGGCGGCCTGCTGATCGGCTTCTCCCTGCTTGGCTGCGAGCAGAAGAAACCGGCCGACCGCAAGGTTGCGCCGGCGGAGAAAGCGGTCGGCGCGGCGGCCACCGCCGCATCGAACCGCGCGCCCGGGCTGGCGCCGAACGCCTTCATCCGCATCGACCGCGACGGCCTGGTCACGCTGATCATGCACAAGGTCGAAATGGGGCAGGGCACCTTCACTGCGATGCCGATGCTGCTGGCCGAGGAGCTCGGGGTCGACCTGGCCAGGGTCACGCTGGAGCAGGCGCCGGCCGACAACAACCTGTACAGCGACCCGATGCTGGGCGGCCAGGTGACCGGCGGCTCGACCTCGGTGCGCGGCGCCTGGAAGCCGCTGCGCGAAGCCGGCGCGGCGGCGCGCAGTGTGCTGGTGGCGGCGGCGGCGCAGGCCTGGCAGGTCGCGCCGGCCAGCTGCCACGTGGTCGACGGCGCGGTCAAGCACGAGGCGTCGGGCCGGGAGCTGCGTTTCGGCGAACTGGTCGACGCCGCCGCCAAGCTGCCGGCGCCGAAAACCGTCACGCTCAAGCCGGCCGGCGCCTTCACCCTGATCGGCAAGGCCCACAAGCGGCTCGACACGCCCGACAAGATCAACGGCAAGGCGCTGTTCGGCATCGACGCGCGCCTGCCCGGCATGGCGGTCGCCACGGTGGCGGCCGCGCCGGTCCCGGGCGGCAAGCTGGCCGGCGCCGACGAGGCGAAGGCGCTGGCGGTGAAGGGAGTGCGCCAGGTGCTCCGGCTCGACAACGCGGTGGCGGTGGTGGCCGATCACATGTGGGCCGCCAAGCAGGGCCTGGCCGCGCTGGCGCCGACCTGGGACGACGGCCCCAACGCGGCCCTGAACAGCGCGGCGCTGCTGGCCGACATGCTCAGCGCGTCCAAGCAGAGCGGTGCGGTGGCGCAGAACAAGGGCGACGCCATCAAGTCGCTGGCCGCGCCCGGCCGCAAGGTCGAAGCGCTGTACCAGCTGCCGTATCTGGCGCATGCGACGATGGAACCGATCAACTGCACCGTCGACCTGCGCGTCGACGGCTGCGACCTGTGGGTCGGCACCCAGGTGCCGAGTCTGGCGCAGGGTGCCACCGCCAGGCTGACCGGCCTGCCGCTGGAAAAAATCAAGGTGCACAATTTCTACCTGGGCGGCGGTTTCGGGCGCCGCCTCGAAGTCGACTACGTGATCCAGGCAGTGGCGTTCGCCAAGCTGATGAAGGGGCCGGTGAAGTTCATCTGGACGCGCGAGGAAGACATCCAGCACGACATGTTCCGTCCGTACTACGTCGACCGGCTGTCGGCGCGGCTCGACGCCAACGGCTATCCGGCGGCCTGGTTCCATCGCGTCACCGGCTCGTCCATCATGGCGCGCTTTGCGCCGGCGGCGATCAAGGACGGCGTCGATCCGGATGCGGTCGAGGGCGCGCGCGAGCTGCAGTACGCGATCCCCGACATGCGCGTCGAGTACGTGCGCCACGAGAGCGCGGTGGCGACCGCGTTCTGGCGCGGCGTCGGCCCGACCCACAACGTGTTCGTCGTCGAGAGCTTCCTCGACGAGCTGGCGGCGGCCGCCCGGCAGGATCCGGTCGCCTACCGGCGCGCGCTGCTGGTGAAGTCGCCGCGCCTGCTGCGGGTGCTCAACCTGGTGGCCGAACAATCCGGCTGGAGCGCGCCGATCAAGCCGATCGCCGGCCGCCGCGTCGGGCGCGGCGTATCGTGCCAGTTCGCCTTCGGCAGCTACATGGCGCAGGTGGCCGAGGTATCGGTCGGCGCCGGCGGCGACGTGCGCGTGCACCGGGTGGTGTGCGCGCTCGATTGCGGCCAGGTGGTCAATCCGGATACCGTGGTGGCGCAGATGGAAGGCGGCATCGTGTTCGGCCTGACGGCTGCCTTGTGGGGCCAGGTCACGTTCGACAAGGGACGGGTGCAGCAATCGAATTTTGGCGATTACCGGATGATGCGCATCGACGAGGCGCCGGCGGTGCAGGTGCACATCGTCGCCAGCAGCGACGAACCGGGCGGCATCGGCGAACCGGGCACCGCGGCGATCGCGCCGGCGCTGGCGAACGCGCTGTTCGCCGCCACCGGCAAGCGCCTGCGCAAGCTGCCGATCGACGCCGCCGCGCTCAAGCTGACAGCCTGAGGCGGTGCGTGCCGCATGTACGGCTCGGCCCGTGTCTTGATGCCGGCACTGACCCCGGGGGTCAGTGCCGGCATCAAGACACGAACTCGGCGCTGGTGCGGATCAGGCCGTGTACGATTGCCGGCACTGACCCCAGGGGGCAGCGGGTCGGCCTCGCCCGTCAGCCGGCCGTGTCGGCGTACGGGTCGGGATAGCCGAGCGCGGCGAGGATGTCGCGCTCGAACTGCTCCATCTCGGCCGCTTCGTCGTCGTTCTCGTGGTCGTAACCTTGCGCGTGCAGCACGCCGTGCACCACCAGGTGGGCGGCGTGCTCTTCGACGCTCTTGCGCTGTTCGCCCGCTTCGCGTTCGAGCACGTCGGTGCACAGGATGATGTCGGCGCGCGTCGGCTCGTCGTCGGCCAGCTGTTCGCCGTCGTTGTAGGCGAACGTCAGCACGTTGGTGGCGTAGTCCTTGGCGCGGTAGTCGCGGTTGAGCACCCGGCCTTCTTCGGCATCGACGAAGCGCACCGTCAGTTCGGCCGGCCCGAGCAGCGCCGCCTGCACCCAGCGGCGCACTTTCGGGCGCGCGATCGAGGCCGCCAGGCGGCTGTCGGGATACTGCACCGACAGCGAGAGCTTATTTTTTGCGGACATTTTTGGCGGCCGGTTGGGCGATCAGTTGCTGCACGGAGGCGGCCGATTCGTAGGCGTCGACGATGCGCGCCACCAGCGGATGGCGCACCACGTCGGCGCTGGTGAACTGCGTGAAGGCGATGCCGCGCACGTCTTTGAGCACCTGGACGGCGTCGATCAAGCCGCTCTTCTGGGTCTTGTGCAGGTCGACCTGGGTGACGTCGCCGGTGACCACGGCCTTGCTGCCGAAGCCGATCCGGGTCAGGAACATTTTCATCTGTTCGACCGTGGTGTTCTGCGCCTCGTCGAGGATCACGAAGGCGTGGTTGAGCGTGCGTCCGCGCATGTAGGCCAGCGGGGCGATCTCGATCACCTGCTTCTCGAACATCTTCTGGGTGCGGTCGAAGCCGAGCAGGTCGTACAGCGCGTCGTACAGCGGGCGCAGGTACGGGTCGACCTTCGAGGCCATGTCGCCGGGCAGGAAGCCGAGCCGCTCGCCCGCTTCGACCGCGGGACGCGTGAGCACGATGCGCTTGACGGCGTCGCGTTCGAGCGCGTCGACCGCGCAGGCGACCGCGAGATAGGTCTTGCCGGTGCCGGCCGGGCCGACGCCGAACGCGATGTCGTGCTCGAGGATCGCGCGCAGGTAGGCGATCTGGTGCGGGGTACGCCCGCGCAGGTCGGCGCGGCGCGTCTTGAGCACCGGCGAGGCGATGTCGGAGATGTCGGGATAGGCGGCGTCCTGTTCGAGCGCGGCGATCGCCGGCGCCAGGCCGGAGCGCTGTTCGACCAGCGCCAGCTGCACTTCCTCGATCGGCACGATCTTGTCGGCCACCGCGTAGAAGCGTTCGAGCATGGCCACCGCGCGCTCGGCGTTGTGGCCGCTGACGATGAATTTCTCGCCGCGCCGGAAGATGGTGACGTCGAGCGCGGCCGAAATCTGGCGCAGGTTTTCATCGAGCGGGCCGCACAGGTGCGCCAGCCGGGTGTTGTCGAGCGGCTCGGGGACGAAGTACGAGGGCTGGGTGGGTGTCTTGGTTTTCAACTGGCTTTGGCAATCAGGTCGGCGCTGGCGACGATTTCGCCGCGCAAGGTGTAGTTAAAGCTTTCGGTGATGCGCACGTCGAGCATGTGGCCGACATGCGCCTGGAAGGTCGCGCCGGCGGCGAAGTTGACCACCCGGTTGTTCTCGGTGCGTCCCTGCAGCTCGCCGGCGTCTTTCTTGGACGGGCCTTCGACCAGGATGCGCTGCACCGTGCCGACCATCGCCGCGCTGTACTTGCGCGTGTTGGCGTCGATCGCCGCCTGCAGCCGCTGCAGGCGCGCCAGCTTGACCTCGTGCGGCGTGTCGTCGTCGAGGCTGGCCGCCGGCGTGCCGGGGCGCTTGCTGAAGATGAAGCTGTAGCTGGTGTCGAAGCCGACGTCGGCGATCAGCTTCATCATGGCCTCGAAATCGGCCTCGCTCTCGCCGGGGAAGCCGACGATGAAGTCGGACGAGATCGACATGTTCGGCCGCACCGCCCGGATGCGCCGGATGATGGACTTGTATTCGAGCGCCGTGTAGCCGCGCTTCATGGCGCCGAGCACGCGGTCGGACCCGTGCTGGGCCGGCAGGTACAAGTGGTCGACCAGCTGCGGGATGGTGGCATAGGCGTCGATCAGGCGCTGGGTGAATTCCTTCGGATGGCTGGTGACGAAGCGGATCCGTTCGATGCCCGGAATGGCGGCGACGTATTCGAGCAGCAGCGCGAAGTCGGCGGTCTCGCCGTCCGCGCCGCCCGCCATCACGCCACGAAAGGCGTTGACGTTCTGGCCGAGCAGGGTGATTTCGCGCACGCCCTGGGCGGCCAGGCCGGCCACTTCGGTGAGCACGTCGTCGAAGCGGCGCGACACTTCCTCGCCGCGGGTGTACGGCACCACGCAGTAGCTGCAGTACTTGCTGCAGCCTTCCATGATCGACACGAACGCCGAGGCGCCGTTGGTGACGGCCGGCGGCAGGTGGTCGAATTTTTCGATCTCGGGAAAGCTGATGTCGACCTGCGGCTCGCCGCTGGCACGCCGCGCGCGCACCATCTGCGGCAGCCGGTGCAGCGTCTGCGGACCGAACACCAGGTCGACGTAGGGCGCGCGCTTGACGATCGCCGCGCCTTCCTGCGAGGCGACGCAGCCGCCGACGCCGATCAGCAAATCGGGGTTGGCCAGTTTCAGCTCGCGCAGGCGGCCGAGGTCGGAAAACACTTTTTCCTGCGCCTTCTCGCGCACCGAACAGGTGTTGAGCAGGATGACGTCGGCATCCTCCGGCGTATCTGTGCGCACCAGGCCGTCGGACGCGCCGAGTACATCGGCCATCTTGTCCGAGTCGTACTCGTTCATCTGGCAACCGAAGGTCTTGATAAATACTTTTTTCTGCATGGAGGGGAGTCTTAAAGTTGTGCGCACGCCGTGATAACGCGACGCGCCAGTTTACCGTAAATCGCCGGCACGGGCGGGAATCCGGCGCGAGCGGTCCTTGCCGCACCCCGCGCCACCGCGCGCGACCCCGCGCGCGTCACCTTGCCACACAACAATTGGCGACCTCACTTACATTTGGTTAACATATTTGTTAAATAAAAGCGGTGATAATCGCCAGATGGTATTTCTTAGCGTAATGGTTATGAGCAGTTTCCGTCAGTAAATATTCGTTGGCGCTTGATCGCGCCCTGCGCCTTTCCTGTTGCAAATCAACGGCTTCCGAAAGAATGCTTAGAAGCTAACTGAATCCAAGGAAAGTCTTGCGTGCGCCACAAAATGTCACCATGTGTTGAAATGACGATGTGACAAGCTTTCCACGCGTTAGCTTGATTTCGAACAATGTCGGGTAGCCCAAGGTCAGTTGTACTGATGGCGTATGAGTCTGATAATTTGTTTGATTAACAAGTGCGTTGGGAAGCGAGTAGCGCATTGCGCAAACGATCCGGCGACGGGCCGAATGATGATCGAATGAAATGCAAGATTGATCATGTTTTTGGCGTGTTTCCGGGAACTTATGTAGACGAAAAATGGTCTTTAACAAAGTTCGTAACGGAACTATTTCAACCACTCACACGAGGTACATCATGGCACACCATGCTCTTGCATCACAAGAAAGCTACAACCCCAACCACCTGCTCGACATTCTGCTCGGCAAAATGCAGCTCAAGAACGACGCTGCCCTGTCGCGCATGCTCGAAGTGGCGCCACCGGTCATCAGCAAGATCCGCCACCACCGCTTGCCGGTCGGCGCCTCGCTGCTGATCCGCATGCACGAAGTGACCGGCATGAGCATCCGCGACCTGCGCGACCTGATGGGCGATCGCCGCACCAAGTATCGCCTGTCCGACGCCCAGGGCCGGCCTAAAGCGGACGACAAGGCCACCGCCGAGACCAGCGCGGCGACCACCGGCAACTATGCCCATTAAGCGCATCGGCATGGCGGCGTCCGCTGTCATGCCTGCGCTGAAACCAGGCAACGACCCGGCGTCGTCACGCGCCGAGGCCGCTGCCTGACCCAGCGCCCAGTAC
>JARXKM010000041.1:10018-25816 GCA_030272785.1 Pseudomonadota bacterium
CCAGCACCCAGCACCCAGCACCCAGCACCCAGCACCCAGCACCCAGCACCCAGCACCCAGCATCGCATCGTTAGTCCGCTCGCCGCGCGGGCGTTCAGCCAGGCTCAGCTCTTCAGCTCTTCAGCTCCTCATCCCATCATCCCATCAGCACGGTGGAAATTTCATCGAACTGCAGTTCGGTTTCGCGGAAGACTTGCAGATAGGTGTCTTCGTCGAGTCCCAGCGCGTTCCAGGCCACCGCCGATACGGCCGGCACCAGTTCGTCGTCGTCGTGGGCGATGTCGAGCGCGTGGACGATCGCATTGGCCACGTGGATGATGGTGGCCAGGAACCCCGCCCCCGGATGGGTCGGCTCGTGGTGCCAGGCGATGCCCAGCCCCATCGTGTCGGAAAAATTCCAGTGCGCCGCCAGCGCGACGCCGGCCGCCACATGGTCCACCCCCAGCACCGCGCGCTCGGCCTCGAGCATGTCGCAGTCGTGCGCGGCGCGCCAGGCGATCGCCTCGGCGTAGCGGGCCGGATAGGTACTGACCAGCACCAGGCGGCCGATATCGTGCAGCAAGCCGGCGGTGAAGGCGTAGTCCTGGTTGAAGCGCATGTGACGCGCCAGCACGCGCGCACAGACGGCGGTGGCGATCGAGTGGCGCCAGAACGTCTTGTCGCTGAAGCCGGCGCACTGGCCCTCGGGAAAACAGCCGGTGACGGCGGCGGCGGTGATCAGCTTGCGGGTGGTCTGGAAGCCGAGGAAGGTGATCGCCTGCTGGATCGTGGCGACCTTGATCTGCAGGCCGTAGGTCGACGAGTTGGCCAGCCGCAGCGTCTTGGCGGTCAGCGCCTGGTCGTGCGAGACCTTCTTGGCCAGCACCGTAATGTCGACGTCTTCCTGGTCGATGCAGGTGAGCAGTTCCATCACCACCTCCGGCAGCGAGGGCAGGTCGTGCAGTTTGCCGACGACGTCGTCGAGGTTCAGGTGATTCATGCGCCGCTCTCCGGGTCGAGCCGATACCGCGCCACATACTGCCGCAGCACGCCGGTGGCGAGCGCCGCATCGTCTTCGGCGTGGCGGCGGAACAGCTGTGCGAGGCGCGCGCGCTGCGCGGCCTGGTCCGGCGCGGGCACCGCGCCGGCATCGGCGCGCAGCACTGCCAGCCGCTCGACGCCGTGGCGCGGCAGCAGCGCGATGATCGCCGCGGTGAGCACGGCGCCTTGCGGCAGCAGCACCTGGCCCTGCTGATCGAGCAACACATCCGAAAGCACCATGCCCGGCCGGACGTCGACCAGGGCCAGGTGCTGATAAGCTGAACTCATGCCTTCCTCCTCTTCACCAAGCTGATCTTACCATTGCGGGCGCGGCGGTTGGACACAGTTTTGGCGGCCCATGCAGGCGGCCCATGCAGGGGGCCCCTGCAGGCAGCCCCTGTGCGCTTGCCATTCCGCAGCGCTTCCCTTACATTGGGACGCAGGCGCGCAGCGCGGAAAGGATCGCATGGACAGTATTCAAAGCCGGCTCAAGCTGTTGTTCGTGCTGATCGTCACGTTGGTGCTGGCCATTTCGGGCAGCTACGCCCAGTATTCGCTCGGCAAGGAGCTCGAGAACAGCAACCAGCGCCTGCGCGACGGTGTGCTCACCCGGCTGGGGATCAGCTTGCCAACGGCGCTGTGGGACCTCGACAAGGCCAAGGTCGACACCATCCTCGAGGCCGAAATGCTGCCGCCCGAAGTGGTGGCGATCCGCGTCTACGACAGCGCGGTCGGGCTGTTTGCCGGCAAGGCGCGCGGCGCCGACGGCCGCCTGATCAGTCCCGGCACCGCCATGATCGCGCCGGCCGGCGCCACCGCGGTGCAGGCCGAGCTGATGTTTCGCGACGCCGGCTCGGCCAGCATCAGCATCAACCCGGTACCGGTCGGCAAGGTGGTGGTGTTTTTCAGCCGCGCCCAGAGCGACGCCGCGCTCGCCTCCGAACTGATCCGCAAGGTGATCGAGGTGCTGCTGCTCGACGTCATCCTGGTGCTGGCGCTGTCGCTGTCGCTGCGGGTGGTGTTCGAACCGCTGCGCCAGCTGCGCGACGGCCTGTTCGAGCTGGCCACGCGCGGCACCGGCGAAGTCGAGGAGCTGCCGGAAAACCGCCGCGACGAGCTCGGCGACGTGATCCGCGGCTTCAACCAGATCCAGCGGCGCCTGAAGTCGACCATCCGGCGCATCCGCGAGGCCGAGGACGCGGCGCGCCGCTCGGCCGAGCAGACCGCGCAGGCGATGGCCGACCTGCGCCGCACCCAGGAGTCGCTGCTGCAAGCGGAGCGGCTCGCCTCGCTGGGCAGCCTGGTGGCCGGCGTCGCCCATGAAATCAACACGCCGGTCGGCATCGCGCTCACCAGCGCCTCGGTGCTCAAGGACGCCACCGACGAATTGCAGGCGGCGGTGGCGGCCGAGGGGCTGAAGAAATCGGTGGTGCTGCGCTACCTCGACACGGCCGCCGAGAGCACCCGCCTGATCATGAACAACGCCTATCGCGCGGCCCACCTGATCCACAGTTTCAAGCAGATCGCCGTCGACCAGACCAGCGAGGCGCGCCGCCGCTTCGCGCTGATGGAGTACATCGACGAAATCGTCACCAGCCTGCGCCCGAAGCTGAAGGCGACGCGCATCGACCTCCAGCTCGACGGCTCCGGCGACATCGTGCTCGACAGCTATCCGGGCGCCTTCGCCCAAGTCATCACCAACCTGGTGCTCAACTGCGCCGAGCACGCGTTCGGCGCCGACCGGCCCGGCCAGATCGCCATCCAGGCCAGGCTCGACGGCGACACGGTCGAACTGCAGCTGAGCGACAACGGCAAGGGCATCGCCCCCGAGCTGCTCGACCGCATCTTCGATCCCTTCTTCACCACCCGGCGCGGGCAGGGCGGCACCGGGCTGGGCCTGAACATCGTCTACAACCTCGTGGTCAAGCAGTTCTGCGGCACCATCACGGTGCGCAGCACGCCCGGCGCCGGCACCTGTTTCACCATGCGCCTGCCGCGCGTGACGCCGCAGGATCGCCAGGCCGAGCATGGCGCGGCAGACACTGCGACGACAGCTGCGGCAGTCTCGCCGCGCGCTTGAGCCCGGCCAAGCGGCGCGCGCGGTTCTATTGTATTCTCGCCTTGCCTTGCGCCTTCGTCGTCAGAAGGCCGGCCGGTTGCGCGCCCGGCGCGCCCATCCCACCCAAAGGATCCCCATGAAACTGTACTTCAGCCCCGGCGCCTGCTCGCTCTCGCCCCACATCGCCTTGCTCGAAGCTGGCCTCGCGTTCACCACCGAACGGGTCGACATCCGCAAGAAGCTTACCGCCGGCGGCGCCGATTTCAACGCCATCAATCCGAAAGGCTATGTGCCGGCGCTGCAGCTCGACGACGGCAGCGTGCTCACCGAAGGGCCGGCGATCGTCCAGTACATCGCCGACCTGGCGCCGGAGAAACAGCTGACGCCGGCCGCCGGCAGCGCCGAGCATTACCAGTTGCTCGAATGGCTCAATTTCATCGGCACCGAACTGCACAAGAATTTCGGCCCGCTGTTCAATCCGGCCTCCGGCGACGACGTCAAGGCTGCCGCCCGCGCTACGCTGACCAGGCGCTTCGGCTACGCCGCACAGCGGCTCGAAGGGCGCGAATACCTGGTCGGCGAGCGCTTCAGCGTGGCCGACGGCTACCTGTTCACGGTCGCCAACTGGGCCGCGGTGGTGCGCTTCGACCTGGCCGCGTGGCCGGCCTTGCAGGCCTTCCAGGTGCGCATCGCGGCGCGCCCGGCGGTCCAGCAGGCGATGCGCGACGAAGGCTTGCTGGGGTGAGCGGCGCACCGGGGCAGGATGCGGGCATGCACGCCACGGCCGGCATCGCACTGCTGCGCGGCATCAACGTCGGGCGCGCCAAGCGCATCGCGATGGCCGACTTGCGCGCCCTGTGCGAACGGCTCGGCTTCACCGGCGTGCGCAGCGTGCTCAACAGCGGCAACCTGGTGTTCGCCAGCGCCCCGCATGCGCCGCGCGAGGCCGCCGCCGCGATCGAGCAGGCGCTGATCGACAAGCTCGGCCTGGTGTCGCGCGTGACCGTGCTCAGCGCGCAGGAGCTGGCCGGCGTGATGGCCGCCAATCCGCTGCTGGCGGTGGCCACCGATCATGCGCGCCTGCTGGCGTTCATGCTGGCCGGCGCCGCCCCGCGCGACGCCCTGGCCGCGCTGGCGGCACGCGACTGGGCGCCCGGCGCGCTGGCGATCGGCGAACGGGCCGCCTACGTGTGGTGCCCGGAGGGTGTGCTCGACAGCGCCGTCGCCGCGGCCGTCGGCAAGCTGCTCGGCGACGCCACCACGGCGCGCAACTGGAATACGCTGGGCAAGCTGCACGCGCTGTGCCAGGCGCCGGAATAGCGGCCAGACCATTTGCTGCGGCGCAACATGATGCACGGGTGACGCGTCATGTGATGTGCAAATCGACAACGCCGGACCCTGTTTCCGGCGCTTTTTTATCAAGCAGATAATCAAGTTTGTCAGGTCCATAACGGCTTCGGTGGCAGGCTTGACCACAGGTGTTGCGCTGCACTAATTTTTGGCAAATTGTTTTACACCTGTCTTTTTTTTGGCGGTATAGTCACACCATTCCTATTGCCTTCGAGCATTAAAGCGATGGCAAATGGACATGATGGCCGCGGCGGCATCGTTGCCGCCATCGTCGCCGCGCCGGCCGCACCGGCCAGCCAGCGGCGTGCAGTTCGCCGCGCGCGCAACCACCCAACAAAGAGTAGCCCATGCCCAATCTCGCCAAACTTCAGATCGCCTTCAAGAACCTGTACGTGCGCATCGCCGCCGTACTGCTGGTCGGGTTGATCGTCTGGCTGGCGGTGTTCCGCGACGACGTCGCCCAGGACACCAGCCCTCTCGTGCTGTCGCAGAACATTGCAGAAATCACCGAACTGGCGGCGCGCAAGGATCAGCTCGACTATCTGCTGGTGGCCAAGCCGCTGTCGGAGTCGCCGCGCTACATCTTCAAGTTCAAGGGCGCCGCGCAGCTGCACGTGGTCAAGGTGCCGAGCACCTCGCACCTGAGCCTGGAACGCGAAGTGCTGCTGAAAAACGGCATCCCGTATTCGATCGCCAAGGACGACTACCTGGCCGCGCACAAGGGCGTGTTGCTCGACGAGGGCGAGAACGGCGCCACCGCCGAAGCGAGCGCCTTCCTCAAGCGCCACGCGCTCGACATCCTGGTGATCGGCTTCATCCTCTACGCGCTCAAGTTCGGCGTGCCCGGCATGGGCATGAGCGCATCGGTGATCGCGCCCGACAAGCTCAAAGGCAGCATGGACGACCTGATCGGCATGGACGACATCAAGCAGGAAGTGCTGCACCTGGAAGACATGATCCGCAACCGCGCCGAGTACAAGTCGCACAACATCGACAAGCCGTTCAACGTGATGCTGACCGGCCCGGCCGGCACCGGCAAGACCAAGCTGGTCGGCTACCTGGCCAAGAAGCTCAACGTGCCGCTGATCCAGGCGTCCGGCTCGGCGCTCGAATCGGGCTTCGTCGGCGGCGGCTCGAAGGCGCTCAACGCGCTGTACCGCAAGGCCTGCGCGCGCGGCAGCTGCATCATCTTCCTCGACGAGGCGCAGACCCTGTTCATGCCGCGCGGACGGGGCGAAAAGAAGTGGGAGGACGACACCGCCAATACCCTGCTCGGCCTGCTCGACGGGGTCAAGAGCGACAAGGGTGCCGGCGTCATCTGGGTGGTCGCCTCGAACTTCGACGACGCCTCGTCCGAGATGGACGAAGCGATGCTGCGGCGCTTTTCGGTGAAGATCAATTTCCGCCTGCCGAACAAGAGCGAGCGCGTCGCGCTGCTGCGCAGCTTCCTGTCGCGCAAGCAGGACGGACTGGTCGACTGGAACGACCTCGACCTGTCGCAGGTGGCCGAGATGACCGCCAATCTCAGCCCGGCGCTGCTGGAAACCGTGGTCGAACGCGCCAGCATGCTGTCGATCCAGGACAAGACCATCATCAATACCGACCTGATGTTCCGCGCCTTCGAGCGCGCCACGCTGGGCCTGACCGACCGCGCCACCACCGCCGAAAAGCACCTGCAGCGCGAACGCGTGGCGCTGCACGAACTGGGCCACTTCTTCATGCAGATCGACCCCTACCTGCGGCAGGGACTGTCGCTTGCCGAGGTGAAGGAAAAGTCGCACCTGCTCAAGATCAGCACCGAGTCGGTGTCGAAGCTGGGCGCGCTCGGCTACGTGCTGCAGTCCGGCGACGACGTCTCGCTGCGCACGCTCGAAGAACTCGAGCAGGACGTGATCCAGCTGTACGGCGGGGTCGCCGCCGAGGAGCTGTTCTACGGCGCGCGCGGCATCTCGGTGGGCAGCCAGAACGACATCGAGAAAGCGACCAAGATGCTCAACCTGATGGTCAATCGCCTGTCGATGTATTCGCGCTCCAAGCTCGACTACACGCAGCTGGGCCAGGACGGCAACGGCGAGCGGGCGATCCGCCAGGTCGAACAGAAGGCCGATGAGCTCTACAGCTACACCTTGGGCGCGATCCGCGATTACAAGGCGGTCATCGAATCGATCAAGGACACCTTGCTCGACCAGTACGTGCTGTCGAAGGATGCGGTGTTCGCGCTGCTCGAAGAGCGCCGCGACCTGCTGCTGGTGCACCTGGCCGGCCCGCGCCTGAAGCTGTGCGGCGACGGCGCCGCCATGCTCTGAGTCGCGCCAGGCAGACACCGCGGGGTCGGACCCGATTTTGCTTCCAAAGGGTCTGACCGCGGCAGCGATGCAAGCGGAACCCCGTGCCGAACATCACTTGGTCGCGGTCACCAGCCGCTTGATCGAATTGTCGCCGTGGACAATGTCATCGATCTTCCAGCATCCCTGTTCCTTGCGCAGCTCGACACGTGCGCTGCGCGGCTCGGACGGGCCGGTCGCCGCGATGGAAAAACACAGCGAGTAAATTACCTCGGCGCGGCCGCCACTGCGCATCGACTGGCGGAACGAGATCGGCGCCCGCGCATAACCTTCTTGCGAATTGGTCCACAGGTCGCCGCCGCAGATGCCGCATATTTCGTCATTCGCCGCCGCCTGCGCTGCGTCACGCCGGATCGACGCCAGCAATTCCGTGGTGATGAACCTGCTGGAATCGGGTGCGGCCAGCTGAGGTCTGTTGTTCGACACCCAGCGCGCGACGGCGACAGGGGAGTCGCCGACGCATGTCGACCCCGCCGCTGTGCCGGCGGCGAATGCGCACAACGCCAGCATGCCGATCGACGCAGCGCCGGACCTGCAACTCGCTTTTTTTCTGTGCTTACTCCACGACATAGCAATTGCTCCCGTCGTTGACGCTACGGCACCGTCGCCAGCGCCTGCAGCGCCTTGCGCACCGACGCGCGCAGCGCCAGGAACTCGTCGCGCCGCTTGTGCCGGTCGAGCCGGAACAGCATCAGGCCTTCCATCTGCGCCACCATCAGGATCGCGCGCTGCATGTACTCGCTGTCGGCAATGGCCGGGTTGAGGCCGCGGATGAGCAGGTAGATGGCCTTGCGCTCGCGCCCCATCATGCGGTCCATCAGGGTCGAGGCGAACGGATTGCGCGACGCCAGCGCCCAGATCTCGAAGAAGATCGCATGCGTCACCGGGTCGGTGATCTCGTCGAGGAACATGTCGACGGTCGACAGGAACTGCTCAATGCGCGAGGCGCTCACCATCTCGGCCGAGATGCGGTCCATCTTCGCCTGGAACACATCCATGGTGAACAGCAGCAGCGCTTCAAGCAGCGCATCCTTGCTCTGGTAGTAGTGTTGCACGTTCGACAAACTCATGCCCACTTCGGCCGCCACGCGCCGCATCGACAGGCCGGCGTAGCCGTCAACGGCCAGCAGCGCGCGCGCCGCATGCAGGATATCCTGGGTGCGGCCGAGCCCTTTTTCGGTGGTGGCGGACGATTTCTGCTTGGGGGCGGTGCGGGTCGATGGCATGATCGAATTATCGCATGGCCTGCACGGAATAGTACGAGTGACCTATAATCGTCCGACACCGTCACCGCAGTCTTCCAGGAGCACACTATGAGCCGCAAAGTTTTCGTCACTGGCGTGGGCATGATCCCGTTCGCCAAACCGGGCGCCAGCGCGTCCTACGACCGGATGGGCGCACTGGCGGCGCGCCAGGCGCTCGAGGACGCCGGCGTCGGCTACGACGACATCGGCCAGGCCTACGTCGGCTACGTCTACGGCGACTCGACCAGCGGCCAGAAGGCGCTGTACCAGGTCGGCATGACCGGCATCCCGGTCTTCAACGTCAACAACAACTGCTCGACCGGTTCGACCGCGCTGTTCCTGGCGCGCCAGGCGATCGCCAGCGGCGCCGCCGAGTGCGTGCTGGTGCTCGGCTTCGAGCAGATGAGCCCGGGGGCGCTCGGCGCGGTGTTCGCCGACCGTCCCAGCCCGTTCGACGCGTTCGACGCCGTCACCGAGCGGCTGGTCGGCAAGCCGGAACTGCCGCTGGCGCTGCGCTACTTCGGCGGCGCCGGCCTGGCCCACATGGAAAAATACGGCACCCCGCTGGACGCCTTCGCCAAGATCCGCGCCAAGGCCAGCCGCCATGCGGTGAACAATCCGCTGGCGCTGTTTCGCAAGGAAGTGAGCACCCAGGACGTGCTCGACGCGCCGATGATCTGGCCCGGCGTGATGACGCGCCTGATGGCCTGCGCGCCGACCTGCGGCGCCGCCGCGGCGGTGCTGGTGTCGGAAGATTTCGCGCGCCGGCGCGGTCTCAAGACCGACGTCTACATCGCCGCCCAGGCCATGACTACCGACCGTCCCGGCACGTTCGACTCGAACGACATGATGCGCCTGGTCGGCTACGACATGAGCCGCGAGGCGGCCGCCAAGGTGTATGCCGAAGCCGGCATCGGCCCGGACGACATCGACGTCGTCGAGCTGCACGACTGCTTCGCCCACAATGAACTGATCACCTACGAAGCGCTCGGACTGTGCCCGGAAGGCGGCGCCGACAAGTTCATCAGCGACGGCGACAACACCTACGGCGGCAGGGTCGTCACCAATCCGTCCGGCGGCCTGCTGTCGAAGGGCCATCCGCTCGGCGCCACCGGCCTGGCGCAGTGCTACGAGCTGACCCACCAGCTGCGCGGCGACGCGGCGGCGCGCCAGGTCGGCGGCGCGCGCGTCGCGCTGCAGCACAACCTCGGCCTCGGCGGAGCGTGCGTGGTGACCATGTACCGCGCCGCGTAAAGGATCACTCGATGCAGACCACTTCACCCTGGATGGACGCCGAGCTCGAAGGCTTTCGCGACGCCGTGCGCCGCTTCGTCGACAGCGAGATCACCCCGCACCAGCAGCGCTTCAAGGAACAGCAGCACGTCGACCGTACGCTGTGGAACAAGGGCGGCGAGATGGGCCTGCTGCTGGCCGACATCCCGGAACAATACGGCGGCTCGGGCGGTAGCTTCGCCCACCAGTGCGTGGTGTTCGAGGAGCTCGGCTACGCCGGCGACATGGCGTTCGGCATCCACGTGCACGCCATCGTCGCGCACTACATCCTCAACCAGGGCACCGAGGAGCAGAAGCGCAAATACCTGCCGCTGCTGGCCAGCGGCGCGATGGTCGGCGCGATCGCCATGTCGGAGCCGGGCGCCGGCTCCGACCTGAAAGGCATCCGCACCACGGCGGTCGCCGGCCCGGACGGCTACCGCGTCAACGGCTCGAAGACCTTCATCTCGAACGGCTATCTGGCCGACCTGATCGTGGTGGTGGTCAAGACCGATGCCGCCGCTGGCGCGCGCGGCGTGTCGCTGCTGCTGCTCGAGACGAAGGACAATCCGGGCTTCCGGGTCGGGCGCATCCTCGAGAAAGTCGGCCAGAAGGGGCAGGACACGTGCGAGCTGTTCTTCGACGACGCCCATGTGGCGCGCGAGAACGTGCTGGGCGGCGTCGAAGGGCAGGGCTTCGCCCAGCTGATGACCGAGCTGCCGTACGAGCGCACCATCCTCGGCGTCTCCGGGGTGGCCGCGATCGAGCGCGCGCTCACGCTTACGGTGGAGCACACGCGCAATCGCAAGGCGTTCGGCCAGGCCCTGATCGAGATGCAGAATACGCGCTTCGTGCTGGCCGAGATCAAGACCGAGGCGACCATCGCCCGCATCTTCATCGACCGCTGCATCGACGACATGATCGCCGGGCGCATGGATGCGGTGCGCGCGTCGATGGCCAAGTACTGGATCTCCGACCTGCAGTGCAAGGTGATCGACCAGTGCGTGCAGCTGTTCGGCGGCTACGGCTATATGCTCGAATACCCGATCGCGCAGATGTACGTCGACGCGCGGGTGCAGCGCATCTACGGCGGCGCCAACGAGATCATGAAAGAAATCATCGCACGCTCATTGTAATTTCACTGTAACGAGGAGCCGCACATGGCAGGACCGCTGGCAGGCATACGGGTGGTGGAAATGGTGGGCCTGGGACCGTGTCCGTTCGCCGCCATGATGTTGGCCGACATGGGCGCGGAGGTGATCCGCATCGACCGCAAGGGCGCGCCCGACGCCGGCAATCCGTTCCCGATGCTGGGCACCAGGTTCGACGTGATGGCGCGCGGACGCCGTTCGCTGGCGCTCGACCTGAAGCAGCCGGCCGCCAAGCAGGTGGTGCTGGCGCTGCTCGACCAGGCCGACGTGGTGCTCGAAGGCTTTCGGCCCGGCGTGATGGAGCGGCTCGGCTTCGGCCCCGACGTCTGCCACGCGCGCAACCCGAAGCTGGTGTACGGCCGGGTCACCGGCTGGGGCCAGCATGGCCCGCTGGCACAGGCGGCCGGTCACGACCTCAATTACATCGCGCTGACCGGCATGCTGCACGCGATGGGCCGCGCCGGCACGCCGCCGGCGCCGCCGCTGAACCTGGTGGGCGACTTCGGCGGCGGCGCCATGATGCTCGCGTTCGGCGTGGTCTGCGCGGTGCTCGAGGCGCGCGGCTCGGGCCAGGGCCAGGTGGTCGACGCCGCCATGACCGACGGCGCCGCGCTGCTCGGCGCGATGATGTACGGCATGCGCGCGTTCGGCAACTGGCACGACGCCCGCGCGGCCAACCTGCTCGATGGCGGCGCGCCGTTCTACGACAGCTACGCCTGCGCCGACGGCAAGTTCATCACCATCGGATCGATCGAGCCGCAGTTCTACGCCCTGCTGCTCGAGCTGACCGGCGCCGATACCGCGGCGTTCCAGCCGCAGATGGAGGAGGACGGCTGGCCGCAGCTCAAGCAGCGCTTCACCGCGCTGTTCCTCACGCGCGGGCGCGACGACTGGTGCGCGCTGCTCGAAGGCACCGACGTCTGCTTCGCCCCGGTGCTCGACATGGCCGAGGCGCCGGCCCATCCGCACAACGCAGCGCGCGCCACCTTCATCGACATCGACGGCGTGCTCCAACCGGCGCCGGCGCCGCGCTTTTCGCGCACCGTGCCGCAGGCCGGCGCCGGCGCCAGCGCGCCCGGCGCCGACGGCGCCGCCATCCTGGCCGACTGGGGCTGGGCCGACGAGGCGATTGCCGCGCTGCGCGACGCACACGTCATCTGACGCGTCCAAACGGCGCCGGTAGTAAGATGGGGCGATTGAAACCTCCGGGAGCTGCGATGGACGAACTGCTGCGCGCAGGACAAGGAGTCGGCGTGCGAAGCGCCGCGATGGACGCCGAGGCGCTGCCCGGCCGCGACCTGTTCGTGGTGGCCAAGTGCATGGTGCCGACCGATGCCTACCTGTTGCAGGGTTGCCTGGTGGCCGGCGGCGTGCCGGCGGTGGTGGCCGACGCCCATCACGTGCAGGCCGACCTGCTGATCGCGCCGGCGCTGGGCGGGGTGCGCATACTGGCGCCGGCTGCGTTCCTGGTGCAGGCTGAAGAAATCCTCGCCGCGTACGCGCGCGGCGACTACGCGCTGGACGACGACGCCGACGTCGGCGAGCCGGTGTGAGCGGCGCCGCGTCGATGGACAAGGAAACCGAGCTGCACGACGCCAAGCGGCTCGCGCTGCTGTTTTTCGGCGCCGCCGTGGCGCTGTTCGCCGTCTCCTTGTTCCTGCGGCCGGTCTGGTGGGTCGACCTGCTCAAGGCGTTTGCCGAAGCGGCGATGGTGGGCGCGCTGGCCGACTGGTTCGCCGTCGTCGCGCTGTTCAAGCGGGTGCCGCTGCCGTTCGTCGGCCGCCACACCGCCATCATCCCCAACAACAAGGACAAGATCGCCGACAACCTGGCGCTGTTCGTGCGCGAAAAATTCCTCGACACCGAATCGGTCGTCGGCCTGATCCGCCGCCACGACCCGGCGCGCAGCGTGGCCGACTGGCTGGTCAAGCCGGCCAACAGCGAACAGCTCGGCGCCTACCTGATCAAGCTGGCCGCCGGCGTGCTCGATTTCATCGAAGACGCGCCGGTGCAGAACTTCATCAGCAAGGCGGTGCACACGCTGATCAAGAGCGTCGACCTGTCGCAGTCGGCCGGCGCGATCCTCGCATCGATGACCAGCAACGGGCGCCACCAGGAATTGCTCGACGAAGGCATCCGCCAGCTTGCCGGCCTGCTGCACAACGAGGACACCCAGGCGTTCATCGCCCAAGGTATCGTCGACTGGCTCAAGGAAGAATACGCGCTGTTCGAGAAGGTGTTGCCGAAGGAGGCGATCGGCCGCAAAGGCGCCGACATCGCGGTGCGGCTGGCCGCCGGCATCCTCGCCAAGGTCAACGACGATCCGCATCATCCGCTGCGCCGCAATTTCGACCAGTTCACCGACGACTTCGTCGCCCGCCTCAAGAACGATCCCGCATTCCAGCAGAAGGGCGAGGAGATCAAGGGTTATTTGCTGAACGACGCGACCCTGAACAGCTACCTCAAATCGCTGTGGGACGACCTGAAGGCCTGGCTGAAGGCGGACCTGCACAGCGCGCAGTCGGTGCTGCACCAGCGCGTGGTGGCCACCGGCAGCTGGATCGGCAAGGTGCTGGCCGACGACGCGCGGCTGCGCGAATCGCTCAACAGCCACCTCGAGGCGGCGGTGCGCAGCGCCGCGCCGGGGTTCGCCGAATTCCTCACCGGCCACATCGCCGACACCGTGCGCAAGTGGGACAGCGTCGAGATGTCGCAGCAGATCGAGCTCAATATCGGGAAAGACTTGCAGTTCATCCGCATCAACGGCACTATTGTCGGCGGCCTGATCGGGGTGCTGCTGTATCTGGTGTCGCACGTGCCAGTCTGGCTGGGCCTGCACAGCATGGCCGGCTGAGCGCTGCCGGCCAGCCAGTTGTCGTAACCATGAGTAACATTGTCCAAATCCATTGTATTATATGCAGCATGGGTGAAATGTACGAAGTTTCAGAATTGCAATCGCCTTCCCTTTTTGACTTCAGTTGGTGTTGATGGCTAAGACGCAATTTGTATATTTGTCCGAAAACGACATGCCGGTGGGCACCACGCTGCCGTGGGCGATCTATTTGCGTTCGGGGGAGTTGCTGGCGCCGGCCGGTTTCGTGGTGATGGACGAAGTGGTGCAGCGGCGCCTGTTGGTGGCCACGCCGGTGCGCGCCGCGCTGTCGCACGACAGCAACCGCGAAACGGTGATGGTCGACGACAAACCCGACGACAAGCCGGCCGCGCATGCCCACGATCCGCTCAAGCACCTCAAGCACAATGCCGAAGGCGTGGTGCTGACGTTCAAGCTGCCCAGCGATTTCGAGCCGCGCAACGCCCAGGTCGAGTTTTACGGTCGCGTGCCGATGCAGTCGATCATCGTCTCGTCGCCGCCGCTGGGGCTGGGCAACGGCCAGACCTGGCAGAATTTCGAAGGCATACCGATGACCGTGCAGGTCATCTTCGGACGCAGCCTGTGCATGTTCAAGACGGTGCTGATGCGCTATGCGGGCTTGCCGAGCGGCCACCTGTTCCTGCGCTATCCGCAAGACGCGGTGACCAAGCCGTTTCGCCAGGCGCTGCGGATCGATGCGCGCATTCCCGCCTCGATCACGATGGCCGACGGCTACACCGTGCCGGCGCTGATCACCAATCTGTCCGGCTGCGGCTGCGCGGTGGCGACCGGCTTCGTGCTCGGCGCGCCCGGCACGCGCCTGAAAGTGGCGTTCCGCGTCAAGATCGGCGAGAAGAACCGCGTGGTGACAGTGCCGTGCGTGATCCGCAGCATCAAGGGCAAGCTGTCGCAGCAGATGCGTTACGGCATCGAGTTCGACGAAGAAGTCGACGACTCGGTGCTGCTCACGCTCAAGTCCTTCGTCTACGAGCACTTGGCCGAACGCTAGTTTGCGTCCGCCGGCGCCGCACTGACCGCCGCCACCGCGGTGTCGGCCGCCGGCGCGCCGCAGGCGACGACCTTGTCGGCGGCCGGCGCCGACAGGGCCGCCAGCCGATCCTGCTCCGCATAGCCATGCGCCACATGGCGCCAGCCGATCAGCGCCATGGCCACGCCGGCGATCAGCGGAAACGGCGGCGGCGCCGCCACCAGCACCATCAGATTGTTCAGCGCGGCGCCGCCCCACAGCGCGGTGGTGGTTTTCATCACCACCCGCTTGTCCGGTTCCGGCAACTGCGTGGCATAGCTGACCAGCGCGATCTTGACGGCGGTCAGCGCCACCAGTCCCAGCGGCGATGGCGTGACCAGCGGATTGGCCTCGGCCGCGCCGGCCGCCAGCGCCGCGCCGGTGCTCACCCCATCGGCGATCGCGGCCCTCGTTGCCGGTTCCGCGAGCAGCGATTTTTCAGCCTTGACGACCACCTGCGTGCGCGCCGGTTCGCCCGCCGGGGCGCACTGGTCGGCCGCTTTGCACAGCAGGGGCGAACAGGCACACAGCACGATTGCCACTGTTGTTCCTATCGATTTGATCGTCATGATGGGCTCCTTGGTCAGTGCGTATTGCACATAGTTCAATATATGGCGAGTTACACAACATAATTTGCTAAAAAGCAAAGACTGTTCGGCATGCGGCAACTGACCATGCGACGGGGCGGCTTACCGGTTGTTACAATAGTTGCGGTTTGATATCACACCGTCTACATGACCGTCCTTACACTGCACTTCATCTGCACTGTGCAGCGCAAAGGGACACCATGAACATCTTCTTGAAAGCACTCCTGGCCGGCGCATTGACGGTGGCGGCGGCACTGCCCGCGGCCGCGCAGGTTCGCGTCGGCATCTATGCTGGCGCGCCGGCGCCTTATTACGTGCCGGGCGCGCAAGTGCGGCCGCGTTTCGTCGCCGGGCCGGGTTATGCCGTGCAGCCGCCGATGTACATCGACTCAGGCCGGCATGCGCGTTGGCGCGAAGAGCAATGGCGGCGCGCCGAATGGCAGCGCCGCGAAGAATGGCGTCGCCACCAATGGCGCCGCGACCACTGGCAGCATGGGCATCGCCACATGCACTACGAGCGCGACTGGAACCGTTGAGATCGATACCATGGAGAGCGAAATGGGCCGTCTGCCATTCACGGCGCGCAGCGGCGCAATGGAACCACGGCGTGGCGCACCTGGTGCGCAGCGCTGCGATTGCTATAGCTGTCAGCTGGCGCGCAAGCAGGGCGCCGCGAAGGATGCGCCGCACCTGGTGGTGACACCGACGCCGGGCGTGGCGCCTTTGCAGCAGATGTTGCGTGAGGTCGTGCCGGCGTCGCTGGACGCCGAGCAGTGGGTGGACGACATCCTCGGGCGCGCGCTCAACGCGTTCGATGCGCGCACCATCAGCGAAGCGGAATTCGCGACGCTGACAGCGCAGTGCCTCGACA
>JARXKM010000338.1 GCA_030272785.1 Pseudomonadota bacterium
CCTTGTCGAAATCGTTGAGCGTGCCGACGATGCCGAAGTCGAGCGCGATGTAGCGCCCGAAAGTGGCCGGCGCGATCGACACCAGGATATTGCCGGGGTGCATGTCGGCGTGGAAGAAGCCATCGCGAAACACCTGGGTGAAGAAGATTTCCACGCCGTCGCTCGAGAGCTTCTTCAGGTCGACGCCCTCGGCGGCCAGGCGCTCGATCTGCGACACCGGGATGCCGTGCATGCGCTCCATCACGATCACGCTGCTCGAACAGAAGTCCCAGTACATCTCCGGCACCATCAGCAAGGTCGAGTTGGCGAAGTTGCGGCGCAGCTGGCTGGCGTTGGCCGCCTCGCGCATCAGGTCCAGTTCGTCGTGCAGGTACTTGTCGAACTCGGCGACGACCTCGCGCGGCTTGAGGCGCTTGCTGCCGGCCCACCAGCGCTCGGTCATGCCGGCGGCCAGGTGCATCAGCGCGACGTCCTCGTCGATCGACTTCTTCATGCCCGGGCGCAGCACCTTGACGGCCACTTCCTTGCCGTTTTTCAGCACCGCGAAGTGGACCTGGGCGATCGAGGCCGACGCCACCGGGTCGCGTTCGAAGCTGGCGAACAGTTGCTCCGGGTGGGCGCCGAGCGACTTGGTGATCTGCGCGATGGCCAGGTCGGAATCGAACGGCGGCACGCGGTCCTGCAGGCGCGCCAGCTCGTCGGCGATGTCGGCCGGCATCAGGTCGCGGCGGGTCGAGAGCACCTGGCCGAACTTGACGAAGATCGGCCCGAGTTCCTCGAGCGCCATGCGCAGGCGTTCGCCGCGCGGCGCCGAAATGTCGCGCCAGAAAATGATGGTGTCGATCAGCTTGGCCGTACGCGGCACTTTCAGGCCGGAGATGGCGATTTCGTCGAGGCCGTATTTGGTGGCGACGCGCAGGATTTTCAGCAGTCGCAGGAATTTCAATATCATCAAAGGTCCAGAGGTTGTTGCCCGCCGCCGCGGGTCGTCGGATCCAGGCCGGCGGCGCGCGGCGCCAGCCGCTGCTCGAGCCTGGCGAGCCGCTTGGCGGCGCGCTCGACATCGTCGCGCAGGCGCGTGACGTCGCCGGCAAGCGCATCGAGCATGGCCGGGCGCACCAGCAGCGGCTGTTCGTCGAGGAAATATTCGGCCAGGTTTTCGCCCAGCTTGCGGTGGGTCGCGCGAGCCGCCTCGAGCATGCCGCGGGCGCCGCCGACGATGCGGCCGGCGGCGATCGGGCCGGTCCATTTTTCCAGGTCGTGCTCGGCTTCCCAGCGCAAGCCCTTGCTCAGCTGCGAGATCGTGTTGGCGAACTCGGCGTCGCCGTCGATCCTGACGTAGGAGAAGGCGCGCTCGCGGTTGGCGGCGATCAGCGGCAGGTCGGCCAGCTTCAGGCGAATCGTCACGCTGGCCGGCTGGTCCGGTCCGGCCAGCGCCAGCATGCCGTCGCGCGCGACTTGCATGCGCAGCGCGATGCTGCCGCAATCGATCAGCGCCACTTTGCCGGTGTGCAGCAGCAGCGCATCGCGCGCCCACGCCTCCTGCGCCAGCAAATGGTTGATCGCCGCAACGGCGGGCGCAGCGAGGCTGCTGTTGGACATGGATGGACTCGCAGGTGACATGGATTGCACGCGTTAAAAAAGAAAACCGCCCGGGCTTGACGCGGGCGGTTTCGATCTTACCAGTTTGCCGGAGAGAATCGCGGCATGCTCAGGAAGTTTGCCAAAAAATATTACGACAGCTGCTGGATGCCTGCCAGCACCCAGCCGGTGCTGCCGGACACCGGCTTCGACATGTTCCACACTTCGGCGAACGGCTCGGCGGCGGCGTTCGGCGCCGACTTGATCATGCCGGTGAACTTGACGCTGGCGAGGTAGTCGTTGGCTATCGTTTCGATGCCCAGCAGCTCGCCGTCGATCGAAACGACGTCGGTGAAGTCGGCGCTGGCGCCGCGTTCCTGGATCTGCATCTTCAGTTCGGCGTAGATTTCCGGCGTGGTGAATTCGCGCAGGTCGTTGGTATCGGCCTTGTCCCAGGCGGCCTGCATGCGGATGAACGACGACTTGGCGTGGCGCAGGAAGGCGGCAGTGTCGAAGTCAGCCGGCACGCCCCATGGCGCGGCTGCGGCGGCGGGTGCGTACGTCATGGTCGACACCGGCTGCTGCGCCGGCGAGAATGCGACAGGCTGCATGCCCGAGCCGATTTCCGGCGTGTAGGCGGTCGGCGCCGGCGTCGCGTAGGACGCGAAATTGCCGGCGGCCGGCGCATCCTTGTTCTTGCGGAACATGCGGTAGATGAACATCGCGGCCAGCGCCAGCAGGGCGATCATCAGGATCGAGCTGAACATGCTGGCCATCGCGCCGCCCATGCCGAAGTGCGACAGCATCGCGCCCAGGCCCAGGCCGAGCAGCGCGCCGCCGAGCATGCCTTTCCAGCGCGAAGGCGGCTTCACCGCCGGCGCAGGTGCCGCGGCGGGGGCCGGCGCGGCGGCCGGACGCTGGGCCGGCGCCGCCGCCGGCGCTGCCTGCTGGCGTGCCACGGTGGGCGACTGGCGCCCGATCGAACGGCCGCCGCCCATCGGACGGGCGCTCGCTTCGGCCACCATCGACAGGGCGGTGACGGCAATCATCATGCTGGCTAAGAATTTTTTCATGCTGGTCATCCTAAAGTTTGATACCGGTGTGAAGAGCGGCCACACCTGCCGTCAGGTTGAAATAGTCGACCCGGTCGAAGCCGGCATCTTGCATCATCGTTTTCAGCGTTTCCTGGTCGGGATGCATGCGGATCGATTCGGCAAGGTAACGATAACTCTCCGCGTCGCCGGCGATTTTCTGGCCCAGCCATGGCAGCACGGAAAACGAATACACGTCGTAAGGTTTTTGCAGCGCGGTTGCCACTTTGGAAAACTCCAGCACCAGCAGCTTGCCGCCCGGTTTGAGCACGCGGCGCATTTCCGCCAGCGCCTGATCCTTGTGCGTCATGTTGCGCAGGCCAAAGGCGACGCTGACCCGGTCGAAATAATTGTCCGGGAACGGCAACTTCTCCGCGTCACACAGTAACGTGGGGGTGACCAGGCCTTTATTCAATAGGCGGTCGCGGCCGACCCGCAGCATCGACTCGTTGATGTCGGTGAGCCAGACTTCGCCGCTGGGACCTGCCTGTTTGGCGAACGCCTTCGACAGATCGCCGGTGCCGCCGGCAATGTCGAGCACCTTGAAGCCTGGCCGCACGCCGGCCTTGGCGATGGTGAAGGTCTTCCAGATGCGGTGCAGTCCGCCCGACATCAGGTCGTTCATGACGTCGTACTTCGCCGCCACCGAGTGGAAAACTTTGGCGACTTCGTGGACTTTCTCGTCCTCGGCAACGGTTTTATAGCCGAAATGTGTAGTGTTGGTCATGGTGAGCAGCCAGTTTGGTTGCCTGCATTATACAAGCGCCGACTCTGGACTGGCGCGTGACAGGTTGGCAGCTCGGGTGGTGCTGAGGTCCTAATGCTTGTGCCCGCAGCCGGCCGCCTTGGTCGGCGCGCCGGCGATGACGGCGCCCGGCGCGCGGCCGCTGTCGCCGACGAAACCGGCGTCGGCCAGACGATGCAGGTAGTCCTGCCACAGCGCTGCCTGCTCGCTGCCCAGCTTGTGCAGGTAGTCGAAGGTGTACAGGCCGGTATTGTGGCCATCCGAAAACGTCGGCTGCACCGCGTAGTTGCCGACCGGGTCGAGCGCCGTGACGCCGACCTCGCGCTTGCCGAGCTGCAGCACTTCCTGGCCGGCGCCGTGGCCGCGCACCTCGGCCGACGGCGAATACACGCGCAGGTATTCGAACGGCAGCGAAAACGCGGCGCCGTCGTCGAACGCGATGTCGAGCACACGCGATTTCTGGTGGACCGTCAGGGCGGTCAGGGTCGGGGTCTTGGTCATTTATTTGCTCATCCGGCGGACGATCTCCGCAGTCAATTGTGGCGACAGGGCGCGCCGCGCCGCCAGCACCGCTGCATCGGTCTGGCGCACCGCCGCGGCCCACACGGGGTTGGGGAACTGCGCGTCGTCGGCGAAGCGCGGGATCACGTGCCAGTGTACATGCGGCACCATGTTGCCCAGGCTGGCCAGGTTGATCTTGTCGGGCGCCATCACGGCGCGCAGCGCCAGTTCGACGTGCCAGACGGCGTCGTTCAGCGCCAGCCGGTCGGCCGGCGCCAGGTCGCTCATCTCCTTGACATGCGCATGCCAGATCACCCGGCAGAATCCCGGATAGGCGGGATCGTCGACCAGGATCACCGCCAGCCTGTCGTCACGGTACACCGGTTCGACCGTCAGCGCGCACAATTCGCACTGTGCGCACGTCGCGGTCATACCAGCACCCGCTCGATGCCGCCGTTGTTGGCGCGGGCGACGTACTCGGGCAGCCAGTTCTCGCCCAGCAGGTGACGGGCGATCTCGATGACGATGTAGTCGGCGGTGGTATCGGCGTCGTCGTCGTAGCGCTTCAGTCCCTGCAGGCACGACGGGCAGCTGGTGAGGATCTTGACCTCGCCGGTGAAGCCGTCTTCGCGCAGTCTGGCGGCGCCCTTGACCATCTCGTCTTCCTTGCGGTAACGCACCTGGGTGGCGATGTCGGGACGCGAAATGCCGAAGGTGCCGGACTCGCCGCAGCAACGGTCGTTCTTTTCGATCTTGACGTTGTCCACCGTTGACACCAGCGCGTTGACGGTCTTGACCGAATCCTGCAGCTTCATCGGATTGTGGCAAGGCTCGTGGTACATGTAGCGGGTGCCGTTGACGCCTTCCAGCTTGACGCCTTTTTCCAGCAGATATTCATGGATGTCCATGATGCGGCAGCCAGGGAAAATCTTGTCGAACTCGTAGGTCGCCAGCTGGTCGTAGCAAGTCCCGCACGACACCAGCACCGTCTTGATGTCGAGGTAGTTGAGCGTATTGGCCATGCGGTGGAACAGCACGCGGTTATCCGTCATCATCTTGTCCGCCTTGTCGTACTGGCCGGCGCCGCGCTGCGGATAGCCGCAGCACAGGTAGCCCGGCGGCAGCAC
>JARXKM010000339.1 GCA_030272785.1 Pseudomonadota bacterium
GGAGCGTCTCCCCCGCGCTGACGTAGATGGCGTCTCCGGCGCCGGCGACGACCGGAAAGCCGCCGGTAAACGCGCCGAACGCGGGCAGGATCATGCGCTCGGGTCCGACCACGAAGCATGGCAGGCGCAGCGCGTCGAACCGGGTCGCCAGCAGGAAGGTCGGGTGCAGATGGCCGGCCAGCGCGTAGCCCGGGGTGGCGAGGTCGGGATGGTGGCAGAACGCGAACGGTGCCAGCGCATACGGCTCGTCGACCATCTCGATGGCAAGCGCCGCCGCCGGGTCGCCGGCGTGGCGGTCGTGGTTGCCCCGCACCAGGGTCAGCTTCAGGTCCGGATGGCGCCGGCGCCAGGCCAGCATGGCCGCCACGGTGGCGCTGGCGTGCGCCGCGCGCGCATGCAGGAAGTCGCCGAGGAACATGATGTGCGCGATGTCGTGCGCAGCCATCAGCGCGTCGAGCGCCGCCAGGTTCGCGCTGGTGGTCCCGCGCGGCACCGGCACCCCCTGGGCGCGAAACGACGCCGCTTTGCCGAAGTGGATATCGGCCACCACCAGCATCTTGCGGGCCGGCCAGTAGAGCGCCTTCTGGGCCAGCAGCAGCAGCGTTTCGCCGGCGACGACGACTGCGCGCGCGCTCACGGCTGCGCCGCCTTTTCCAGTTCGCGCAGCATGCGCGCCACCCGGTCGGACAGCTTCTCGGTGGTGACCTTTTCGCGGAAGCGCTCGACCATCAGCGCGAAGCCGAACGGCGTGGCGCGCCTGATCTCGCGCCAGGCGATGGCGCGCGCATGCAGTTCGGTCAAGGTATCGCGCAGCCGCGTCAGTTCGAGTTCCTGCTCCATCACTTCGCGCTGCGCCTGGGTCAACAGCAGGTTGCCGGCGTCGTGTTTGCGAAACACCTCGAAGAACAGCGACGACGAGGCCTGCACCTGGCGATTGCTTTTCGGCTGGCCGGGATAGCCCTGGAACACCAGCCCGGCGATGCGCGCCACTTCGCGGAAGCGCTGCTGCGACAACTGGGTCGCGTTCAGGCTGGCGAGCACGTCGTCGAGCAGGCGTTCGGTGCTCAACAGGGCGACATCGGCGCCGCTGGCGCCAGCGAAGATGCGTTGCCAATCGACCGGCTCGGCCGACAGCAGTTCGAAGCCATAGTCGTTGATGGCGATCGAAAACGTGATCGGCTGCTGGCGGCCGATCCGCCAGGCGAACAGCGAGGCCAGTCCCATGTGCACCGAGCGGCCGGCAAACGGGTAGACGAACAGGTGATGGCCCTCGCGGCTGCGCATGCTTTCGATGACGAAGGTGTCGATGGTGGGCAGCGCCGACCAGCGCTGCTGGATCTCGATCAGCGGGCGCAGCGCCTGCATCTCCGGCCCGATGAACTGGCCGTCGGCGGCCAGGCGCAGCTGCTCGAGCGCGGCGTGCGCCAGTTCGGACGACAGCGGCATCTTGGCGCCCATCCAGCGCGACACCGCGCCGCGCTTGCCGGTGGCACGCTTGACGAACGCGGTCATCTCATGCAGCCGGACGAATTCGAGGATCTTCCCGCCGAACAGGAAATGGTCGCCCGCCTTCAGGCGCCCGACGAACGACTCCTCGACACTGCCGATGCGCCCGCCGGTCAGGTACTTCACTTGCACGCTGGCGTCGGACACGATGGTGCCGATGCCCATCCGGTGGCGCCGCCCGAGCGCCAGGTTCGGCACCCGGTAGATCCCCTCCTCGTCGGGCAACACGCGCTGGTATTCGGGATACACGGTCAGGCTCTGGCCGCCGCGCGCCACGAAGTCGAGCGCCCATTGCCATTCCTCGTCCGTCAGGTGGCGGTACGACCAGGCGCCGCGCACTTCGGCGAGCAGCTGTTCGGCACGAAAGCCGCCGCCCAGCGCCACCGTCACCAGGTGCTGCACCAGCACGTCGAACGGCTTGTTCGGCACCAGCCGCGCTTCGATGCGGCGCGCGCTCACCGCCGCCCTGGCGCCGGCCGCCTCCAGCAGTTCCAGGCTGTTGGTCGGCACCAGGGTCACGCGCGAGATGCGCCCGGGCGCATGGCCGCTGCGCCCGGCGCGCTGCAGCAAGCGCGCGATGCCCTTGGCGCTGCCGATCTGCAGCACCCGCTCAACCGGCAGGAAGTCGACCCCGAGGTCCAGGCTGGCGGTGCAGATGACCGCCTTCAGCTCGCCCTTCTTGAGACCCATCTCGACCCAGTCGCGCACCTCGCGGTCGAGCGAGCCGTGATGCAGCGCGATCAGGCCGGCCCAGTCGGGGCGCGCTGCGAGGATGTTCTGGTACCACAGCTCCGACTGCGAGCGCGTGTTGGTAAACACCAGCGTGGCGTTGAACTGTTCGATCTCGTCGATCACCGGCATCAGCATCTCGATGCCGAGGTGGCCGCCCCACGGGAAGCGCGAGACGTTGGCCGGCACCAGCGTGTCGACCACGATCTGCTTGCGCAGGTCGCCCTCGACCAGCACACCCTGCCCTGCCCCGAGCAGGACGCCGCGCGCCTGGTCGAGGTTGCCCATGGTCGCCGACAGCGCCCACACCACCAGCTGCGGATTCCACTGGCGCAGGCGGGCCAGCGCCAGCTGCACCTGGACGCCGCGCTTGCTGCCCATCAGCTCGTGCCACTCGTCGATGACGATCATGTCGAGATGGGCGAACTGTTCGCGCGCCGCCGCGTGCGACAGCAGCAGCGACAGGCTTTCGGGCGTGGTAATCAAGGCGGTGGGCAGCTTGCGCGCCTGGCGCGCGCGCTCGGCCGAACTGGTGTCGCCGGTGCGTGCGCCGATGGTCCATCCGGGCGCCAGCGCCGCCGCCGATTCCTCCAGCGCGCGCTGGGTGTCGGCCGCCAGCGCGCGCATCGGCGTGAGCCACAGCACGCGCAGGCCGGCACCCTTGCGGCGCGGGCGCTGCAAGGCGGCGAACCACACCGCGTAGGTCTTGCCGGAGCCGGTGTTCGCATGCAGCAGGCCGGACTGGCCGGCGATGGCGGCGCGCCAGACCGCGCGCTGGAACGGGAAGATTTTCCAGCCGCGCGCGGCGAACCACGCCTCGACGCCCTGGGTCGCCGCGCTTTTGCTCATGCGCTTGCCGCCGCCAGCAGGCCTCTGAGCGTATCGAGCGTATCGGCGTCGTCGATGGTCTTGTCGTCACGCTTGCGCAAGATGCGCGGGAAGCGCACCGCGATGCCGGCCTTGTGGCGGCTCGACAACGCGATGCCCTCGAAGCCGATCTCGAACACCATGGTCGGGCGCACGCTGCGCACCGGACCGAATTTTTCGACCGTGCTCTTGCGGATGGCGCTGTCGACCAGCGCTATCTCGGCGTCGGTGAGTCCGGAATACGCCTTGGCAAACGGCACCAGCTTGCGCGCGCCATCTTCTTCGGCGTCCCAGACGGCAAAGGTGTAATCGGTGTACAGCGAGGCGCGCCGGCCATGGCCGGCCTGCGCGTAGATCAGCACCGCATCGATGGTGTACGGATCGATCTTCCACTTCCACCAGGTGCCGACGTTCTTGGTGCGGCCGACGCCGTACTGCGCGTCCTTGGCCTTGACCATCATCCCTTCGACGCCGCGCGCGCGCGATTCGGCGCGCATCTGCGCCAGGTCGTCCCAGCCGGGCGCCTCGACCAGCGGCGACAGTTTCAGCCGCTCCTGGCCGGCGTCCCGCACCAGCGCCTCCAACAGAGTGCGGCGTTGGTGCTGCGGTACGGCGCGCAGGTCGACGCCGCCCTCTTCGAGCAGGTCGTAGGCCACCAGCACCGCCGGCAGGTCGGCCAGCAGCCTGGCCGACAAGGTCTTGCGGCCGATGCGCTTTTGCAGGTCGGCGAACGGCGCCGGCGCGCCGTCGTGCCAGATCAGCACTTCGCCGTCGATGACGGTGCCCTCGGGCAGGCGCAGCGCGGCCAGTTCGGGAAAGCGCTCGGTGATCAGGTCTTCGCCGCGCGACCACAGGTAGTTTTGGCCGCCGCGCCGCACCAACTGGGCGCGAATGCCGTCGTACTTCCACTCGACCTGCCAGCCGGCCAGTTCGCCCAGTGCGGCCGGCTCGCCCTGCAGCTGGTGGGCCAGGAAGAATGGATACGGCTGGCCGCCGCGCAGCCGGTGCTCGTCGTCCGATCGGGCGGCGATCAGCTGCAGGAAACCGGCCGCGGTGGGCCGCACGCTGCCGTCGGTCCAGCCCATCAGGCGCTGGGCGATCAGTTTGCTGTCGACGGCGGCGATGTTTGACAGCGCGCGCGTGACCAGCAGGCGCGAGACGCCGACGCGAAAACCGCCGCCGATCAATTTGGTGAGCAGGAAGCGCTCGCGCGTGTCGAGCTCATTCCAGAAGCCGAACAGCGCGGCGCGGATGGCGGCCGGGTCGGCGCCGCGCAGCGGGCCGATGCGCTCCTGCATCCACTCGGCCAGGCCGGTGTCGCCGTGGCGCGCAGGCGGCGGCAGGATGTGGGCGATGGTTTCTGCCAGGTCGCCGACCGCCTGGTAGCATTCCTCGAACAGCCAGTCGTCGAGCTGCGCATACTCGATGGCGACCTCGCGCAGCAGCTTGGTCGGCACCGCTTGGCGCGGTTTGCCGCCGGCCAGGAAGTAGACCGCCCACGCGGCGTTGTCCGGCGCCGCGCGGCTGAAGTAGGCCTGCAGCGCGTCGAGCTTGCGGTTGGTGGCGGTGGTTTCGTCGAGCTCGGCAAACAGGCGGGCGAATTCACGCATCGGTTTTCTCCGGCACGGGTTCGACCGATGCGGCCGCGGCGGCCGCATCGACGGCATCGGCTTCGTCGTCGCCGTACTCGGTGTCGAAGCCGGAGGCGTCCAGGCCGAGCTGGCGCAGCCAGCGCACCATGACGGCAATCGAGCCGTGGGTGACGATCACGCGCGGCGCCTCGGTGGCGCGGATGGCCGTCATCAGGCCGGGCCAGTCGGCGTGGTCGGACAGCACGAAGCCGCGGTCGACGCCGCGCCGGCGGCGCGCGCCGCGCAGCTGCATCCAGCCGCTGGCGAAGGCGTCGCTGTAGTCGCCGAAGCG
>JARXKM010000340.1 GCA_030272785.1 Pseudomonadota bacterium
CACCTCGCGGACGGCGTGGAAGATTTCGAGCGGGTAGCGCAACCGATTCGCGAGCGAGCCGCCGTATTCATCGGTGCGCTGGTTGGTCAGCGGCGAGATGAACGACGACAGCAGGTAGCCGTGCGCGCAGTGCAGTTCGAGCCAGTCGAAGCCGGCGCTGGCGGCGCTTTCGGCGGCGCGCACGAAGTCGTCGCGGATGCGCCGCAGGTCGTCCGGGCTCGCCTCGCGCGCCACCTGCGACACGCCGGCCAGGTACTGCTGGGGCGACGCCGACAGCAGCGGCCAGTTGCCCGTCTCAAGCGGCAGGTCGGCGCCGTCCCAGCCGCGCCGGGTCGAGCCCTTGGCGCCGGCGTGGCCCAGCTGGATGGCGATCCTGGCGTCGGTGTTGGCATGCACGAAGTCGACGATGCGGCGCCAGGCCAGCGTGTGCGCCGGATCATACAGGCCGGGGCAGCCCGGCGTGATGCGCGCGTCGGCCGACACGCACGTCATTTCGGCGCAGACCAGGCCGGCGCCGCCCATGGCGCGCGCGCCCAGGTGCATCAGGTGATAGTCGCCGGCCACGCCATCCACGGCCGAATACTGCGCCATCGGCGAGACGACGATGCGGTTCTTCAGCACCGTGCCGCGCACCTTGAACGGCGTGAGCATCGGCGGGATGGCCGCGCCGCGCGGCGGCGCCGCCAGGCCGGCCTGGGCGAAAGCGCGTGCGGCGATCCAGCGCTCGAAGCCGTCGACATAGGCCGGGTCGCGCAGGCGCAGGTTCTCGTGCGACAGGCGCTGGCTGCGGGTGAGCATCGAGTAGGCGAACTGCTCGGCCTCCATCGCCGTGTAGCGCTGCACGTTCTCGAACCATTCCATCGAATTGCGCGCCGCGCTTTGCAGCTTGAGCACCTCGATCGCGCGCGCCTGCTGGTAGGCGGCCATGACGTTTTCCATGCCGGCGGCGCCGATCCGCGCGAAGCTGCGCGCCAGTTCGATCGCATCCTCGAGCGCCAGCTTGGTGCCCGAGCCGATCGAGAAGTGCGCGCTGTGGGCGGCGTCGCCCATCAGCACCACCGGCACCAGGCGCGTGTCGATGTCGTTCCAGTGTACCCATTCGCGGCAGGCGATCTTGGGGAAGTTGATCCACATGGCCGAGCCGCGCAGGTGCGCCGCGTTGCTCATCAGGGCGTGGCCGCCGAGGTAGCGGGCGAACAGCCGTTCGCAAAATGCGATGGCCTCGTCCTGGCTCATGGCGTCAAGGCCGCAGGCGCGCCAGACCGCTTCCGGCGTTTCGACGATGAAGGTCGAGGTGTCGGCGTCGTACTGGTAGGCGTGGGCCTGGAACCAGCCATGTTCGGTCTGTTCGAAGGCGAACGTGAAGGCGTCGAAGCGCTGGCGCGTGCCGAGCCAGACGAAGCGGCAGTGGCGCTGGTCGATCTCGGGGCGGTAGGTGGCGGCGTAGCGGCTGCGCACGCGGCTGTTCAAGCCGTCGCAGGCGACCACCAGGTCGGCGCCGTACTGCGAGGCGAGCGCCTGGTCGTCGGCGACGTCGGTGTCGAACACCAGCCGCACGCCCAGTTCGACGCAGCGCTGCTGCAGGATGGCCAGCAGGCGCTTGCGGCCTATGCCGCAAAAGCCGTGGCCGCCCGAGGTCACGGTGCGCCCCTGGAAATGGATGTCGATGTCGTCCCAGTGATTGAACGAGGCGAGGATGGCGCGCGCGCTCGGCGCATCCGCCGCGGCCAGGTTGCCCAATGTCTGGTCGGAAAATACCACGCCCCAGCCGAAGGTGTCGTCCTGGCGGTTGCGCTCGACGACCGTGATCTCGTGGCTGGGATCCTGCTGCTTCATCAGCAGGCTGAAATACAGGCCCGCCGGGCCGCCACCAATGCACACTATCTTCATACCCGCTCCTCGTTCCCGACGCGACAATTGTATTACAGATCTAAATAGTTTAGGTGTCAATCAATCGCGTCGGCGATCGATTCGCACATGCGGCGACAACTATCACGCGACAGCTATCACATATGGCAGTGCCCGGATGCCGCGGGGCGCGGTACGGTCGGGGTGCGACACCATGGCGAACATGCCTTACCCCGATATTCAACCCGCGACAGCAGGAGCGCCCTTTCATGAAAATCGTGAGCTTTTCCTTGGAACAAGGAGACAAGTATTTCGGGAATATTGATGGCCAGCGCTTCCTGATCGGCAGCCGGGTGACTTACCAGGGTGGCAAGGGCCTGATGAATATCAGCGGGTCGGCAGACCAAAAATACGATCGGGCGACGTTCCGGCCCACCTGCGGATTCTGGGCCGACTTCATTCATCCGACAGCGATGGCGGAGGGCGCGCTGTATCACACGCTCAATACATACGATCGGGCCCATTTCACGTTCTCTTTTCTTCAGTTCGCCGCGCACGTGCCAAATGGCGATTTCGTCCTGTATCTGCGCACGCTGTTGAAGCTGCCGCAGGCACGCGAGTATTTCCCCGACCTGGTGCTGAAGAACGACCGCATCTGCCGCGTGACAGACCATGGCGACATCGCGCTGGAGTCCGATGCGTCAACCGCGCCGCTGGTCGACTACCTCAATCCTTCGCTGACCGAGATCGAAGACACCGAGATCATCCAGGCGGCGAAATTCATTCATTGGGCGCAGAACGATCCGGCGCACCGGCAGGCGCAAATCGACGTCGGCATCGGCCTTTTCAAGAGCAAGATGCGGCAGTACGCGACGCAGTACGGGCTCGACGGCGCAGCCGACACGGTGTGCCTGGTCGTCGCGGACATCCGGCACCAGGGCCGCGCCAAGAGCCCCGCCATCGCCGCCGCGCTGACCAGTGCGGCGCCGCTCGACGCCCTGCTCGAGATCGGCGAGGCGCAGTTTCACCAGCGGCTCCAGGTGCTACGCCAGGAAATCAACCGCTTGTCGGCCGAAGGCGTGCTGGGAAAGCACCGCTACAGCGTGGCGAAAAACGATTTTGTCGCGTCTTGACGGCGCCGCGTCGCCATCGCACCGGGAAGAGCGGCCCGAGCAAGCGACCGAACGACGGCAGCGCAATGACGCCGCCCGGTGGGCCAGGCAAAGGCAGGAAAGCGACCCGCGTAGCGCGCCGGAACGAACGGCTGGACTGCGGTAAAGCAGCTGGGGTAGGATGCGCTCACCCCATCATTGCGAAGCGACCGCCATGCTCAGCGCCCCACCCTCCGCCTTACCGGCCCGACAAGCACGCCGCAGGTTCGCCAGCCGCTGGTTCGCCATTCCCCTGTGGAAGCGGGTGCTGGCCGGCTTGGCGCTCGGCCTGCTGGTCGGGCTGGCCTGGCCGGCCGCCGCGCCCCAGCTTGCCTTCCTCGGCGAGGTGTTCGTGCGGCTGATCAAGATGCTGGTGGCGCCGATCGTGTTCGTGACGATCACCGCCGGCGTCACCTCGCTGGGCGACCCGAAGCGGCTCGGCTCGCTCGGCGCGCGCACCATCGGCCTGTTCCTGTGCACCACCGTCATCGCGGTCGCGCTCGGCATGGCGATCGGCGCGCTGCTCCATCCGGGCGCCGGCGCCAAGCTCGGCGCGGCGGTGCCGAAGGCGCTCGGCGCCAGCAAGAGCGTGGCCGAGCAGCTGATCGGCATCGTGCCGCTGAATATCGTCGACGCGCTCGCCAAGGGCGACATGCTGGCCATCATCTTCGTCGCCGTGCTGCTCGGCGTGGGCACCATCAGCGCCGGCGAGGCCGGGCGCCCGCTGGCCGCCTTCTTCCAGTCGGCGTCGGCGGTGATGCTGCGCATCGTCACCATCGTGATGGAAGTAACCCCGTTCGGCGTGTTCGCGCTGATCGCCAATTCGGTCGCCGCCAACGGCGCCGCCGTGTTCGTCAACGTCGGCTGGCTGGCCCTGTGCGTGCTGCTCGGCGCGGCGCTGCAGGTGCTGCTGGTGCACGGCGTGCTGATCGGCCTGGTGGCGCGCCTGCCGGTGCTGCCGTTCTTGCGCGCCATCGTCGATGCGCTGATGGTGGCGTTTTCCACCGCGTCCAGTTCGGCCACCTTGCCGGTGGCGATGCGGGTCGCCGGCGACAAGCTCGGCGTGGGCAAGCCGGTGTTCATGACGGTGCTGCCGCTGGGCGCGGCGATCGGCAAGGACGGCACCGCGATGTATGTCGGCCTGCTCAGCATGTTCAGCCTGCAGGCGCTCGGCATCGAGCTGGCGCCGGGCGGCTACCTGATCGTGCTGCTGACGGCCACCCTGGCCGCGTTCGGCACCGCGCCGGTGCCGTCGGCGTCGCTGTTCATGCTCGCCGCCGTGCTGGCGGCGGTCGGCGTCGGCGTCGAACAGACCGCGCTGGTGGTCGGCTTCGTGCTGCCGTTCGACCGCCTGCTCGACATGACGCGCACGGTCGCCTCGGCCAGCGCCAACCTGGCTGTCACCACCACGGTGGCGCGCATGGAGGGCGAGCTCGACATGGCGACCTACCGCGGCGGGCAGGCGCCGGACTGATTACCCGGCCCCCTTGGCGCGCGATTTGCGTTTTTTCGGCGCCAGCATGGTGCCGCGGCAGCCCGGCGTGCCGCACAGGCAGGTGAAGGCGCGCTTGACGGCGGCGGTGTGGCGCGCCTCGAACACCAGCGCGTAGTCGTAATTGAGCTCATCGCCGGCCTCGATGTCCATCAGCGCATGGATGAACACCCGGCCGTCGTCCTCGTAGGCTTCGCAGTTGGGCTGGCAGGCGTGGTTGATCCAGCGAGCGTCGTTGCCGTGGCTGCCGCCGTCGATCACCTTGCCGTCGTCGAGGCTGAAGTAAAAGGTGTGGTTGAGCGGGCCGTCGGCCGCGCCGGTGCGCCGCAGCGCCTCCGGCCAGTCGATGCGCTCGCCCGTGTACTCGATGATGCGCTCGCCCGGATCGATGTGGCGGGTGGCGAACACGCCGTTGCCATGGATGGGTGAGCGCTCGACCTTGCAGGGCGCCGATTTTTTGGTGTTGGTCATGGTGCGGGTCATGGAACGTCAGTGTGGGTGGATGGGGCTAC
>JARXKM010000341.1 GCA_030272785.1 Pseudomonadota bacterium
AGCGATTACATCTTGGCGGGAGCGGGCGCGGCGGCCGGCTTGGCCGCTGGCTTGGCGTCGGGCATGGCCTTGGCCGGCTTGGCCGCTTTCGGCTCGGCCGCCTTCATGTCGGCCCCTTCCATCGATTTGCCGCCCACCTGCAGGCCGGCCACCGACAGCTTCTTGGCGTTCTTGGCGCCGATGCCCTTGACGCGTTTCTCGAGATCGGCCCAGTCCTTGAAGTCGCCGCCCTTGGTGCGTTCGTCGATGATCAGCTTCGAGGTCTTCGGCCCGATCCCTTTGACACTGTCCAACGCGGCGGCGTCGGCCTTGTTGACGTCGACCTGCGCAAATGCAAACCCCATCGTCACTATCATCGCTGCGACTGCCAGCATCAATTTCTTGATCATGTCCGTAATCTCCGTTGTGTGTGCGATACGAAGGGCGGCGGGCGCCTCCCTAGGCTGCTTAACGGCTGATCTTGAACTCGGTTGACAGCAAAATTTGATCCCGCGCAAAGCGCTCAGCTGCCGGCGCCGAACAATTCCTCTCGGGTAACGGTGGCCGTGCCCAGCTTGCCGACCACGATGCCGCCGGCGCGGTTGGCGGTGATCAGGGCGTCGGCCATCGACATGCCGGCGCCGAGCATCGCCGCCATCGTCGCGATCACCGTATCGCCGGCGCCGGAGACGTCGAACACCTCGCGCGCGGCGGCGTGCATGTGCAGCACCTCGCCGGCGCTGTAGAGGCTCATGCCCTCTTCCGAACGGGTCAGCAGCAGGGCGTCGAGGCCGAGCGCGGCGCGCAGCGCCTGCGCCTTCTCGGTCAGCTGCTGCTCGCTGTGCCAGCTGCCGACGATGCGCTTGAGTTCCGACTTGTTCGGCGTGAGCATGGTGGCGCCGGCGTACGGCGAAAAATCGTCGCCCTTCGGGTCGACCATCACCAGCTTGCCGGCGGCGCGCGCGGCGCGGATCATCTCGGCCACGTTGACCAGGCTGCCCTTGTTGTAGTCCGACAGGATGATGACGTCGTAGCCGGCCAGCACGCTGTTGAACTGGGTGAGCTTGTCGCGCAATACCGTGTCGGACGGCGCGTCCTCGAAGTCGATGCGCAGCAGCTGCTGCTGGCGGCCGATCACGCGCAGCTTAATGATGGTGGAAATGGCGGCGTCGCGTTTGAGGTAGCTGTGGATGCTCGACTCTGCCAGCAGCTGCTCGACCTGGGCGCCGGCTTCGTCGGCGCCGACCACGCCGAGCAGGCCGCAGTGGGCGCCCAGCGAGGCGACGTTGCGCGCCACGTTGGCGGCGCCGCCGAGGCGTTCTTCGCGCCGCTCGATGCGCACGATCGGCACCGGCGCTTCCGGCGAAATGCGGCTGACGTCGCCGAACCAGTAGCGGTCCAGCATGACGTCGCCGACCACCAGGATGCGCACCGCCGCCAGTTGCGGGGCGACGATGTGCGGGTTGCTGTCGGGCGTCAGCAGGCGGCTGGGGACGGCGTCGCTCATGCCATCACCTGCGCGTCAGCACTGAGCGGCCGATACCGTGGTATTCGATGCCGTGTTCGGCCATCTGCTCCGGCTCGAACAGGTTGCGGCCGTCGAAAATGATGGGATTTTTCAGACGCGCCTTGACCTGCTCGAAATCGGGGCTGCGGAACGCCTTCCATTCGGTGACGATGACCAGCGCGTCGGCCTGGTCGAGCGCCTCCATCGGGCTGGTGGCGAAGCGGATGCGCGCCAGTTCGCCGGCCGCAAAGTCGAGCGCCAGCACGCGCCGCGCTTCGGCCATCGCCACCGGGTCGTACACCGCCACGGTGGCGCCGCGGTCGATCAGCTCGCGCAGCAGCACGCGCGCCGGCGCCTCGCGCATGTCGTCGGTGTTCGGCTTGAACGCCAGGCCCCACACGGCGAAGTGGCAGCCGGACAGGTCGGCGCCGAAACTGGCGATCACCTTCTGGCCGAGCACCAGCTTCTGGCGGTCGTTGACCGCTTCGACCGCGCGCAGGATCAGCAGGTCCTGGTCGTACTGGCGGGCGGTGCGTTCGAGCGCCTGCACGTCCTTCGGAAAGCACGAGCCGCCGTAGCCGGCGCCGGCGTACAGGAAGCTGTGGCCGATGCGCGGGTCCGAGCCGATACCGTGGCGCACCGCCTCGATGTCGACACCGACCTTGTCGGCCAGGTTGGCCAGTTCGTTCATGAACGAGATGCGCGTGGCCAGCATCGCGTTGGCGGCGTACTTGGTGAATTCGGCCGAGCGCACGTCCATCCAGAACACCCGTTCGTGGTTGCGGTTGTAGGGCGCGTACAGTTTTTTCATCAGCTCGCGCGCGCGCTGGCCGTCGGCGCCGGCGTCGTGGCCGATGACGATGCGGTCCGGGCGCATGAAGTCCTCGACCGCGGCGCCCTCTTTCAGGAACTCGGGGTTCGACACCACCGAAAAGGTGGCGGCGGCGCCGCTGGCGGCGATTTCCTCGGCCAGCGCGGCGCTGACCCGTTCGGCGGTGCCGACCGGCACAGTCGACTTGTCGATGATGACCTTGAAGCCGCTCATGTGGCGGCCGATGTTGCGCGCCGCCGCCAGCACGTACTGCAGGTCGGCCGAGCCGTCTTCGTCGGGCGGGGTGCCGACCGCGATGAACTGCAGCGCGCCGTGCGCCACCGAGGCGGCGACGTCGGTGGAAAAGCGCAGGCGGCCGGCGGCGCGGTTGCGCGCCACGACTTCCTCGAGGCCCGGTTCGTGGATCGGGATGCCGCCGCTGTTGAGCAGCGCGATCTTCTGCTCGTCGACGTCGAGGCAGAACACGTCGTTGCCCAGTTCGGCCAGGCAGGCGCCGGTCACCAGGCCTACGTAGCCGGTGCCGATAATCGTAATTTTCATGGAGTCCGCCTCATTGATCTAATCAGTTCATCACGTTCAGTTCTTCGGTGCGGCGCGGCGGGTAGCTCTCCCAGCGGCTGCAGCCGGGGCACTGCCAGTAGAACTGGCGCGCCTTGAAACCGCACTGGCTGCACTGGTAGCGCGCCAGCTTCTGGGTATAGCCGTGCACCAGGTTCTTCACCATCGACAGCTCTTCCCAGATGTTGGCCGGCGCGTCCATCAGGCGCGCCTCGAGCAGCTTGTCGAGGCCGAGCAGGGTCGGGTTGCGGCGCAGCTCCTCGAGCACCAGCTGCTTGGCCGCCTCCACCCCATCGAGCTCGATGACGGCCTTGAAGACGACTTCGATCAGGTCGATCGAGGACGCTTCGGCCAGGTAGGAGCGCAGCAGGTTGACGCCTTCCTGAGCTCTGCCCACTTTCCGATAACCGTCCATCAACCGCGCCGCCACCAGCGCCACGTGCGGCACGGATTGCTGCTCGACCCGGCGCCACGTCATCAGCGCGCCTTCGACGTCGCCCTCGGCCAGCTGGGCGTCGCCCAGCAGCATGGTGGCGCGCACGTTCTTGCGGTCCGCGTGCAGCGCCTTGTCGAGCAGCGCGACCGCCTCGGCCACCTGCAGGTGCACCAGCGCGTCCTGCGCCAGCTCGCAATAGAACTGCGCGATTTCCTTCTGGCGCGCGCCGGCGCCCGATTCCTGCAGGCCGAGCGCGGCGTCGATCGCGCGGCGCCATTCTTTTTCGCGCTGGAAGATCTCGAGCAGCGCGCGGCGCGCCTGCACCGCGTAGCTGCTCTCGAGCAGCAGGTTGAAGGTCTCTTCGGCGCGGTCGAGCAGGCCGGCCTTCAGGTAGTCCATGCCCAGTTCGTACTGCGCGTGCTGCTGCTGCTCGAGCGGCAGGTCGGGCCGCGCCAGCAGGTTCTGGTGGACCCGGATGGCGCGCTCGATCTCGCCGCGGCGGCGGAACAGATTGCCCAGCGCGAAGTGCATGTCGGCCGTCTCGGGATCGAGCTTGACGATCTCGATGAAGGCGTCGATCGCCTTGTCGGGCTGCTCGTTGAGCAGGAAATTGAGGCCCTTGAAATAACCGCGCGGCAGGCTGCGCGATTCTTCCAGCAATTGCCTGATGTCGACCCGCGCGGCGATCCAGCCGAGGGCGAAAAAGACGGGGATGCCGAGCAGCCACCAGAGTTCAAATTCCATGCGATTCTTTTTGTCTTTTTGTTCGAGGGAGGAGGAAGCGACTAGCGCTGGGTCGGCACGCTGTCCGGCGGCGGCGGCGTGGCGACCGCCTTGGCGCCGCCTTGCAGCGCCTCGATGGCGTCCTGCTGGCGCGTGCGTTCGCGGCGCTGGCGGAACACGGTCGGCGTGACGGCAAGGATGCCGAGCGCGGCGCCGGCGACAAAGAACGCCAGCAGCATCAGCACCAGCGGGCCGCGCAATTCGTAATTGAGGAAAAAGTGCAGGTCGACCGCCTGCGTGTTCTTCAGCGCGAAGCCGAAAAACAGGATAAACAGAACCAATCCAACGATGGTGGAGACAAATTTCATCAGCCGGGTCCCTCTCGTGAGTCGAAGTGCGAAGTGTCGCACAACATGACGATTATTCAAAGAAAACGACTCGCCCGCGCGGGCCAATCGGACGAAAAAAAACGGCATCCAGGGGACGCCGTTCTTTGCCTGCCATGCCGCCAGACGACTTAGTCTTCGATGATCGGCTGCCCGACCATCGCGTCTACCCGCTCGCGCAACTGCTTACCCGGCTTGAAGTGCGGCACCCGTTTTTCGGGCACCATCACCTTGTCGCCGGACTTCGGATTGCGTCCGATGCGCGGCGGCCGACTATTCAGCGCGAAGCTGCCGAAACCGCGGATCTCGATGCGCTGACCAGTCGACAGGGCATTGGTCATCGCGTCGAGGATGGTCTTGACAGCGTACTCCGCATCTTTGGCCACCAGCTGAGAGTAACGCTCGGCGAGGCGGTTGATCAACTCGGACTTCGTCATCTGGTCAATTCCGATAACTTAGTTCTTGTTATCGAATTTGGCTTTCAACAGCGCGCCCAGGCTGGTGGTGCCCGAAGCTGCGTTGTTGTCCGCCGACGAGGCGTTCTTCTGCATCGCTTCCTGGGTGTCGACATTGTCTTTCGC
>JARXKM010000342.1 GCA_030272785.1 Pseudomonadota bacterium
GCACGTAGCGCAGCAGCACGCCGGCGTGGATGGTGAAGTAGTCGACGCCCTGCTCCGCCTGTTCGATCAGCGTGTCGCGGTAGATCTCCCAGGTCAGGTCCTCGGCCTTGCCGTTGACCTTCTCGAGCGCCTGGTAGATCGGCACCGTGCCGATCGGCACCGGGCTGTTGCGGATCACCCATTCGCGCGTCTCGTGGATATGCTTGCCGGTCGACAGATCCATCACGTTGTCGCCGCCCCAGCGGATCGCCCAGGTCATCTTCTCGACTTCCTCGCCGATCGACGAGGTGACCGCCGAATTGCCGATGTTGGCGTTGATCTTGACGAGGAAATTGCGGCCGATGATCATCGGCTCGACTTCCGGATGGTTGATGTTGGCCGGGATGATGGCGCGCCCGCGGGCCACTTCCGAACGCACGAATTCGGCCGTGATCTCGGCCGGGATGCTGGCGCCAAACGACTGGCCCGGATGCTGGCGCCCCATCAGCTCGGCCAGCCGGTCGCCCATCGGGCCGGATGCGCGCAGCGCGGCCAGGTATTCCTTGCGGCGCATGTTTTCGCGGATCGCCACGAACTCCATCTCGGGCGTGATGATGCCGCGCCGCGCGTAGTGCATCTGGCTGACGTTGGCGCCCTCCTTCGCGCGGCGCGGCTTGCGCTGCAGGTTGAAGCGCAGCGCGGCCAGCGCCGGATCGGCCAGCCGCTCGATGCCGTACTCCGAGCTCGGGCCGGGCAGCTCGTCGGTGTCGCCGCGCTCGGCGATCCACGCCGTGCGCGGGCACGGCAGGCCGGAGCGGATGTCGATGGCGACGTCCGGATCGGTGTACGGACCGGACGTATCGTAGACGTAGATCGGCGGATTTTTCTCGCCGCCGAACGACGCCTCGGTGTCGGACTGGCTGATTTCGCGCATCGGCACCCGGATGTCGGGACGGCTGCCTTCGATGTAGATCTTGCGCGATTTCGGCAGCGGACGGATCGCCGCTTGATCCACCGTGGCGGTGGCGGAGAGGAATTTCGGGGTGGTCGCGTTCATGTGGCTCCTTGTTAGCTTCTCGATGTTTCGAGCAGGAGCCAGCAAAGGAGTGTAGAGAGACGGCGCAGGGCCGGTGTCACTATGCTTCCCTTCGCTGGCATTATCCAGATCAGGTTCAGAGGGTGTTTCTCACCCGCGCATCGCGTTCGCGATTTGCAGGACCCCTAGCGTTTGCCGTTGTTCGGCGATGTCGATTCTATACGCGTTGACGCGGTTTCCACAACCTCCGATCGAAAATAAATGCAGCAACGCGCAACGCGGCGCCGTTCGGCACTGGCGCTTTGATGACAATCCCGGACGCTTGTCACACGCCTGTCGCAATCGCGTAATACGATCAGGTCACCGCACCATCCTGGTGTTTTCACCGTGTTCGCGCACGAGACGGGCGACTCCATGTACAACAACCAGCGGCTGGTCATCCTCGATGCGGACGGCACCACCATCGACGCTTATCCGGCCATCGAGGCCGCGTTCGCCCAGCACGGCATGACCCTGGGCGCCGAGGAAAGCTTCCAGAAGCGTCACCATTTGTTCAAGTATCTCGGCGGCCTGAAGGAGTTTCCGTCCATCGTCAGGAAGAACATCCGCCAGCAGGGCCGCAAGAAAATCGTCGCCACCCTGACCGACATCTATCGCACCGAGGCGCGCCTGTATCCCGGTGTAGCTGAACTGATACAGTCGCTGATCGACCGGCCCGATATCGTCGTCGGCCTGGTCACGCGCAACATCACCAACGCCCCGCTGGAGACCTTGCGCCTGCTGTTCGGGCGCCACGACATCGACGTCGGGGCGATGGATTTCTTCGACCATGTCCCGCTCAGCGAAGGCAAGGCGGCGCAGTTTCGCCTCACCCGCGAGCGCTTCGCGATCAACCCCGCGCGCGCCTACATCTGCGGCGACGAACACAAGGATTTCCTCGCCGCGACCGGCACCGGCATGCATCCGTTCATGGTGTCGTACGGCTTCGAGGATCACGACCGGCTGACGCAAAAATTCGCGGTGCCGGCCGAACTGATCTCGCGCACGCCGGCCCAACTGTGCAAGCGGGTGCGCCACGCGCTCGATCTGTCGACCGAGGTGTGATCAGTAAGCGTACCCGTAGAGCGCCGCGCTGGCGGCGGCAAAGAGCCAGTAGTCGACCGGGGCGCCGCAGCGCCAGTGCTTGTGCCAGGCCACCTGGTCGGCGCGAAAGCGCTTCCATCCGAATGCCGGATTGATGATAAACCACAGAAAATCCTCGGCGATCCAGAACAGCATGATCGAGGCGACGATGCGCGCTTCGAGCTGCCACGACCACTGCGCCATGAAGAACACGGGGGCGTGAAAGAACACCGATATGAAGGGAAACACCCAGGCGTGGTAGCCGGTCATGGCGCGCCCGCCCCAGAAGATATCGAGCAGCCAGTGCTCTTCGATGCGCCAGGTCGGCAGGTTGGCGGCCCAGCCGGCGTCGCCTTCGATATGGATTTCGGCCTGGGCGAACATGTATGCGAGCACCAGCACGAAGCCGACCGTCAGTAGCAGTTGTGCCAGTTGCGGTGACAGCGTCATGGTCGGCTTTCCTGCGGCGAGAGGACCGTGCGCAGCACGCGGCAGGCCGCTTCCGGGCGCCCCAGCGTCCACGCCTGGACGCGCATGGCGTCGAGCTTGGCCGGGTGCGCCAGCAGATGGCGCAGGCGAAATTCCAGGCTCGCCAGGTCGACCGCCTTGAACGCGACGCCCTGTTCGAGCAGGAAGTTGGCGTTGCGTTCTTCCTGGCCCTGGATCGGTGCGATGACGATCATCGGCAATCCCATCGCCAGCGATTCGGCCGTCGTCAGTCCGCCCGGCTTGGTGACGACCAGGTCGGCGCACGCCATCAACCGCTCGATCCGGTCGGTGTAGCCTTGCGGCGCCAGTCGCCCCGGATAGCGCGCGGCGAGCGCGCGCAGCGCCGCCAGCGCCGCGCTGTCCCTGCCCGCCATGGCGATGATCTGACAGTGCTCGGGCATCGCCAGCAGCCGTTCGGCGACCGCGGCGACGCTGCCGAAACCGCTGCCGCCGCCCATCAGCAGCACGGTCGTCGCCAGCGGTGCGATGCCGAGCTCGCGCGCGCATGCGGCGCGCTCGAGCGGCTGCGAAAACGCCGGCATGATCGGTATGCCGGTGACGTGGATCGCGTCCGCGGCGATGCCGAGCGCGCGCAGCCGGAACGCCACTTCCTCGTTGGCGGCGAAGTAGCCGGCCATGTGTTCGTGTACCCACATGCGGTGCAGGTCGAAGTCGGTGACCTGCACCCACACCGGGCAGTCGATCGCGCCGCTGGCGACCAGTTGCGACAATATCTCGGCCGGCAAAAAATGCGTGCAGATGATCAGGTCGGGCCGGCGCTGTGCGATCTCGCGCAACAGGCCCCGGCTGTTGATGCGTTCGGCCCAGCGCCGCAGCCGATGCACCGGGCCGGCCGGCGCCGCCTGGTCGGTGGCGCGGTACAGATAGCCCCACGCGGCCGGCGCTTGCCGGACGAGGAACATGTAACAATCGGTGTAGAGCCGGCGCAGCAGCGGCGTGACAAACTGCAGCATGTCGAGATGGACCGCGGCGACGTCGTCCGATCCGCTGGCGAAGCTGCGCAGCGCTTCGGCGGCGCGCGTGTGCCCGGTACCGGCCGCGACACTGAGCACGAGAATATTGGTTCTGGTCATGACCGCCCTGAGAGTGAATGCGCAAGGAACCGCGCAGGAAAACGCGGCTCGATTCTAGCGGCGCGGCATGACAATCCGATGACATCGACACGCCGTCGCGCGGCCGGGAAAACTTCCCGTGTAGCCAATCTACAACAATGGCGCATTGTCATCTTGTTGAAGTATTTGACCGGCATGATTCGGGCTTCACTTCAAAGGGAATGGCTCATGAAACAAACTTTATTGGCGATAGCTCTGCTAGGCGCATTCGGTGCGGCAACTGCACAAAGTTCGGTGACGGTATATGGCACCCTCGATGCCGGCCTCATCAAAAAGACCGACACCACGCTGGCCATCGGCAAGCGCGACAACAACAAGCTTGGCTTCAAAGGCGTGGAAGACCTGGGCAACGGCCTGAAGGCCTTGTTCCAGCTGGAGATCCGCTACGAGCCGGACACCGGCACCGTTGAAAGCAACTCGCGTCCGCTGTTCCAGGGCCAGAGCCGGGTCGGCCTGCAAGGCGGCTTCGGTATGGTGCGCCTCGGCCGCGGCACCACCGCGCTGATGGACAGCATCGACGCGTTCGAGCCGTGGAACGGCGTGCCGAGCGTGGCCGGCTTCAAGACCGACCTGACGGTGGCCGGCTACAGCAGCGATCCACTGAGCCCGGCCGGCAATTCGGGCAACCGCTTCTCGAACGCGCTGTTCTACACCACGCCGGAGATGGCCGGCTTCCAGCTCAACGCCACCGTCGGCACCAAGGAAGCAAACGGCGGCCCGGCCCTGACCGGCCGCGGCACCGCGCTCGCGCCGCAGTACAGCGCCGGCGCCGAAGCATCGGCCAATCCGTTCTCGCTGTCGGCCACCTACAAGAACGGCCCGTTCGCCGCCTTGGGCGCCTACGAGCGCAACGCCATCGAAACGAAGATCTGGGCCGCCGGTGGCTCGATCATGGTGATGCCGGAACTGAAGCTGATGGCCACCTACTCGCGCCAGGACCGCGACCACTCGGCAGCGCTCAATCCACAAACCAAGGCATGGGTGGCGGGCGCGAACTACACGATGGGCTCAGGGAAATTGCTCGCCGGTTACGGCCAGAAGTCGCCCGACGGCGCCGTCAAGGTCAAGGAAGCGTCGCTCGGCTACGAGTACAACCTGTCCAAGCGCACCTATGTCTACGCCGACGTGTCCGACAAGAAGGCCGCCACCAGCGTCAAGTTCTACAGCGTTGGCGTGCACCACAACTTCTAAACCGAT
>JARXKM010000343.1 GCA_030272785.1 Pseudomonadota bacterium
AGGGTATTGGGACGCTTCAATTTAATGAACTGATGTTCTCGAGAAATTCGCAGCCACAGATCCCAATCTTCACTGTATGGCAGCGATTCGTCGAAAGTGCCGCAAGTGGTAAGGACACTGCGCCGAAACATCGCCGTGCTGGTCAGCATCCAGCAATCCAACAACAGTTGATGGTAGATCCAGCCGGAAAAGGCCGCATCGATTCCCGTGCCATAACTATCAAGCGAAAAAGATGCCGGATCAGCGTGCGTGCCGTCGGCGGATTCTTGCCAGTTGATAAACGAACTATAGACTATTCCCGCCTCGGGATGCTCGGCCAGCGTGTTGATCTGCTCAGTCAGTTTATCCGGAAACCAATAATCATCATGGTCCATGAAACAGATAAAATCACCACGGGCGATGGACAGGCCATGATTGCGCGCCCGGCACACACCCGAGTTGTTTTGTTGAATCAGCCGAACGGGTGAAGGATAAGCCTTCACCATCGCCGCCGTCCGATCAGTGGAGCCATCATCGATCACAATGATCTCGATGTTCTTGTATGACTGGGCTAACAGGCACGCAATTGTCGAATCGATGTATCTTTCACAATTAAACGTTGGGATGATTATTGAAACAAGTGGCGTATCGCTCATCAATCAATTCCTTGATTTTTTCTTTGATATTTCTCAAAAACGTTAAATGCCAGGCTCTCAAGACCATCCGGTCGGCCGAACAACGACCAGCTGACAATTATCCACAGTCCGTAGATCGATCCGCCAACCATGACCGAGGCAATCAGATCGTAGAGCGGCGCCAGTTTGAGCGCGGAGAGCGCCTGTATCCCAAGACACATCAACACGACGCCGATGACCGGCCGCCAAAAGATTGAAAGTAGTTCAACCATACCAACATTTACCCGGCGCATCATGACTGCTACGTTGAAAATTAGATTACAGGAGACCGATACCAGGCGCGCATACGCCAGGCCGATCACGCCGTATTTCGGTCCCAGAAATGCGGCCGCGATCAGGAAGGAAAAAAATTCCAGCCACATCAGCATCGCGTGCAGCCGGGTCTCGCCAGTAATGAGTAAAAAGCTGGGAATCGGTATGATGGATATTTTGATGGCACCGACTATCGCAAAGATTGCAATCAAGCCTGCCGCTTCGGCCCAGTTATTCCCTAACAGAACAATTGTCGCAGATTTTGCCACTGCGGCGAGTCCAAAACCCAAGGCCAGCGTGACCGTATTGATCGTACTGATCGTTTTCAGCAGGCCAGACTTCATGCGCTCAGGCTCATCCTGAATGCTCGATAAGGTCGGCAGCAATGAGCGCATCAGCGGCGGCCCGATCTCGGCCGTTGCCATCTGCCCGATATCCGACGCAACTGCATACACACCCAACCCGCCCGCGTCGAACATCCTTCCCGCGATTAATTCATCGGACTTGCGCGCGGCGTAATTGGCTATCCAATAAACAATCAGCCACTTGCTGAACAACCACATTGAAGCAATTTTCGAGGTATTCCATTTCGGCCGATAGGGATGAATCACATAGCTGAACACAAAGCCAAAAACATATCCGACTGAAATGCCAATCACCAGCGCCCGATAATCGCGCAGTACCAGCGCCGAGATAATGGTGACAATCACGCCGAGAATTTTTACGTAAATATTGTAGCGGAATTCAATGTCGAACTTAAATTCCCTTCGAGCAAGCACCAATCCGATGTTCGAAAAACTTGCTATCAGCAGGCACCCGGCAAATATCCGGATGATGGGAACAATCCTCACTTCGTTAAAATATTTTGCCGCCAATGGCGCGAACGCGGCCAGTAACAGAGCGACCACCGCTCCCTGGATAATGCGCATACTCCAGGCAGAGTCGATGTCATCGCGATCAATGGTGCGCAGCCGAAGCAGGTTCGTATCCACGCCGAAGTCGATCAGCGATTCGATCAGGCCGACTACCAGCATGCTCATGGCGACAACGCCATAATCGCTGGGCAATAGGATCCTGGCCAACACCATCGTACTCACCAGACCAAGGCCCTTGATGCTCCACCGCATTGCTACGGCCCATGCGGCGCCCAGAATGAGGTTTTTCCTTGGATTTTCCGAAACTATTTTTGACATTTAATTATCTTATTACAGGCAGTTTCGGAGTGCTTACTTACTATTTTTAACACTAACAGCTCAGTCAACATGGGCAAAATATCGCTGCATTTTCCGGCCCGCTGGGCGACTGCTTGCGCGCTCTTAAGGGTGCTGCTGGAGAGGACCGAGGGGGACGCCGCCCATTCTTGCATTCTGACGAAGTCTATGGGCAATATCCGCAACGTGAAGATCTCTGTGTGCGCGGCCAGGCCGCAGAACTACATCAAGGTGTCAGACAGCTCGCAAGTGGAGTGCCGCTGCGGCGGCGACCGACGCCAAGTCGTGGAACAATTGCAGGGCATACGAGGTTCGCCACGGCGCAGCAAGGCGCAATGCATCGCGCATGATTGTACAGTAAACTCTTTCTTCCTCCTACCATGGCGACCGCGACTATGCCGTCGGCTGGAGGATTGTCCGTGAAGCGCGCCCGATGAACACTTCCGCGCCGCGCCACCAAGAAAAAAGGCCACCTCGGTGGCCCTTCGGGTTATGGCCGGCGCTCGCCGCCCCTTACCAGATAATCACGCGGTCCTTCGGCGCCAGATACATCTTGTCGCCCGGCTTGACGTCGAACGCCTCGTAGAACGCCGGCTGGTTCATCATCGTGCCGTTGGCGCGGAACTGGCCCGGCGAATGCGGATCGGTCTTGACCTGGACGATCTGCTGCGGCTCGCGCATCTTCATGCGCCACACCTGGCCGAAGCCCATGAAGAAGCGCTGGTCGCCGCTCAGGCCGTCGATCACCGGCGCCTGCTTGCCCTTGAGCGAAAGCTTGTAGGCCTTGTAGGCGATCGCCACGCCGGAATTGTCGGCGATGTTTTCGCCCAGCGTCAGTTCGCCGTTGACGTTGTAGCCAGGCAGCGGGCTGTAGCCGCTGTACTGGCTCACCAGCATCTTGGTCTTGGCCGCGAAGTTGCTGTGGTCGGCCGCCGTCCACCAGTCGCGCAGGTTGCCGTCGCCGTCGTACTGCGCGCCCTGGTCGTCGAAGCCGTGGCTGATTTCGTGACCAATCACCGCGCCAATGCCGCCGTAATTGACCGCATCGTCCGCCTTCGCGTCGAAGAACGGCGGCTGCAGGATCGAGGCCGGAAACACGATTTCGTTCATCTCCGGGTTGTAGTAGGCGTTGACCGTTTGCGGCGTCATGCCCCACTCTTCGCGGTCGATCGGCTTGCCGAGCTTGCTCAACTCGCGGTTCGACTCCACCACGCGCGAACGCATCACGTTGCCGACCAGGTCGTCGCGCGCCACCTTCAGCGCCGAGTAGTCCTTCCAGCGGTTCGGATAACCGATCTTTGGCGTGAACTTGGCCAGCTTCGCTTGCGCTTCCTTCTTCGTCGCAGGACTCATCCAGTCGAGCGTGTCAATGCTTTGCTTGTAGGCGGCCAGCAGGTTCTTGACCATTGCCTCCATGCGCGCCTTGCGCTCGGCCGGGAAGTACTGCTGCACGTACAGCTTGCCCAGGCTCTCGCCCATCGACGCTTCGACCGCGTTCACCGCGCGCTTCCAGCGCGGCTGCATCTGCGTCACGCCCGACAGGGTGGTGCCGTAGAACGCGAAGCGCTCGTCGACGAACGGCTTGGACAGGAAGTTCGCATAGGCGCCGACCAGGTGCAGCTGCAGATACGCCTTCCAGGTCGCCAGCGGGGTCTGCTCCGACAGCGCGGCGAAACCCTTCAGGTAGCTCGGCTGGCTGACGATCACATAGCCCGCCTTGGCGCTGATGCCGGCGCTGTCGAGGTAGGATTTCCAGTCGAAGCCGGGCGCCAGCTCCGCCATCTTGGCCAGCTCGACCTTGTTGTAGGTCTTGACCGGATCGCGGTTTTCGACCTTGGTCCACTGCACCTGCGCCAGCGCGGTCTCGAAGGCGACGATCGCTTTGGCGTCGGCGGCGGCGTTCTTGTTGCCGGCCAAGGTCAGCATCTTCTCGGCGTAGACCTGGTACTTGGCCAGCGCGTCGGCCAGCCTGGCGTCATCCTTTTTCAGGTAATAGTCGCGGTCAGGCAGGCCGAGACCGCCCTGGCCGATATCGGCGACGTACTTGGTCGAGTCCTTGGCGTCCTGGTGAATGCCGAAGTCGTACGGCACGCCCACCCCGAGCTGGCCCAGGTGCGCCATCATGGCCGGCAGTTCGGCCTTGTCCTTGAGGGCGGCGACGCGCGCCAGCTCGGCGTTCAACGGCGTCAGGCCGAGTCCGTCGACCTTCTTCTCGTCCATGTAGCTGGCGTAGAAATCGCCGATGCGCTGGGCGTCCGTGCCCGCCGCCTGGTGCGGGCTCTTGGCCGCGCCTTCGATGATCGCGCGCAGTTGCGGCTGGGTGTCGTCGTGCAGCTTGGCGAATGAACCCCAGCTGGCCTTGTCGGCCGGGATCTCGGTGGTTTTCAGCCACTTGCCGTTCAGGTGCGTGAAGAAGTCATCCTGGGCGCGCACCGCCGGCTCAATGTAGGCGGTGGCGATGCCCGATGTCAGCGCGTGCGGCGCCGGCTTGGCGACGGCCTTGGCCGTCCCTTCGGCCTGGCAGACGCCGGCGATCAGGCTGAGGGTCAAGGCGCTTAGCAAATATCGTTTCATGCAGGTGTTCTCCGTTGTTTTTGTGGCGCTTCGGGCGCCAGGTTTCCACCTCGTCCGCGCGGGCCGACGCGGTGGAACTGGTGACACAGTCGTCAATCGTGAAAGCTGGCGCCTACCAGATGATGACGCGATCCTTCGGCGCCAGGTACATCTTGTCGCCTTCCTTGACGCCGAACGCCTCGTAGAAGGCCGGCTGGTTCATCATGGTGCCGTTGGCGCGGAACTGGCCCGGCGAGTGCGGGT
>JARXKM010000344.1 GCA_030272785.1 Pseudomonadota bacterium
GCCCGCGAATAGCGCCCCAATCACCCACCTTTTCGCTCGATGGTTTCCCAGCGGCATCGTCAATAATGGAACCTGTCAGACGTGGCGTGCCTCATGGGAGCGCACCCGCCGCGGGATCCCAGGAGCTGTCCGATGAACGTCAAAAAATTTACCGCCGCCACCTCGCGCGAAGCCTTGCGCAAGGTGCGCGATGCACTCGGTCCGGACGCGGTGATCCTGTCGAACCGCCCGGTCGACGGCGTCGTCGAAATTCTCGCGCTGGCCAATGACGACGTCGCCTCGATGGCGTCGCCCGCCGCCGGCACCGAGATGGCGCAGCCGGCGCCGTCGCTGCAGCACGGCCAGGCGCCGGAGAGCTACGCCAACCGGCGCGCCCCGGTCCCGGCCCCCCACGCGCCGGCCGATGGCTTCGACCTGTCGCACATGTCGCAGATGAGCGCGATGATGTCGGCCGCCATCGCCCACGCCAAGGACACCGCGGCGGCCGAGATGTCGGGCATGATGAGCGAGATTCGCGCCATGCGCGGCCTGATGGAAACGCAGCTGGCGGCCATCTCGTGGGGCACCACCCAGCAGCGCGAGCCGGAAAAGGCCGGCGTGCTGCGCGAGATGCTGGCGGCCGGCTTTTCGGTCAGCCTGGCGCGCTACCTGATCGACAAGATGCCGGCGGGCAAGGACGGCGCCGACAGCATGCGCTGGATCCGCACCGTGCTGGCGCGCAACCTGACGGCCATGACGGACGAGGACGAGATCCTCGAAAAGGGCGGCGTGTTCGCGCTGGTCGGCCCCACCGGGGTCGGCAAGACCACCAGCACGGCCAAGCTGGCGGCGCGCTGCGTGATGCGGCACGGCCCGGAAAAGCTGGCCCTGATCACCACCGACGCCTATCGTATCGGCGGCCACGAGCAGTTGCGCATCTACGGCAAGATCCTTGGCGTGATGGTGCACTCGGTCAAGGACGAGTCGGACCTGCGCATCGCCCTGAAAGAATTGCGCAACAAGCACACCGTGCTGATCGACACGGTCGGCGTGTCGCAGCGCGACCAGATGGTGACCGAACAGGTGGCCATGCTCACCGAGTCGGGCGCCGACGTCAAGCGGCTGCTGTGCCTGAACGCCACCTCGACCAACGAGACGCTCAACGAAGTGGTGCGCGCCTACCAGGGCAGCGGGCTGGCCGGCTGCATCATGACGAAACTGGACGAAGCGGCCTCGATCGGCAACGTGCTCGACGTCGTGATCCGCCAGAAACTGCGCCTGTTCTACGTGTCGAACGGCCAGCGGGTGCCGGAAGACCTGCACCTGGCCGACCGCGACATGCTGGTCGACCGCGCCTTCCGCCTCACCCGCGAGGTCGCCGCCACCCAGTACGCCGACGCCGAACTGCCGCTGCTGATGGCGCAGGCGGGCAACGCGCGCAACGACCGCAGCCTGCGCGAGGTGTCCCTTGGCTAATTTCGATTTCGACCAGGCCGAGGGCCTGCGGCGCATGCTGGCCGGCCCCAAGCCGCGCATCGTCACGTTTCTGTCCGCCACCGCCGAGGACGACAAGGGCGCCATGCTGGTCAACCTGGGCGCGTCGCTGGCGCGCGCCGGCAACGACGTGCTCATCGTCGACGCCTGCCTGCACGAATACGGCGTCGCCCAGCGCCTCGGGGTCGACCGCGGCGTCTCGCTGCTGCAGGTGGCGCGCCAGGAGTGCGGCCTCAATGAAGTGATCCACCAAGTGCCGCAAGGGTTCGGCGTGGCCAGCATGAAGCGCGGCATCGGCGCGCTGCGCCCGGGCGCGGACGAACTGCGCCGGCTCGCCAAGAGCTTCGACGTGCTGGTCAAGCAGACCGGCATCGTCATCGTCGACGGCGAGTTCGGCGCCGACGACAGCTTCCCGGTGCCGATCATGGACAGCTCCGAGATCGTCGTGCAGGTGTCGACGTCGGCCGCCTCGATCACCGCCGCCTACAGCCTGATCAAGCGATTGTCGCAGCAACTGGGACGCCGTCCGTTCGGCATTCTCGTCACTGGCGCTTCCGAAACCGAAGCAAAGGTGGTATACGATAATATGTGTTCCGCAGCAAGTCGGTATCTTGCGGTTCAATTGACGTCGATGGGCTCGGTGCCCGCCGACGAATACCTGCATCGCGCCGCGCGTCTTGGCCGCGCGGTGGTCGACGCGTTCCCGTTGGCGGGCGCGTCGGTCGCATTTCGCCAACTGGCGGGGCGGTTCGCCCTGTCGGCAATGCCGCAACTCGGTCGGACAGGGGGGAACACCCGTTTTGGCTCTTGATAACAAAGCGTAACCATGTATACGGTCAAAGGGAAAGCCGACAAAAACAAGCTGCTGACGGATCACATGCCGTTGGTGAAGCGTCTCGCCCACCACATGAAGGCCAAGCTGCCGGCTTCGGTGGAGGTGGACGACCTGGTGCAGGCCGGCATGATCGGCCTGTTGGACGCCATCGGCCGCTATGAAGAGACGCACGGCGCCCAGTTCGAGACCTATGCGGTGCTGCGCATCCGCGGCGCCATGCTCGACGAGCTGCGCAACAGCGACTGGCTGCCGCGCTCGATGCGGCAGAACATGCGCAAGATCGAAGCGGCGATGAGTTCGCTGCAGCAAAAGCTCGGCCATCCGCCGACCGAGTCGGAAGTGGCCAAGCTGCTCAAGCTGTCGCTGGCCGACTACCAGGACATGCTGGGCGACGGCGGCGGCCACCAGTTGGTGTATTACGAAGATTTCCACGACAGCGAAGGCAACGACAGCTTCCTCGACCGCTACGCCGTCGACGACGCCGATCCGCTGCGCAGCCTGCTCGACGGCGACTTCCGTCAGGCGGTGATCGACGCCATCGACGCCTTGCCGCCGCGCGAAAAGATCCTGATGGGCCTGTATTACGAAGAAGAGATGAACCTGAAGGAAATCGGCGCCGTGATGGGCGTGTCTGAATCGCGCGTGTCACAGTTGCACACCCAGGCGGTGGCGCGGTTGCGGGCGGCATTACGGGAGCAGGCATGGACTGGGCCAGCGTAGTCGGCATCTGCCTGGCGCTGGCCGGGCTGTTCATCGGCCATGGCCTCGACGGCGGCAAGCTGTCCTCGCTGGTGCAGCCGGCCGCCTTCGCCATCGTGGTGATCGGCACCTTCGGCGCGGTGCTGCTGCAGACCGAGGCGCCGACCTTCGTGCGCGGCGTGCGCATGCTGCGCTGGGTGTTCCGGCCGCCGCCGAGCCAGCGCGCGGTGCTGGCGCGCGACATCGCCAAGTGGAGCATGATGGCGCGCCGCGACGGCCTGCTCTCGCTCGAACCGTACATGGCCGGCACGCCCGACAAGTTCATCCAGAAGGGCCTGCGCCTGATGATCGACGGCATCCATCCGGACAAGCTGCGCGGCCTGCTCGAGACCGAGGTGACGGCCTACGAATTCGGCCAGCGCCAGGCGGTGCGGATCTGGGAAGCGGCGGCCGGCTACGCGCCCACCATCGGCATTCTGGGCGCGGTGCTGGGGCTGATCCACGTGATGGAAAACCTGACCGATCCGTCGCGGCTGGGCGCCGGCATCGCCGTCGCGTTCGTCTCCACGGTGTACGGGGTCGGGCTGGCCAACCTGTTCTTCTACCCGGTCGCCAACAAGCTCAAAAGCATCGTCGCCGAGACCGTCACGCAATATGAAATCCTCACCGACGTGTTTTACGACATCGCCTGCGGCGACCATTCGCGCGTGCTCGACGAGCGCGTCGCCAGCCTGCTCACGCGCGCCTGACCATGGCGCGCAAGAAATTCGACGAGACCATCGACAACCACGAGCGCTGGCTCATTTCGTACGCCGACTTCGTCACCTTGCTGTTCGCCTTCTTCGTCGTCATGTATGCGGTGTCGGTGGTCAACGAAGGCAAATACCGGGTGCTGTCCGTTGCGCTTGGCAGCGCCTTCGGCGGGCGCGCGGCGGCGCCGGCGGCCAGCGAAGCGGCGCAGCCGTCGATCTCGCTGCCGAACCTGGCGGCCAAGCGGCGCGCCGACGCCTTGCGGCGCGAGCGCGAGCGGCTCACCGGGCTGGCGCGCGAGCTGACGTCGACCCTGGCGCCGCTGGTCAAGGAAGGCAAGGTGCGGGTGACGCAGAACAGCCGCGGCGTCAGTGTCGAGATCAATGCCAGCGTGCTGTTCGACTCGGGCGACGCCACCCTCAACGCCGATTCGCGCGAAGCGCTGCTGGCGTTGGCGGTGCTGCTGCGCGACGACGCCCATGCGCTGCAGGTGGAAGGGCACACCGACCCGTCGCCGATCCGCAGCCCGACGTTTCCGTCGAACTGGGAGCTGTCGGCGGCGCGCGCGAGCGCGGTAGTGCGGCTGTTCATCGACAGCGGCGTGCCGGCGGCGCGCATGACGGTGGTCGGGCACGGCTCGAACATCCCGGTCGCCTCGAACGACGAGCCGGAAGGGCGCGCGCGCAACCGCCGCGTCGCCGTCACCATCCTGTCGGCCCTGCCCGACACCACCACCGAAATCCCCGCCCGCTAGAGCCCGCTGGGGTCAGGTCTGACAATCGGACATTCAGGCGGGGTCAGGTCTGACAATCGGACATTTCGCTGGGGTCAGGTCTGACAATCGGACATTTTTTCGCCGTTTTTCACATTGTTAATTCGCAGCATCGCGTGCTCGGCGCCAAACGGGCCCGATTTGCGAGCCGGACAGTGGAAATTGTCCGAATGTCAGACCTGACCCCATCGACTTGTCCGATTGTCAGACCTGACCCCAGAAAAATGTCCGATTGTCAGACCTGACCCCGGGGGGGATTGTAACTTTGCGCAAGCGGGCTTGGCTATTTATGCGCGCGCAGGGCACAATCCGCGCATCACTGATTCGGGAGTAATTGATGGGTAGGGCAATAGGGATGGATCGCGCTTGGTTGGGCGCTGCGCTGGGCGCCGCCTGCCTGCTGGGATGCGCCGGCAGCGCCGCT
>JARXKM010000042.1 GCA_030272785.1 Pseudomonadota bacterium
TCGCCGACTTCACCGTCACCGAACAGATGCTCAAGCAGTTCATCCGCATGGTGCACGACTCGAAGTTCTTCCGGCCGTCGCCGCGCATCATCATCTGCGTGCCGTGCGGTTCGACTCAGGTCGAGCGGCGCGCGATCCGCGAATCGGCGCTCGGCGCCGGCGCCTCGCAGGTGTACCTGATCGAGGAGCCGATGGCGGCGGCGATCGGCGCCGGCCTGCCGGTGTCGGAAGCGACCGGCTCGATGGTGGTCGACATCGGCGGCGGCACCACCGAAGTGGGCATCATCTCGCTCGGCGGCATGGTCTACAAGGGCTCGGTGCGGGTCGGCGGCGACAAGTTCGACGAGGCCATCGTCAACTACATCCGCCGCAACTACGGCATGCTGATCGGCGAGCAGACCGCCGAGGCGATCAAGAAGGCGATCGGTTCGGCCTTCCCCGGTTCGGAAGTGAAGGAAATGGAAGTGAAGGGGCGCAACCTGTCCGAAGGCATCCCGCGCTCGTTTACCATTTCGTCGAACGAGATCCTCGAAGCGCTCACCGACCCGCTCAACAACATCGTCTCGGCGGTCAAGAACGCGCTCGAGCAGACCCCGCCCGAGCTGGGCGCCGACATCGCCGAAAAGGGCATGATGCTGACCGGCGGCGGCGCGCTGCTGCGCGACCTCGATCGCCTGCTGATGGAAGAAACCGGCCTGCCGGTGCTGGTGGCCGAAGACCCGCTCACCTGCGTGGTGCGCGGCTCGGGCATGGCGCTCGAGCGCATGGACAAACTCGGCTCGATCTTCTCGTACGAATAAACGCGGCCGCGGCGCCGGAACCGGGGTCCGCCCGCCGGCTGCCGCGCCGCTTCCGGTGGTGACCCCGACCGCTCGCTGTCTTATTGGAAGTCATGCAATACAGTCCTCCGCCGCTCTTCAAGCAAGGCGCCCCGGCCCGGGTCAAGGTGACCGTTTTCGCACTCATTTCGATCGCCCTGCTGATGATGGATGCACGCGTGCACGCGCTGGCCACCTTGCGCCAGGCCGCCGCCACGGTGCTGTACCCGCTGCAGATGGCCGCGCTGGTGCCGCGCGACGCGCTGGCCGGCATGGGCAGCTATTTTTCCACCCTGTCGGTGCTGCAGCGTGAGGTGCGCGAGCTCAAAAACGCGCAGGTCGCCAGCGCCCAGGCGATGCAGCAGGCCCAGCTCCAGATGGCCGAGAACGTCCAGCTGCGCAAGCTGATGGGCGCGCGCGAGCACCTGCCGGTGCCGTCGATGATGAGCGAAATCCTGTACGACGCGCGCGATCCCTCGACCCGCAAGGTCGTGCTCGACCGCGGCCTGCGCCAGGGCGTCGCGCTCGGCCTGCCGGTGATCGACAACGCCGGCGTGGTCGGCCAGGTCACTCGCGTGTTCCCGTTCACGTCCGAAGTGACGTTGCTGACCGACAAAGAGCAGGCGATCCCGGTGCAGGTGCTGCGCAACGGCCTGCGCAGCGTGGCCTACGGGCGCGGCCAGTCCGGCCTGCTCGACCTGCGCTTCATGGCGCCGAACGCGGACATCCTGGTCGGCGACGTGCTGATCACCTCCGGCATGGACGGCGTTTATCCGGCCGGGCTGGCGGTGGCCAAGGTGGTGCAGGTCGAGAGCAGCGCCGCCGGCGCGTTCGGCCGCGTGGTCTGCCAGCCGCTCGCCGGCATCGACCGCAACCGTCAGCTGCTGATCCTGATGGCGGCGCCGGACCTGCTGCCGCGCCCGGCCGAAGAGCCGCTCAAGGTGGCCGGCAAGAAGGCCGCGCTGCCGAAGATGGCGCCGCTGAACGTGGCGCCGCTGGTGCCGACGGCCGGCCAGCCGAAGCCGCAGCCGCCGGCCTCGCCGGCCGGCTCGCCGGTGGCCGGCGTCGGCACCGCGCCGGCTGCCGCGCCGATGACGCCCGCCGTGGCCGCGCCGGCGCCGGCCGCCAAGGCGGTGCCATGAACCGCCCGCATTACATTCTGCTGCCGGTCAGCCCGCTGTTCATCGCCGTCAGCCTGACCGGCGCCTTCATGCTCAACCTGCTGCCGTGGGGCCGCTGGATCGGCGCGCCCGATTTCGTCGCGCTGGTGCTGGTGTTCTGGGGCATTCACCAGCCGCGCAAGGTCGGCATCGGCATCGCCTTTTTCATGGGCCTGATGATGGACGTGCACGACTCCACGCTGCTGGGCGAAAATGCGCTGGCGTACACCTTGCTGTCCTACCTGGCCATCATGATCCACCGCCGGGTGCTGTGGTTCCCGGTGATGACGCAGGCGATCCATGTCTTTCCGCTGCTGCTGTTTACCCAGGCGATCCAGATGCTGGTGCGCTTCATCGTCTCCGGCCGCTTCCCCGGCTGGCTGCACTTCATCGAGAGCGTGGTGGCGATCGCGCTGTGGCCGGTCATCACCTGGCTGCTGCTGGCGCCGCAGCGGCGCGCGGTCGACCGCGACCATACCCGGCCGATCTGAACCAACCCGCCCGCAATGACTGAAATCAAAGACAACGACCGCGAAATTCACCTGTTCCGCATGCGCCTGACGGCGGTGGTGATCTTCGTGTTCGCCTGCTTCGGGCTGCTGGTGGCGCGCTTCGTCTGGCTGCAGGTCGTCAAGCACGACCAGTACATGGCGCAGGCCGAGGACAACCGCATCGCCATCGTGCCGATCGTGCCCAACCGCGGCCTGATCGTCGACCGCAACGGCGTCGTCCTGGCGCGCAATTACTCGGCCTACACGCTCGAGATCACGCCGTCCAAGCTGGAGGCGACGCTCGATTCGGTGATCGACGAACTGGCCAAGCTGGTCGAGATCGAACCGAAGGACCGCAAGCGCTTCAAGCGGCTGCTGGAGGAGTCGAAAAGCTTCGCCGGGGTGCCGCTGCGCACCCGCCTGTCCGACGACGAGGTGGCCCGCTTCAGCGCCCAGCGCTTCCGCTTTCCCGGCGTCGAGGTGCAGGCGCGCCTGTTCCGCCAGTATCCGCTGGGCGAGGTCGCCTCGCACGTGATCGGCTACATCGGCCGCATCAACAGCGCCGATGCCGACCTGATCGAGGCATCCGACGACGCCGCCAATTACAGCGGCACCGACCATATCGGCAAGGAGGGACTGGAGAAGAGCTACGAGAAGCTGCTGCATGGGCGCACCGGCTACGAGCAGGTCGAGCGCTCGGCCGGCGGGCGCGCGATCCGCACCTTGTCGCACACCGCCGCCACGCCGGGCAGCAACCTGATCCTGTCGATCGACATCGAGCTGCAGAAGGTGATCGAGGAAGCGTTCGGCGACTTCCGCGGCGCGCTGGTGGCGATCGAGCCGGAGACCGGCGACGTGCTGGCGTACGTGTCGCGGCCAGGGTTCGATCCGAACCTGTTCGTCGACGGCATCGACAGCGCCAGCTGGAACGAACTCAATACCTCGCTCGACCGGCCGCTGATGAACCGGCCGCTGTCGGGCATCTACCCGCCCGGCTCGACCTTCAAGCCGTACATGGCGCTGGCGGCGCTGGAACTGGGCAAGCGGCGCCCGGAGTGGGGCTTCAGCGACCCCGGCTTCTTCACCCTGGGCGGGCACCGCTTCAACGACGACAAGAAGGGCGGCCACGGCTTCATCGACATGTACCGCTCGATCGTGATGTCGTGCGACACCTACTACTACCAGCTCGGCAACGAGCTGGGGATCGACGCCATTTCAACCTTCATGAAGCCGTTCGGCTTCGGCCAGCTGACCGGCATCGACCTCGATCACGAAAAGGCCGGCATCCTGCCGTCGCAGCAGTGGAAGCGCGAGCGCTTCAAGAAGAACCGCGCGGCGCAGAAGTGGGTCGGCGGCGACACCATCTCGATCAGCATCGGCAACGGCTTCAACAGCTACACGCCGCTGCAGATGGCGCATGCGGTGGCCAACCTGGCCAACAACGGGGTGGTGATGAAGCCGCACCTGGTGAAGATCGTCGAGGACGGCGCCAGCCGCGCGCGCACCCTGACGGTGGCCAGGCCGAGCGGCACGATCGCGCTCAAGCAGGAAAACATCGACGTCATCAAGCGCGCCATGGTTGGCGTCATCAACGACCAGAGCGGCACCGGCTACAAGGCGTTCCAGAACGCCGGCTACACGGCCGGCGGCAAGACTGGCACGGCGCAGGTGGTCGGCCTGCGCGGCGGCAAATACAACGCCGCCGCGACGCCGGAGCGGCTGCGCGACAACGCGCTGTTTACCGCCTTCGCGCCGGCCGACAAGCCGCGCATCGCGATTGCGGTGGTGGTCGAAAACGCCGGCTTCGGCGCCGCCGTCGCCGCGCCGATCGTGCGCAAGGCGCTCGACTACTACCTGCTGGGCAAGCGGCCCGGCGACAAGACCAAGATGCCGGTGCCGAAAGAGGACGCCGACGTGCTGCCGGTCGAGGCGCCGGCCGGCGTGAACAGCGAATTCAAGCCGGGCGGCGAAACCCCCGGCAACAAGGAATAACATGGTACGCCTCCACGAACGCCGCTCGCTGTGGCGCCGCCTGCGGCCGTATTTCACGGTATTCGACGCGCCGCTGGCGATGATCCTGTTCCTGCTGCTGGCCACCGGCCTGGTCACGCTCAGTTCGGCGGGGATGGATTTCCCCGGCCGCGTCGAAGGACAGATCCGCAATATCGTGCTCGCCTTCGCGATGATGTGGATGGCCGCCAACGTGGCGCCGCAAACGCTGATGCGCTTCGCCGTGCCGATCTACACGGTCGGCATCACGCTGCTGGTGGCGGTGTTCTTGTTCGGTATCGTCAAGAAGGGCGCGCGCCGCTGGCTGCACGTCGGCTTCGACATGCAGCCGTCCGAAATCATGAAGATCGCCATGCCGCTGATGCTGGCCTGGTTCTTCCAGCAGCGCTCGGGCATGCTCAAGTGGCATTCGTTCCTGCTCGCCGCGGTGCTGCTGCTGATCCCGGTCGGGCTGATCGCCAAGCAGCCCGACCTCGGCACCGCGCTGCTGGTGCTGGCGTCGGGCTTCTACGTGATCTTCCTGGCCGGACTGTCGTGGAAGGCGCTGATCGGGCTGGTGCTGGCGGCCGGCGCCAGCATGCCGGTGGCCTGGTCGATGATGCACGACTACCAGCGCGAGCGCGTCATGACCTTGATCGACCCGACCTCCGACCCGCTCGGCAAGGGCTTCCACATCATCCAGTCGACCATCGCGATCGGCTCGGGCGGGGTGATGGGCAAGGGCTACCACAAGGGCACCCAGGCCTACCTCGAGTTCATCCCCGAGCGCACCACCGACTTCATCTTTTCGGTGTATTCCGAGGAGTACGGCCTGGTCGGCATCCTGTTCCTGCTGTTCCTGTACCTGCTGCTGATCGGCCGCGGGCTGATGATCGCCGCCAACGCGCCGACCCTGTTTACGCGCCTGCTGGCCGGCGCCATCACGATGATCTTCTTCACCTACGCCTTCGTCAACATGGGCATGGTCAGCGGCATCCTGCCGGTGGTCGGCGTGCCGCTGCCGTTCATGAGCTACGGCGGCACCGCGCTGATGACGCTGGGCCTGGGCGCCGGCATCCTGATGAGCATCCAGCGCCACCGCAAGCTGGTGCAGACATGATGCGCCCGTCGCTGGCGGCGGCGCTGGCAGCGGCGCTGCTGCTGGCCGGCTGCGCCGGCGCGCCGCAGCAAGCGAGGGCGCCGGCGGGCGCGCCGGTCAACCGCGGCGCGCCGCATCCGAAGACCGATCCGAACCTGCAGGTGATGCCGGCGGCCGGCTCCGGGCGCGGCGGCTATTACATGGACGACGGACCGGGCGAACATCCGCCGGCCAACCTCGAAGCGGTGCCCGACGCGGTGGTCAGGCACGAACCGCTGTCGAAGTACTCGAACCGGCCCTATGTCGTGTTCGGCAAGACCTACACGCCGATGGCGGCCGATGCGGCGTTCACGCAGCGCGGCATGGCCAGCTGGTACGGCAAGAAATTCCACGGCCAGCGCACCTCGTCGGGCGAACTGTACGACATGTACAAGATGACCGCAGCCCATCCGACCCTGCCGATTCCGTCGTATGTGCGCGTCACCAGCGTCGCCAACGGCCAGTCGGTGGTGGTGCGCATCAACGACCGCGGACCGTTCCATTCGAGCCGGATCGTCGATGTGTCGTACACCGCGGCGCTTAAACTCGGCATGCTCGGCAAAGGCAGTCATGAAGTCGAGATCGAACGCCTGATGCCGGGCGAGCCTGCGCGCAGCGCGGCGGCGACGCCGGCGCCCGCGGCACCGGCACCGGCTGCGGCTGCGACGCCGGAACTGGCGGCGCTGATGCAGGCCGAGCGCGCCACGCTCGAAGGCGAGGCGCGCGCCGAGGCGGCGCTGGCGAGCGCGCCGGCGCCGCGCAAGTCGGCCGCCGACGGCTTCTTCCTGCAGCTGGGCGCCTACAGCCGCGCCGACAAGGCGGTCGAGGTGCGTGCCCGCGTGCTGGCCACCGGTGCGGTGGAAATCATCGAAGTGGTGCAGGCCGGCGCCATTCACCGCCTGTACGGCGGGCCGTTCGCCAGCCGCGAGGATGCCCTCAAGGCCGGCCGCGCGCTGCCGGCGGCGCTGGCCATCAAACCGTTCGTGGTGCGCCGCACCGCCGACTGATTATTTGCAGTCGCGCGTGGCGAGCGCAGGAAACGCCGCGCCGATGTCGGCGATGCTGGCCCGGGTGGCGGCGTCGATGGCGCGGAAGCGGAACGCCTGCTTGCCGTCCTGTGCGCCGCGCGCGGCCAGACGGGCGCTGTGCACGCCCTGCTTGGCCAGGCTGGCCAGCAGCGCCTGGGCCGCCGCTTCCGACTTGAACACCCCCAGCGAAATGCCCCACTTCATGGCCGAGTTGTCCGACATGATGAAGTAGCTGGTCACGCCGAGGTTTTTCAGTTCGCCGGCCTTGCGTTCGGCGCCTTCCTTGCTGCCTTGCGGCGGAATGTAGACGATGTGGCTGGTCGCCTCGGTGGCCGGCACGACGGTCTGGCGCGACAGGCGCTCGCCCAGCGCCAGCGGCGCCAGCCGGGCTTCGAAACGGCGCGCTTCGGCGGGGCCGAAATTGCCTACTTCGATGCAGACGGTGAGCGGCACCGGCACCGGCACCGGCGTTGTCGGCGGCGGCTCGGCCAGCGCCGCCGCGCCGGCGACCGGCGCCGGCACCAGCCGCAGCTTGGCGGGGTTGAGCTGGTTGTGCATGCGCGCCGGTTCGCGCTCGTTGCCGGCGATATGGCCGAGCAGGCCCTGGCTGTAGGCAAACAGCACGCCGTTGATGCACAGCAGGGACCAGAAAGCGAATTTCAGCACGGCTTATTCCTTCGTGTTGGCGGCGGCGTGCAGGCCGACCAGGACGATGTTGTCGACCATCCGGTAGGGCGCCGACAGCGCCGGGGCGATGTAGCGGGCGGCGCCGCCGGACAGCACGCACCGGCTGGCGCCGAGCAGGCCGCAGGCGCGTTCGATGGCGCCGGCCTGCGCCGACAGGCAGCCCGCCAGGATGGCGTCGTCGGTGTTGTCGGCGAAGCCGGCCGGCGTGGCGGCGCTGGCGGCGATGTACGGCAGTTGCGCCGTGTTGCGCGCCAGCGAACTGGCCATCAGGCCCAGTCCCGGCAGGATCATCCCGCCGAGGAAACGGCCGTCGGCGCGCAAGGCGTCGATGGTGGTGGCGGTGCCGCAAGTGGCCACGATGAGCGGCTGGTCCGGCTCGAGCGCATGCGCGCCGATCGCCGCGGCGAACCGGTCGCAGCCAAGCTGGGCGGGATTGCGGTAGCCGTTGCTCACGCCAGCCAGCTGCGCCACCGAGGCGAACCAGGTCACGTTGGTGGTCGGCAGCATCAGCTGGAGCTGGTCATGCATCTTGACGCCGGCGACGTTGCTGACGATGGCGCGCGTGATGCGCTTGCGCTGCCATTTCGCCGGCAGGTGATTGACTTCGGCGTGGCTGACCGCGCCGGCGCCCGACCAGGCGCCGAGCGCGGCGTCGTCGTCGGCCAGTGCCCATTTGATGCGGGTGTTGCCGGCGTCGATCAGCAGCAGCATGTCAGTGCTCCCCGAGGCGCAGCGAGACGTCGCCGGCCAGCACGGCGACGCGGCCGGCGGCGGTGTCGAGCAGCAGGCGGCCGCTGTCGTCGACGCCGCGCGCGACGCCATGCTGCAGCACGGCGCCGTGGTCGACGATCGCCACCGGCCGGTCGTGCCAGGCATGCAGCGCGTCCCAGCGCGGGCGGAACGGCGCGAAGCCGGCCTGGCCGAACTGCGCCAGCGCCGCCGCCAGCGCATCGAGCAGCGCGGCCATCAGCGCGTCGCGGTCCATGCGCGCCAGCCACGGCGCGCTGGCGGCGGCGCGGCCGATGCGCGTCTCGAGCTGGTCCGGCATCAGCAGGTTCAGGCCGACGCCGATCACCGCCCAGGTGTCGCCGTCGGCCGCACCGCCGGTTTCGATCAGGATGCCGGCCAGCTTGGCGCCGTCCTTGAGCAGGTCGTTGGGCCACTTCAGCCGCACCGGCACGTCCAGCGCGGCGAGCGCTTCGGCCAGCGCGACGCCGACCGCCAGCGGCAGCCCGAGCAGGCGCTGCGGCGCGCCGGCGAACTGCCACGCCAGCGAAAAGGTCAGCGTGTCGCCGGGCGCCGACAGCCAGCTGCGCCCGGCCCGGCCGCGTCCCGCGCTCTGGTGTTCGGCGATCAGCAGGGTGGGGCGGCGCAGCTGCGATGCGCGCGCCAGCAGGTCGGCGTTGGTCGAGCCGGTTTCGGCGACCACCTCGACGTCGACGGCGGCGCGCGACAGGGCGGCGATGGCGGCCGCGTTCATGGCGCGCCCAGCCGCGGTTTGCGCCGTGCCCGCGCCACTCCCAAGTCGTACAGGCGGTCCGGCAGCGCGCGCAGCAGCTTGGCCAGCACGCCCATCTGCCACGGGATGACCTGGTAGCTGCTGCCGGCGGCGATCACGCCGGCGGCCCGGCGGGCGAAGACGTCGACCGGCATCAGGAACGGCATCGGATACGGATTGCCGCGCGTCATCGGCGTGTCGACGTAGCCGGGAGCGATGGTCACCACGCGGATGCCATACGGCTTGAGCTCGACGCGCAGCGATTCGCAGTAGCACAGCACCGCCGCCTTCGAGGCGCTGTAGGCGCCGGCGCCGGGCAGGCCGCGGATGCCGGCCACGCTGGCGATGCCGACCAGGGTCGGCGCGCCGCCCTGGGCCTTCATGCTGGCGATGAACGGCGCGAACGTGGCGACGGTGGCGCCGACGTTGGTGGCGAAGATGGTGTCGAACACCGCCAGGTCTTCGGCGTGTTCGGTCAGGGTGCCGTGCGAGACGCCGGCGTTGGCGATGACGATGTCGGCGCCGCCGGTGGTGGCGATGAAGTCGGCCGCCGCCGCGGCCAGCGCGGCGCGGTCGGTGACGTCGACCGCATAGACCTTGTGATTGCCTGCATTGGGCAGGCTGGCGGCAAGCCGATCGAGGGCGTCGCGGCGCCGCGCCAGCAGGCCCAGGGTGGCGCCTTGCGCGGCGTATTCGCGCGCCAACGCGGCGCCGATGCCGCTCGAGGCGCCGGTGATGAAGACGCGGCTCATGGCGCGCGCGGCGGCGTGGAGCGCATGCTTATTTCTTTTCCGCTTTCGCTTTCGCGACCAGGAAGTCGAGCACCTTCAGCGCTGCCTGCTGCTGCGCCGCTTCGGTCTGCGCCGACGGATCGCCTTCGCCGGCCTGGGTCGGCGAGGTCAGGTAGTGCCCGCCGACGGCGAGCATCGGCCACGAGTCGACGCGGTAGTCGCCCATCATGCGGTCGGCGCGGCGCAGCTTGGCCGCCAGGCCGAACGAGTTGTAGGCGTCGACGAATTTGGCGCGGTCGATGCCGGCCTTGGCGGCCCAGTCGAACACCGCCTGGTCGGTGGCCAGGCGCAGCCGCTCGATGTGCATCGCGTTGAACGCTTTGACGTGGTACTGCTCGAGCAGGCCGAGCGCTTCGAGCGTGTAGAACAGCTTCTGCTGCGGCAGCACGCTGGGGCCGCCGGTCACGTGCACGCGCTTGAACACGATGTCGGCGCCATGCTGCTTGACCCAGGCCGCCAGCAGCGGCTCGAAACGGTCGCAGTGCGGGCAGTAGTAGGCGAAGAACTCGGTCACCTCGACCTTGGCGCCGGCATCGGTGTTCTGAACTTCGGGCAGGGTCAGGTAATCGACGCCGTTGGCCGGCGCGGCGGCGAAAGCGAGTGGCGTGGTGCCCAGCGACAGGGCGGCGGCGCACAGCAAGGTGGCGATCAGGCGCATGGTCGGTGCCTTATTTTTGATTGCGGACGATGGCGACATCGATGCCGCTGTCGATCAGCTTGGCGCGGGCGCGGTTCATCGCCTCGACCTGGCTGTAGGGGCCGATGCGCACGCGGTGCAGCACGCCGGCATCGCTGACGCGGTCGCTGATGGCCGCTTCGAAGCCGAGCAGCGCCAGCTTGGCGCGCGTGGTTTCGGCGTCCGCCACTTCGCGGAAGGCGCCGGCCTGCAGGAAGTAGATGACCTTGTCGTCGCCGGCGGCGGGCTCGGTTTTCGCCGTCACCACGCGCGCCAGTTCGTGCGCGGCGGGTGCCTCGGCGGCCGGCGTGTGGGCAGGGGCAGTGGCAGGGGCGGCCGGTTTCTTGCCTTCCGCCTTCAGGTCGGCCGGATCCTTCATGGTGGCGATAACGGCCGCCAGCGGATCGGCTTCGGGCTTCTTCGGCTTGTCGGCCAGTTGCCGGTTCGCCTCGCGCGCCGCTTCCTTGCTGCCGTACAGCGGCTTGTTCGGGTCGGACACCTGGCCGGCCGTCGGCTCCAGCTTGGCCGGCTTGGCGCTCTTGTCGGTAAACGGCGTGGCGCCCTTGGTGATCGCCAGCGCCACCGCGACGGCGATGGCCAGGCCGATGATCAGGCCGATGATCATGCCAGTGAGGGTGTTGCCCTGCTGGCGCCGTGGTGCGGTGTGAAGAAGTTGACGATGCATGGGTGCCTTCGGGGTTGACGAGCTGTGTGCGCTAAATTTCTGCTTACCGTTTCTGCTTACCGTTGCTGCTTACATCTTGTTCGGCGCCGACACGCCGATCAGGGCCAGGCCGTTGCGCAGCACCTGGCGGGTGGCTGTGGCCAGGGCCAGGCGCGCCAGCTTCAGCGCTTCGTTGTCGTCGAGCAGCCACTTGTGGGCGAAGTAGTAGCTGTGCAGCTCGCCGGCCAGCTCGCGCAGGTAGAACGCGACCTGGTGCGGGCCGAGTTCGGCCTGGGCACGCTGCAGCATTTCGGGATACGCCGCCAGCTTGGCCAGCAGTCTTTCCTCGTGCGGCGTGGTCAGGAGCGACAGGTCGACCCGCGCCAGCTGGGCTTCGTCGCCGCCCCAGTTGGCCAGCGCCGAGCAAATGCGCGCATGCGCATACTGCACGTAATAGACCGGGTTTTCGTCGTTGGTCGCCAGCGCGACGTCGACGTCGAACACGAACTCGGTATCGGCCTTGCGCGAAATGAGGAAGAAGCGCACGGCGTCGCGCCCGCGCGCGATGTCGCCGTTGCCGGACCATTCGATCAGGTCGCGCACTGTGACGTAGGAGCCGGCGCGCTTGGAGATTTTCACTTCCTCGCCGTCCTTCATGACGGTGACCATCTTGTGCAGAATGTAGTCCGGGTAGCCCTGCGGGATGCCCAGTCCGACCGCCTGCAGGCCGGCGCGCACGCGGGCGATGGTGCCGTGGTGGTCGCTGCCCTGGATATTGATGGCCTGGATGAAGCCGCGCTGCCACTTGACGATGTGGTAGGCGACGTCGGGCACGAAGTAGGTGTAGGTGCCGTCGGATTTTTTCATCACGCGGTCCTTGTCGTCGCCGTAGTCGGTGGTGCGCAGCCACAGCGCGCCGCCTTCCTCGAACGTCTTGCCGGCCGCGACCAGCGCGTCGACCGCCTGGTGCACCTTGCCGTCGGCGTACAGCGACGACTCGAGGAAGTAATTGTCGAACTTGACGCCGAACGCCTGCATGTCGATGTCCTGCTCGTTGCGCAGGTACGTCACGGCGAAGGCGCGGATCGAGTCGATGTCGTCGACGTCGGCGCTGGCGGTGGCCGGCGTGCCGTCGCTGGCGGCGACCGTCTTGCCGGCCTTGAAGTCGTCGGCGATGTCGGCGATGTAGTCGCCGTTGTAAGACGACTCGGGCCACTGCAGGTCGCCCGGGCGCAAGCCTTTCAGGCGCGCCTGCACCGAGTTCGCCAGCGTGGCGATCTGCACGCCGGCGTCGTTGTAATAGAACTCGCGCGTGACCGCGTAGCCTTGCGACTCGAACAGCGACGACAGCGCGTCGCCCAGCGCGGCCTGGCGGCCGTGGCCGACGTGCAGCGGGCCGGTCGGGTTGGCCGAGACGAATTCGATCACCACTTTCTTGCCGGCGCCGGCCTCGCTGCGGCCGAACTGCGCGCCGGTATCGAGAATCGTGTGCACCACCGACTGCTTGGCGCTGGCGGCCACGCGCAGGTTGATGAAGCCGGGGCCGGCGACGTCGGCCGCCTCGATGACGCCGCGCGCGGCCGGATCGGCCAGCAGCGCGGCGACGATGTTGGTGGCCAGTTCGCGCGGGTTCATCTTGAGCTGCTTGGCCAGCTGCATCGCGATATTGCAGGCGACGTCGCCGTGCGCCGGGTCGCGCGGGCGCTCGAGCACCACGGCCGCCACCAGGTCGGTGCCGGCGGTCAGTGGGGCGAGGGCGGCCTGGAGCAGGGCAACGATTTCGAGTTTTTGTTGGGCGAGCATGTGCTGGTATTCTGTCAGAGTGAAAAAAGCGGTGGCAGGGCCACGGGCAAACAGCACCAATTATACTGGTTTGATACTGGTTTGGCGCTGCGCGGAATACGGCGGCGGTGGCGCGCGGTCGTCGGCGATTTTGTTGTCAAATCGCCCGTTTTGAACGTGGCGCGGGGCTTAGCCGTTACAATTGGCGCCTTTATGGTGCAGCCGATGTGCGCAATTGCCGCCGCCGCGCGCCTGTCACGCCTTACGCAAAGATCACCATGACCGCCAAGCGCTACACGCTCTCCATCAAAACCGCCGCCAAGCCGGCCAAGCCGGCCCAGCCCGGCGCCGGCGCCGCCGTGCGCGCGCCCGCCCCGGTGCGCGCCGCCGCGCCGCTGCGCGCCAGCTACGAGGTCAAGCCGGTGCTGCAGCCGGGCTACCTGCCGCGCCTGAAGCCCGATTCGCTGGCGCTGTGCCTGCTCGGCGCGGCCAACGCGGTGGCGCAGGTGCGCGCCGGCGCGGCGCTGCCGCAGGCGCTGACGACCGCGTTCGGCGTGACCCAGGCGTCGCCACAGGCGCGCGGCGCGATCCAGGACATCGCCTACCGCACCATGCGCCAGCTGGGCCGCAGCGAAGTGCTGCTGAGCCTGATGACGTCGAAGGCGCCGGAGCCGCCGATGCTGGCCAGCCTGTTGTGCTGCGCGCTGTCGCTGATCGACACGCCCGAAGGCGCCAGCGCGCCGTACGAGGAATTCACCGTCGTCGACCAGGCCGTCACGGTGGCCACCTCGCATCCCGACATGGCGCACGCCAAGGGCATGGTCAACGCGGTGCTGCGGCGTTTCCTGCGCGAGCGCGACTCGCTGGTGAAAAGCGCGCTGCACGATCCGGTGGCGCAGTGGAACTACCCGCAATGGTGGATCGACACCGCCAGGGCGGCCTATCCGCAGCACTGGCAGGCGATCCTCACGGCCGGCAACGCGCAGCCGCCGCTGACCTTGCGGGTGAACGTGCGCAAGACCAGCGTCGAGGCGTATTTACAGACGCTGGCCGACGCCGGCATAGTCGCCGCGCGCATCGGCCCGTCGGCGGTGCGGCTCGACAAGGCGATCGGCGTGACCCTGATCCCCGGCTTCGAACAGGGCCTGTGCTCGGTGCAGGACGCCGGCGCGCAGCTGGCCGCGCCGCTGCTCGACGTGCACGACGGCATGCGCGTGCTCGACGCCTGCGCCGCGCCCGGCGGCAAGACCGGCCACCTGCTGGAGCTGGCCAAGCTTGAGCTGACGGCGGTCGATGCGGATCCGAAGCGGCTGGTGCGGATCGAGGAAAACCTGCAGCGGCTCGGCCTGACGGCGACCCTGAAGGCATTCGAGGCGCAAACCGCGGTGTGGTGGGACGGCCAGCAGTTCGACCGCATCCTGGCCGACGTGCCGTGCACCGCCTCGGGCATCGTGCGGCGCCATCCGGACATCCGCTGGCTGCGCCGCAAGGGCGACGCGCTCCAACTTGCAACACTTTCGTCTAAAATTCTCGACAACCTTTGGCAGATGCTGCGGCCGAATGGTAAATTGCTGTTCGTGACATGTTCGCTATGGCCCCAGGAATCGGAGGCCCAAGCGGCCGCGTTCGCGGCGCGCCACGGTGCGCTGCGGCTGGCGGCACCGGGCCAGTTGCTGCCCACCGGCGGCGCCGAGGTCGATCATGATGGTTTGTTTTACGCCTTGTTCCAGAAGAGTGCGGCGTAACGGGTCTTTCGACTATGCGATGGTTATTTAAGGTTCCGGCCCACTTGTGACAACCCGATTTTTTCGACTCCTCGCCTGCCAGCTGCTGCTGTTGTTCGCGTGCGCACAGGCGCAGGCGGCCGACGGTGTCGACATCGCGCTCGCCCATATCGAGTCGACCGAGGAGGGCTACCGGCTCGATGCGCGCTACGCGTTCGAGCTCAATCACGACCTCGAGGACGCGATCCAGCACGGCGTGCCGCTGTTCTTCACCACCGAAATCGAACTGACCCGGCCGCGCTGGTGGTGGACCGACGAGAAGGCGGTGGTGGCGCATCACACCCAGCGCATCTGGTATGACGTGTTGCTGCGCCAGTACCACGTGTCGGTGGTCGGCAGCGTGCAGCAAACCTTCCCGACACTGGAAGAGGCGCTGTTTAACATCCGCCGGCCCAGCCGCTGGCTGATCGCGCCGAAGGGGGCGCTGAAGCCGGGCGAAACCTACAACGTCACCCTGCGCATGTTCATGGACCGTCAGTTCCTGCAAAAGCCGCTGCAAGTGAATGCGTTCAACAACGCCGGCTGGCAGCTCGGTTCGACCAAGAAGTTCTTTACTTACAGGGCGGAATAGGCGGTGAACCAAGCCTTGCGGTATGGGGTGATCGTCGGCGGCGGCATGGTCTGCATCCTGCTGTTCCTGCTCGCCTCGGCGTCCGACAATTCCGGCTCGTTCGACCGCTACTATTCGTGGCTGCTGGGGCTCAACGCCGCCGTCGCGGTGGCGCTGGTGATCTTCGTGGTGGTCGCGCTGGCGCGCCTGTTCGGCCGCTACAAGGCCGGCAAGTTCGGCTCGCGCCTGATGGCCCGGCTGGTGCTGCTGTTCGCCGGCATCGGCATCCTGCCCGGGCTGGTGATTTTCCTGGTGTCGGTGCAGTTCGTGTCGCACTCGATCGATTCCTGGTTCGACGTCAAGATCGAGGCGGCGCTGCAGTCCGGGCTCGACCTCGGGCGCGCCGCGCTCGACGAGTCGCTCGCCGCGCTCGGCACCGCCGCCGGGGTGGCCAGCGCGACCCTGGCCGGGCAGGATGCGGAGGCCACCCGGACCATCCTGAAACGCCTCGTGCGCGAGCAGGAGGGCGTGCAGAGCGCGGTGCTGGTGGACGCCGGCGGCAAGCTGCTGGCGTCGGCGGCCGAAGACAAGCTGGCCAACCTGGCGGCCGACCTGCCGACCGCGGCGATGCTCAAACAGGCGCAGATGCCGGGCGGTTACACGCAGTCCGAAGGCGGCATCGAACGCGACTTCAAGGATGGCCCGGCCAGCACCGGCAAGGGCGCCGATGCGCTCGACGCCGCCACCGGCCTGCGCCTGCGCGCGGTGATCGCGGTGCCCGAGCCGCCCGGCGCGGCGCCGCGCTTCCTGCAGCTGGTGCAGGCGGTGCCGGTCAACCTGGCCACCAACGCCGAGGTGCTGCGCAACGCCTACAGCGAATACCAGACCCGCTTCGTGGCGCGCGTCGGCCTGCGCAAGATGTACATCGAGACGCTGACATTGACCTTGCTGCTGGCCATCTTCGGCGCCGTCGCCTGCGCCTTCCTGATCGCCTCGAACCTGGCGCAGCCGCTGCTGGTGCTGGCCGAAGGCACCCGCGCGGTGGCCGAGGGCGACCTGTCGCCGCGCCCGATCGTCACCACCTCGGACGAACTGGGCACCCTGACGCAGTCGTTCAACACCATGACCGGCCAGCTGTTCGAGGCGCGCAGCGCGGTCGAACGCAACCGCGCCGCGCTGCAAAGCGCCAAGGCCCACCTCGAGTCGGTGCTGGGCAACATGTCGGCCGGCGTGATCGTGCTCGACGTCGACTTCAACGTCGTCAATTCGAACGAGGCGGTCGACCGCATCCTGCTGATCGACGTCAGCGCGCACCTCGGGCGCGTGCTGAGCGAGATCGAAGGGCTGGAAGTGTTCGCCGAGGCGATCACGCGGGCGTTCTCGACCCAGAGCGCGCAGAGCGCGGCCGGCAGCGCGCGCCAGCGCGCTCACTGGCAGCGCGAGATCGAAATCCCGCACCGCAGCGGCAGCGCCGACGACCACGACATCATGCTGCTGGCGCGCGGCTCGCGCCTGCCGGTCGGCGTCGGCAGCGGCTACATCGTGGTGTTCGACGATATCTCCGACGTCATCTCGGCGCAGCGCTCGGTGGCGTGGGGCGAGGTGGCGCGCCGGCTGGCGCACGAGATCAAGAACCCGCTGACGCCGATCCAGTTGTCGGCCGAACGGCTGCAGATGAAGCTCGAGGCGCGCCTGGCGCCGGACGACGCCGCGCTGCTCAAGCGCAGCACCACCACCATCGTCAACCAGGTCGACGCCATGAAGCGCATGGTCGACGACTTCCGCGACTACGCCAAGGCGCCGCCGGCGGTGCTGCAGCCGCTGTTGCTCAATAACCTGATCCGCGAGATCCTCGACCTCTACCTTGCCGACGACGACAACGACATCATCCACGCCACCCTGGCGCCGCTGCTGCCGCCGGTGATGGGCGACGCCACCCAGCTGCGCCAGGTGATCCACAACCTGCTGCAGAACGCCCAGGATGCGATGACGGAGCGGGCGGCCGATGCGGCGCCGCCGCGCATCGACATCACCACCGAGGCGATCCGCTACCAGAACGCGCAGGGCGGCGAGGGCACCGCGGTGCGCCTGGCGATCATCGACAACGGCCCCGGTTTCGCGCCGCGCATCCTGTCGCGCGCGTTCGAGCCGTACGTCACCTCGAAGGTGCGCGGCACCGGCCTGGGCCTGCCGATGGTGAAGAAAATCATCGATGAACACGGTGGCCGCATCGACATCCAGAACCGCCATGACGGAACGGGCGCATCGGTCCTGATTTTGCTGTTAAAGTTAGCGCCTGATAGCGCAAATCTGGCCGCAAAACTGGCATAACCGCCGCGACGGGGGAAAACGCGCTTAGAATACGGCTTTCGACGCAGGCGCGGCGTACTTCGCGTGGCAGGTCAATTGAGAGAAGAAGGCAAATACACAGATGGCAAACATTCTCGTAGTTGATGATGAAATGGGCATCCGCGAGCTACTCTCGGAAATCCTCGGCGATGAGGGACACGCGATCCAGCTGGCCGAAAACGCCCAGCAGGCGCGCGACGCGCGCAACGCCGGCGCACCGGACCTGGTGCTGCTCGATATCTGGATGCCCGATACCGATGGGGTGACCCTGCTCAAGGAATGGCAGCGCGACGGCCTGCTGACGATGCCGGTCATCATGATGTCCGGCCACGCCACCATCGATACCGCGGTCGAGGCGACCCGCATCGGCGCGCTCAACTTCCTCGAAAAGCCGATCGCGCTGCAAAAGCTGCTCAAGGCGGTCCAGCAGGGCCTGACGCGGGCGCAGGAAACGGTGCGCGCGCCGGTGATGGCGGCGCGGCCAATGATGGCGCCGCAGGCGGAGGAAAGCAGCGCGGCGGCGTCGATGTTCGCCAGCCAGTCGCTGCAGTCGGCCGGCATCGCGCCGCGCATGGGCGCGCTGGGGAACGGCGAGCCGCAAGGCTACAACCTCAGTTTCGACCTGCCGCTGCGCGAGGCGCGCGACGCCTTCGAGCGCATGTATTTCGAACATCACCTGGGCCGCGAAGGCGGCAGCATGACGCGCGTGGCCGAAAAAACCGGGCTCGAACGCACCCACCTGTACCGCAAGCTCAAACAGCTCGGCGTCGAACCGGGCAAGCTGGCCAAAAAAGGCGGATGAGCGGCGCCGCGGCGCTGCCCGCAGTGCGCACCAGCCTGGTCACCGGTGCCGGCGCCGGCGCGCGCGAACGGCTGATCGCCGCGCAGCTGGACGCCGCCACCGACGCCACCACCACCACCACCGCCGTGCTGCTCGAAGGCTTGCCGGACGGCCACACCACCCTCACCCCTTCCGCCCATCTGCTGATCGCGCGCATCGCGCCCGGTTGCCTGTGCTGCACCGGCAACCTGGTTTTGCGTGTAACATTAAACCGGCTGCTGCGCCGCCGCCCCGAGCGCCTGTACATCGGGCTGGCCAGCACGGCCCACCTTGATCAGTTGAGATCGTGGCTGTGCACGCCGCCATACGATCAGCTGTTAGAACTGACGTTGGACCTGGCCCCGGGCCGGCACCCTTGAAATCGGTCCGGCCAGCCCCACCTCGGAGTGGAGGCGCACAGCCAGTCACACCGTCAGCCTGCACAACCGCCTGATCGAGCCAAGGAGCGAGCATGAACATGATCTACAACAGCGAGCAGTACAGCGTCGTCGAATTCGGCGTCGATCACAGCCTTGAAGCGCTGCGCTTCGGCGGCTACGAGATCGTCGACAAGTCCGGCCGGCGCGAAGCGTTCATCGGCGGCGCGCTGGCGCAGTCGTTCCGGCGCGACGTCAACAACCTGATCGCCAGCGAACCGACGATGGAAGAGATCGACGACTTCCTCGGCTCCTACGATTCCCTGATGAGCCAACCGGTGCTGCTGCACTAAGCGGGCCGCAACGGCGGCGCGGCCCCGCCCGCGCCGCCTGGCCCGCGCCGGCTATGGTAAGCTGGCGCCATGTGCCAACTTCTCGGAATGAACTGCAACGTCCCCACCGACATTGTCTTCAGCTTTACCGGCTTCGCCATGCGCGGCGGCCACACCGATACCCACCATGACGGCTGGGGCATCGCATTTTTCGAAGGTGCCGGCGTGCGCCATTTCGTCGATCACCAGGCGGCCGTGGCGTCGCCCGTGGCCGAGCTGATCAAGCGTTACCCGATCAAGTCGAAGAACGTCATCGCGCACATCCGCAAGGCCACCCAGGGCCACGTCGCGCTGGAGAACTGCCACCCGTTCGTGCGCGAACTGTGGGGCCGTTACTGGGTGTTCGCCCACAATGGCGACCTCAAGGAGTTCGCGCCGGTGCTCAGCGGCGCCTTCCGTCCGGTCGGCAGCACCGACAGCGAACTGGCGTTCTGCTTCCTGCTGCAGGAACTGCGCGCGCGCTTTGGCGACGTCGCGCCGCCGCTGGCGCAACTGCGCGCCGCGCTGGCCGAACTGGTGCGCCAGGTCGCCGCCCACGGCGCCTTCAACCTGATGCTGTCGGACGGCTCGGCGCTGTTCGCCCACTGCTCGACCCGGCTGTGCTACGTGGTGCGCCAGTACCCGTTCGTGACCGCCCAGCTGTCCGACGAGGACGTCAGCGTCGATTTTTCCCAGGTCACCACGCCGCAGGACCGGGTCGCCGTGATCGTCACCGAGCCGTTGACGACCAACGAACAGTGGACCGAATTTGCGCCGGGTGAGCTGAAAGTGTTCGTCGACGGCGCGCCGGTGCCATAAATCGATGGCGTAGAGCAAAGAATTTGTCTCAAATTCAATGACAAAAATTCACTGACGCAACAGAATGGGGTAAAGTAACAGCATTCTCCCGTCCCTGAATCGATCCGCGATGACCGACAACGCTTCCCACCACGCCGCGCACGACCTCGCCGTACGCGAGTTCCACCTCGGCCGCCAGCCCATCCTCGACCGCAACCAGGCGCTGTTCGGCTACGAACTGCTGTTTCGCGACGCCCAGGGCGGCAACACGCAGCGCGGCGGCGGACTGGCGGCCACCGCCGCGGTGATCGCCCATGCCGGCCAGCTGGGGCTGGAAAAGGCGATCGGCGACGCCCAGGCGTTCCTGCAGGTCGACGCCGCCGTGATTGAAGGCGACATGTTCGCCTTCCTGCCGCGCGAGAAGGTGCTGCTGACCCTGGGCGCGACGGTCGAAGCCAGCGCACCGCTGCTCGAACGGATGGCCGAACTGAAAGGCCACGGCTTCCGCTTCGCGCTCGGCGGCGCGCGCGCCATCACGGCCGACCTCGAGCGGCTGCTGCCGCTGGTCGACGTCGTCAAGATCGACCTGCGCGAGCTGGCCGAGGCGGCGCTGGTGCCGCTGTCGGTGCGCCTGCGGCGCGAGCACAAGAAGCTGGTGGCAGAAAAGGTCGAGACGCGCGCCCAGTACGACATCTGCCGCGAGCTCGGCTTCGATTACTTCCAGGGCTATTATTTTGCCCAGCCGGTGCTGATCAGCGGGCGCAAGCTGACGCCGTCGCAGCTGGCGGTGATGGAGTTGATGAAGCTGATCACCTCGGAGGCGGAAAACATCGACGTCGAGCGTGCGGTCAAGCGCGACGTGACCCTGGCGCTCAATTTGCTGCGGCTGGTGAACACGCCGGCGGTCGGCGCGCGCCAGCGCATCGACTCGATCAGCCAGGCCTTGCTGGTGCTGGGCCGGCGCCAGCTGCAGCGCTGGCTGCAGATCATGCTATACGTCGATCCGGGCCAGCACGGCGCCAGCGTGTCGCCGCTGCTGATGCTCGCCACCACGCGCGGGCGCCTGCTCGAGCTGCTCGCCAAGCGGCTGCGTCCGAGCCAGCGCAACGTCGCCGACATTGCCTTCACGGTCGGCATCATGTCGCTGATGGACGCCTTGTTCGGCATCTCGATGTCCGAGATCGTCACGCAGATCCCGGTGATCGACGAAGTGGCGGTGGCGCTGACGCATCGCAGCGGCTTCTTCGGCGAGCTGCTGCGGCTGGCCGAGTCGATCGAACAGATGCACGAGGGCGAAGACCTGGTCACGCCGACGCTCAAGCAGCTGGCCATGTCGAGCGACGAACTGGTCGAGTTCGAGGTCGCCGCCTTCGAGTGGAGCGACAGCGTGGTGCGCTACGCCATTTGAGGTGGCGGCGCCGCGCGGCGCCTGCCGCATAATCCCTGCAAAGTGGTGACAAATGTAATGGGCCAGGCGCCGCGTTGACCGTTACACTTCAGGCCATCACTTCAACCGGATGGCGCCATGACTTCTGTCTTACTCAAGGTATCGAACCTGAGCAAATCGTACGGCGAGCGGCGTGCCGTCGATGCCGTCTCGTTCCAGGTCCAGGCCGGCCAGACGGTCGGCCTGATCGGCCCGAACGGCGCCGGCAAATCGAGTACCGTCAGCATGATCTGCGGGCTGCTGCGGGCCGATTCCGGCAGCGTCGAGATGGATGGCGAGGCGGTCACGCAAGGGCTGTCCGGCGCCAAGCGCAAGATCGGCTTCGTGCCGCAGGACCTGGCGCTGTACGACGACCTGTCGGCGCGCGAAAACCTCAAATTGTTCGCCGCGCTGTACGGCATCCGCGGCGCGCAGCTCAAGCGGCGCTGCGACGAGGTGCTGGCGCTGGTGAACCTGCTCGACCGGGCCGGCGACAAGCCGGCCACCTTCTCCGGCGGGATGAAACGCCGGCTCAACATCGCCGCCGCGCTGATGCACGACCCGCAGCTGCTGATCCTCGACGAGCCGACGGTGGGCGTCGATCCGCAAAGCCGCAACGCCATCTTCGACACGCTCGAGCAGCTCAAGGCGATGGGACGGTCGCTGATCTACACCAGTCACTACATGGAAGAAGTCGAGCGGCTGGCCGACCACATCGTCATCATCGACCATGGCAAGGTGCTGGCCGACGAGAGCCCGGCGGCGCTGTTCCGGCGCCTGCCGGCGCAGGCCGCGCTGCGCGTCGAGCTGGCGGCGCCGGCGCCGGCCGCGCTGCTCGACGGCATCGGCCTGCTGCATGGGGTGGGCGCGGTCAGCGCCGAAGGCGGCACGCTCGACATCCTGCTGGCGCACGGCGAAGACGCGCTGGCGGTGATGGGCTACCTCGAGCGGCAAGGCTGCCGCGCGCTGCATTTCGCCACTGCCCAGACCAAGCTCGAAGACATCTTCCTCAACCTTACCGGGCGCTCGCTGCGCGACTGACATGACCGCTTTCCTCGCCCTCGTACGCAAAGACCTGATCCTGTTCCTGTCGGACCGCCGCGCGCTGCTGGTCAACCTGGTGCTGCCGATCTTGATCGCCATCTTCTTCGGTTACCTGTTCGGCGGCTCCGGCGCGGCCAAGACCGGCGCCATCGACGTCGCCCTGGTGCAGCAGGACCGCGGCGACGTCGGCCAGCGGATTGCCGCCGCGCTCAAGGCCGACGCCACGCTGCGCATCACCGAGATGGACGCCGCGCAGGCGCGCCAGGCGGTGGCCAAAGGCAGCCAGAAGGCGGCCATCGTGATCCCCGCCGGATTCGGCGAAGCGGCCGGCGCGGCGCTGTTCGGCGCCGCCGCCAAGCCGCGCATCGACGTGCTGTACGACCCGTCGCAGCAGGCGGTGCTGGCGATGGTGAAGGGATTGCTGACGCAGCAGGTGATGCAGGTGGTGAGCGCCGAAATGTTCGGCGGCAAGACCGGCCGGGCGTTCACCGACAAGACCATGCAAGACATCGAACAGCACGCCGCGGGCGATCCGGATGGCGCCGCGCTGAAGGAAATGCTGGGCAGCGTGAAGAAGTACCAGGAGCGCCCGCAGGTCAAGGCGGGGCCGGCGCAGGCGCAGGCGCAGGCGCAGGCGGCGCCAGGCGGGCTGTCGATGCCGTTCACGACCAGCGACCAGCAAGTCAGTTCGGGGCCGGTACAGCAAGGCTACAACAGCTACGCGCATTCGTTTGCCGGGATGGGCGTGCAGTTCATCCTGTTCCTCGGTGTCGACATGGGGATCGGCATCCTGCTGGCGCGGCGCAGCGGCATCTGGAACCGGCTGCTCGCCGCGCCGGTGACTTTGACCACGGTGCTGCTGGCGCGCGCCGCGTCGGCCGCCATCATTGCGCTGGGCCTGTTGTGCGTAATGTTCGGCTTCGCGGTGGCGGTGTTCGGCGTGCACATTGCCAACCCGCTCGGCTTCCTTGGGGTGGCGATCTGCTTCGCGCTGCTGACGGCCAGCTTCGGTCTGCTGATTGCCGCGTTCGGCAAGACGCCGGAAGCGGCGCGCGGCATCGCCGTGTTCGCCACGTTGATCATGGTCATGCTGGGCGGCGCCTGGGTGCCGTCGTTCATGTTCCCCGACTGGGTGCAAAAGGTGACGGTGGCGGTGCCGACGCGCTGGGCGATCGACGGCCTCGACGCGATGACCTGGCGCGGGCTGGGGATGGATGCGGCAGGCACCGCCATGGCTGCCGAGCTCGGCTTTGCGCTGCTGTTCGCCGTCCTCGCATTGAGCAAGTTCAAGCGCGATCAGCAGTAAGCGCTGCGCTGGCAAGCTCAGCGCTGGGGTCAGCTCAGCGCTGGGGTCAGGTCTGACAATCGGACATTTTGTTGGGGTCAGGTCTGACAATCGGACAAAAATCTGGGGTCAGGTCTGACAATCGGACATTTTTCAGTCAAAACTGGCAGGCACAAGCCAGTCGGCGCGCCAAACGAGCTGCAATCACGCATCGCTTCATGACGAAATGGACGGTAAAACAGCGCGCAATGTCCGAATGTCAGACCTGACCCCAGAAAAATGTCCGAATGTCAGACCTGACCCCAGAAAAATGTCCGATTGTCAGACCTGACCCCAATTCTCTAGACCTGACCCCAATTTTCTTGTTTTCGCTTAGAGATTGGGGGCGAGCCAGCGCTCGAGCTGGGCGCTGTCGACCCCGCGCCGCGCTGCCATGTCGGCCAGCTGGTCGGTACCGATCTTGCCGACCACGAAGTATTTCGACGCCGGGTGAGCCAGGTAGAAACCCGATACCGCCGCGCCCGGATACATCGCGTACGATTCGGTCAGCTGCATGCCGATCTCTTCGGGCTGCAGCACTTTCCACATGTCGGCTTTGACCGTGTGCTCGGGACACGCCGGATAGCCAGGCGCCGGCCGCACGCCGCTGTAGGCTTCGGCGATCAGCGCGTCGCTGCCGAGCGCTTCGCCGGCGGCGTAGCCCCACAGGTCGGTGCGTACCCGCTCGTGCAGGTATTCGGCAAACGCTTCGGCCAGCCGGTCGGCCAGCGACTTGAGCATGATCGACGAGTAGTCGTCGTGCGCGTCTTCGAAGCGCTTTTCGTATTTTTCGATGCCCAATCCGGCCGTCACGGCGAACATGCCAATGTAGTCGGCCACACCGGATGCCTTCGGGGCGATGAAGTCGGACAGGCACTGGTTCGGCCGCGCCACACCGTCGATCACCGGCTTGACGCCTTGCTGGCGCAGTCCGTACCAGGTCAGCGCGACGCGCTCGCGCGTGTCGTCGGCATACACCTCGATGTCGTCGTCGTTGATGCTGTTGGCCGGCAGCAGGGCGATCACGCCGCTCGCCGTCAGCCAGCGCCCGTCGATGATTTTCTTGAGCAGCGCCTGGCCTTCTTCATACACCTTGGCCGCCGCTTCGCCCACCACCGGATCGGTCAGGATCGCCGGGAACGGGCCGGCCAGGTCCCAGGTCTGGAAGAACGGACCCCAGTCGATGTACTTCGCCAAGGTCGCCAGGTCGACGTTCTTGATGACGCGCCGGCCGATGAATTTCGGCCGGACCGGGGCGAACGGCACCACCGTCTTGTTGGCGCGCGCCGCCGCCAGCGACAGGATCGGCAGCGCTTTCTTGCTGGCGTGCTGCTCGCGGATGCGCACATAGTCTTGCGCGATGTCGTCGATGTACTGGTCGCGCGACTCGGGCGTGAGTAGCGCCTGCGCCACCGACACCGACCGCGAGGCGTCCGGCACGTACACCACCGGACCGTCGTAGTTATGGGCGATCTTGACCGCCGTGTGGGCGCGCGAGGTGGTGGCGCCGCCGATCAGCAGCGGGATTTTCAGCATGCGAAAGTGCGGGTCGCGCTGCATTTCCTTGGCCACGTGCGCCATCTCTTCGAGCGAGGGCGTGATCAGGCCGGACAGCCCGACGATGTCGGCGTTTTCCACCTTGGCGCGCGCCAGGATCTCGGAGCAGGGCACCATCACGCCCATGTTGACCACTTCGAAGTTGTTGCATTGCAGCACCACCGAGACGATGTTCTTGCCGATGTCGTGGACGTCGCCCTTGACGGTGGCGATGACGATCTTGCCCTTCGGCTTGGCGACGATGC
>JARXKM010000345.1 GCA_030272785.1 Pseudomonadota bacterium
TCCGAATGTCAGACCTGACCCCAGCTTTTTGTCCGAATGTCAGACCTGACCCCAGAAAAATGTCCGATTGTCAGACCTGACCCCAGCGGGGGAAGCGAACTGGGCCGCGTTTGTTGCCGCACCGGCCTACGCGCACGACCGCGCCGCCTGCAGGCGCCGCACGATCGCTTCGGGTGTCGTTTCGACCATCATCAGGCCGGCATGCTCGGCGCGCACGAAGCCTTCGCTTTGCTGGTGCGCGACGAAACTGATCAGCCCGTCGTAGAAGCGGCCGACATTGAGCAGCCCGACCGGCTTGGCATGGATGCCCAGCTGCGACCAGGTCAGCATTTCGAACAGTTCTTCCAACGTGCCCATCCCGCCCGGCATGGCGATGAAGCCGTCCGACAGCTCGGCCATCATGGCTTTGCGCTCGTGCATGTCCTTGACGACGAACAGGCGCGTGAGCCCGCCGTGCCCCACTTCGCGATCGAGCAGCGCACGCGGTATCACGCCGGTCGCTTCGCCGCCCAGGCGCAGCACTTCGTCGGCTATCACGCCCATCAGGCCGACGTTGCCGCCGCCGTAGACCAGCCCGATGTTGTGCCCCACCAGCACCTGCGCCAGCGCCCGCGCCGCCTCAGCGTACTGCGCATCGACGCCGAACGAGGCGCCGCAATAGACGGCGATCGATTTCATCGCGCCTCTGCCTGTGCTTGCGCGACGGCGATGTCGAGCCATTCGGTGGCGTCTTGCGGCGTCAGCGCGGCCGCCTCGCGGTACAGCTCGCGCGCCTCGGCCAGCTTCTTCTTCCCTTCCAAAATCACCATGGCGTTGGCGTATTCGACCCGCCCGATGGCTGAATGCGGCTCCAGTTCGAGCCCGCGGCAAAACGCCTTGTAGCAGTCCTCCTTGCGCGCGCCGTAGGTCAGGGCGCCGATCATGGCGCCGACGCTGCCGATGATCTCGGCATGGTAGGCGCCCAGCGCGATGTGGGCGTCGGCGTGTGCGGGCGCCAGCCGGATCGCCTTGTCGAGCCCTGCCCGAACCTTCGGCGCGATCCCCTGCGCCAGCGCCTTGACGATCGAGATGCCTTGCGCGTAGCGCCCCAGCGCGTAGGCCTGCCAGTAGTAACCGGCCGGGTTGTCGGGCTGCTCGAGCTGCTGCCGGTCGCAGCGCTCGGCCACTTCCTCGAACAGCGCGAACTTCTTTTTTTCGCTCGGCTCCAGATAGTTCGCGTAGATGCAGCTAGCCTTGTGCGCGACCGTATAGCCGTCCACGCCGACATCGAGCCCGAGCCTGGCGGCACGCGCGAACTGGCCGGCGTGAAACGCGATCCACGCCTCAACCAGCGCTGCCTTCTTCGGGAACGGTTCGCAGTCGCCCATGTGCAGCTGCGGCCAGGCCAGCTTCAGTTGCTCGGCGCTGTAGACGAAGCGGGCGTCTGCGTGCGGGAATGCAGTCCATGCCATGCCGGTGTCCTTCTCAATGGAGTTTTTTCAGGTATTCCTGCGACAGCTTCTCGAACAGCAGGTGGGTGTCGCCGCACAGGTAGGGCCCGAGCATCGACAGCACCTGGTAGCAGCCGCGCGCGAGCGCGTCCGACATCGCTTTCTGTTCGGTGTAGTTGCGCGGATTGCGCACGTATTCGTAGGATAGCCAGTAAGTGGCGACGACCACCATGTTGGTCGCCATCGCGTCGATCTGGGCGTCGGACGCCTCCAGCGATTGCTCGCTGCGCAGGTCCAGGCACAGCTGCCTGGCGACCTTGATCTTGTGCGCCAGGATCAGCTTGAAGTGCAGCTCGAGCTTGCGGTTGCGCGAGAGCAGGTCGTTCAGGTCGCGGTAGAAAAAACGGTAGCGCCAGATCAGTTCGAACATCAGGTGCAGGTATAGCCAGACGTCTTCGATGTTCGAACGGCGCGTGTCGGGCACCGTCAGGATGCGCTCGATCTCGGCCTCGAACTTGACGAAAATCGAGTTGACGATGTCGTCCTTGTTGCGGAAATGGTAGTACAGGTTGCCGGGCGAAATATTCATCTCTTCGGCAATCACGGTGGTCGTGATATTCGGCTCGCCAAACTCATTAAACAGCCGCAAAGACAGTTCGAGGATGCGTTCGCGGGTTCGACGTGGAGCTTTCTGGAGCATGGCGGGCGACTGGTGTTTTCTCTGCCTCCAGCATACCACCGAATGCATGGGTCAAACGACGCGGCAGACCCGGCCGCGCCGCACGTTTAGTTGTCGCCGGCCGGCGCCGCGCCAGCCTTCTTCGCGGCCGCCTTGCGCGGCGCCGCCTTCCTGGCCGCCTTGACGGCCGGCCTGGCGCCGCCCTGGTCCGAACTGGCGTCCGCGCCGTCGGCAGCACCCCTGGCCACGCCCTTGGCCGCACTCTTGCCCACACCCTTGGCCGCCGACTTGGCCGGCCCTTTCGCGGCCTGCTTGGCCGGCCCTTTCGCGGCCGCCTTGCGCGCCGCGCCGCCCGGACCTTGGCCCGCCGCCTTGCCGTCAGGCGCCGGCCGGCCGCCCAGCTGCGCGACCATCTGCGCAAGCTGCTCGACCTGGCGCGTCAATGCCGCGATGTCCTTGCTGGTCGGCACCCCGATGGTGGCCAGCGCGCGCGCCACGCGCTCCTCGAACACCTGTTCGAGCTTGTCCCACGAGCCGGCCGCCTGCTTGCTGACGCCATCGGCCACCTTCGAGACGGTGTCGCTCATGTCGCCGACCCGGTCCTCGGCCATCGAGCGGGTACGCTTCTGCAGGTCGGTGCCTTCCTGCACCAGCTTGTTGAAAACCCGTCCGCCCTCCTCCTGCGCCTTGGCGAACGCACCCAGGCCGGCATGCCAGATCTGCTGGGCCGAGGTGCGCACCGCGCTGGCCAGTTGCTTGTCTTCGTTCTTTGCCACTTCCTTCAGTTTCTTGACCATGTTGTTCTCCTGTCGTGGGGTTGCTGCGTGCCGATCGTCGAAACTATTTTAGATACCAAAACTAGAGATCGGGTTCTAAAGCGGGCCGCCCCGGCACGATCGCCAGCGCGTGCGCAGTCAGCCGGCCAGCAATGCCGCCCGCATCGCCTGCACGCGCATGCCTTCGGCCACGCCGGCGCGCAGCGCGCCGCCGTCGCACGGCTTGGTGAAATAGCGGTCGATGTCGCCGCGCTCGACGGCGAGCACGATCGCCGCGTTGTCGGCCTGGCCGGTGAGCATGATCCGGTAGCAGTCGGGGTGCAGCTGCCTGGCGCGCTCGAAGAAAGCGGTGCCGGTCATCAGCGGCATGCGCTGGTCGCAGATGATGGTGTGCACGGCATGGCGCGCGAGCAGCGCCAGGCCGGCCGCCGCCGTCAGCGCCGTCAGCAGCGTGTAGCCCTGCTGGCCGAAGAAGTCGGCCAGCATCTCGAGCATGAACGGGTCGTCGTCGATGATCAGCAATGTCTGCGACGCCGGCGCCGGCCCGGCGGGCAGGAACGGCGCCAGTTCGGCGACGAACTGCTCCGGCTCGATCGGCTTGGCGAGGTAGCCGTCGAAGCCGGCGGCGACCAGGCGTTCGCGGTCGCCCACCATCGCCAGCGCGGTCACCGCCAGCACCGGGATGTGGCGCAGCCGCGCGTCGGCCTTGAGCGCGCCGACCACGCCGTAGCCGTCGAGCTTGGGCAGGTTGACGTCGCACAGGATCAGGTCGGGCAGTTGCTCGTGCGCCAGCCGCACCCCGCTCACGCCGTCGAACGCCATCAGCGGCGTGTGGCCGAAGGCGGTCAGCAGGTAGGACATCAACTCCATGTTGGCGGGGTTGTCTTCGACGATGAGGATGCGTGCGGCCACGTGACGGTCAGGGAAGGAGAGCGAAGCGTCGAGCTTACTCCTAAGCCGGCCCGACTGCCAACGCAAGCGCGCGACGGCGCTGCGCCGTATGATCAGGCGGCGGCAGCCGGCGGCGCGGCGATTTCGGCCATCACGCACGCCAGCACGCGCCGGTTGCGCCCCATCGCGACGTGGCCGACGCCGCCGAACGCGATGTTGCGCGCCCCTTCGAGCACGCTGGAGCTTTGCGGCGCGATGATGTTGTCGTGGTGGCTGTAGATCGACGTGATGAGAGCGCGCGTGGCGGCGCTTTCGGCCTGCGCCAGCGCGCCCAGCCAGGCGCTTTCCTGGCCGTCGGCGACGCCGCCGCGGCGCATCTGGGCGGCATTGCGGCCGATGCCGAAACTGGCCAGGCAGGTGCCGTGGTGCGGCGTGCCGAGGGTGATCACGCGCGCCGCGCGTGCGCTGCCGTGGGCGCGCAGCCAGGCGCGCGCGGCCAGGCCGCCCATGCTGTGGGCGACGATCACCACTTGCGCCGCACCGCTGGCCGCGCACAGCGCCGCGACGCCGCGCTGCACCTGCGGCACATAACCGTCGATGTCGCCGGTGATCGGCTCGAGGTCGAGCGTGGCGTGGCTGATGCGGGCGCCGTCGAGCCGCGCCGCGAGCGCGCTCCAGTAGCCGCTGTTGCAGCCGTAACCGTGCAGCAGCAGCACCGGCGGCGCGGCGCCGTCCGGGTAGATCACCTGGCGCGGCGCGGCGCGCGGCATGCTCCACGACGACTGCAGCATCGAGGCGGCGAACTCCTCGCCGAACAGGCGCAGGCTGCCGGCCAGGCCGAGCCGGAACGGCGCCGGCGTGACGCTGGCCGAACGGGCGCTGAGGACGAAATTGTTCGCGTTGATCAGCAGGCGCACCAGCAGCACCGCGCTAGCGCCGAGCAGCAGCGCGACCGGCGCCGGCCGCACGCCGAGCCAGCGCCAGGCGGCGCCGGCGAGCGCCAGCGCCGCCGCCGCCTGCAGCAGCAGCAGCCAGCGCAGCAGCGAACGGGTCCGCATCGGCGTCTCGGTCAGAGGCTGAGAGTTTTTCGGCCGTGCCAGAGCAGCGCGCCAGAAAGTGGCCGATCGAGGCGCAAAGCACAGCCATAGCTCGGGCTATGGCGAGCATTTGC
>JARXKM010000346.1 GCA_030272785.1 Pseudomonadota bacterium
CGATCGAAGTAATTTCCGTGCCCAACCCGGACATGGAACTGCTCAAGCTGGATCAGTACGAGGTGATCGGCGAGAAGGTCACGCACCGCCTGGCGCAGCGGTCCGGCAGCAATGTCGTGTCATTGACGATGCGCTGGCAAGCGGTTCCGGCAGCGCAGCACTAAATTTCTGAAGGCGAACCGATGCTTCGCCGTTGTTCACGATTGACTTTTCGCACAATTTTTTTACCTCGCCAGTGCTACGCTATTGAATGAATATCAATTGGGGGCGACACGCACAGCAGTGACATGGCGCAACTTGAGAACTGACGGAGTAAATCATGAATCACCTTGACAGGGTCTCCAGGGGAGAACGGCGAGCAGCTCCCCAGACGAAGGAAGTGCGATTTATTCGGCTTCAAGAAGTGCTGACGATTTGCGGAAAATCTAGAAGTAGCGTCTACGAGGCCATCCAGAAAGGTGAATTCCCCAAGCCAGTCAAATTGAGAGGACGCTCATCAGGGTGGATCAAGAGCGAAATTGAACTTTGGGTGCAGTCGTGCATCAAGGCCAGTCGCACCGAATAGCAGGGGCCAACTAACCGGAAAGTAGGGGCGCCGACAGCGATCGGGGCCACGATGTTTGCTGTCCACCCGGGAGATGACCAGCGAAGCTGACCTGATTTGTGCGCGCACAAACATCGTTCATGGAGAAGATTTTGTGTATACGTTGTGCACGGAGCGCAAAAACAAAAAACCGGCTTGCGCCGGTTTCGCCTAAGTCATTGATTCCATTGGTCGGGACGGAGTGATTCGAACACTCGACCCCTTGCACCCCATGCAAGTACGCTACCAGGCTGCGCTACGCCCCGACTGTGCTCGGATTATATCAGAGCCTTTGCCATTTTCACCAGTATCCGACCGCCGCCATCGGCCGCAGTTCAACGGAGATGCCCTGCCGCGCGCGTTCCGCGCCCCGCCCCGCCCGCGTCAACCGGACGCCAAGCAGAAAAGCATTCAGGTACCATTTCTCATCTATCCCACACCGACAAGTTTCAGCCAAATCGACGGGCGACGCCACGATGGACAATCAAAACAGCGACACCACTCGCTTCCTCTCCACCGGCGTGGCCGGGCTCGACACCATCCTCGGCGGCGGCCTCACCAGCGACCGCCTGTTCCTCATCGAAGGCGAGCCCGGCACCGGCAAGACCACGCTGGCCCTGCAATTTCTATACGAGGGCGTGCGGCGCGGCGAATCGGTCATCTACGTCACGCTGGCCGAAACGCGCGTCGAACTGAACGCGGTGGCCGCCTCGCACGGCTGGTCAATGGACGGCATCCACGTCGAAGACATCATCCCGGACGAGAACATCCTCCACCCGGATCAGCAGTTCACCATCTTCCACCCGGCCGAAATCGAGATGGGCATGACCACCCAGCGCATCCTCGACGCCATCGAACAGCACAAGCCGACCCGCGTGGCGCTCGATTCGCTGTCGGAACTGCAGCTGCTGGCCGAAAGCCCGCTGCGCTACCGCCGCCAGGTGCTCGCGCTCAAGCAGTACCTGGCCGGCAAAGGCTGCACCACCTTGTTCCTCGACGACCGTACCGCGCTGTCGGGCGACCTGCAGGTGCGCAGCGTGGCGCACGGCGTCATCACGCTCGAACTGATCAACCAGGACTACGGCTCCGAACGGCGCCGCGTGCGGGTCGTCAAGTATCGCGGCATCGCCTTTCGCGGCGGTTCGCACGACTACAAGATCGTCACCGGCGGCCTGGTGGTGTACCCGCGCCTGATCGCGGCGCAAACGCGCGTCGTCGGCGAGCGCAGGCAGCTCTCGAGCGGCCTGCCCGAACTCGACGCCCTCACCGGCGGCGGCCTCGATGAGGGCACCAGCACGCTGATCTCGGGGCCGCCCGGCACCGGCAAGTCGTCGCTGTGCGCGCAGTACGCCTACGCCGCCACCCAGCGCGGCCAGAAGGCGGCCATGTTCCTGTTCGAGGAAGGCATCAACAACCTGCTGCTGCGCTCGGCCGGCCTGGGCATGGACCTGCACGGCGCGCTCGCCAGCGGCATGCTCGACATCCAGCAGATCGACCCGGCCGAAATGGCGCCCGGCGAATTCATGCAGGCGGTGGTCGACGCCGAGGCGGCCGGCGCGCGCGTGATCGTCATCGACAGCCTGAACGGTTACCTGCAGGCGATGCCGGACGAGCGCTTCCTCGCCACCCACATGCATGAACTGCTGACCTATCTGGGCCAGCGCGGCGTCGTCACCTTGCTGGTCGGGGTGCACCCTGGCATCATCGGCAGCAACATGTCGACCGCGCTCGACGCCAGCTATATCGCCGACACCGTCATCATGCTGCGCTACTTCGAATCGCGCGGCAAGGTGCGCCAGGCGATCTCGGTGTTCAAGAAGCGCGTCGGCAAGCACGAACGCACCATCCGCCTGTTCGGCATGAGCAGCGCGAAAGGCATCTGGGTCGGCGACGTGCTGACCAATTTCCACGGCATCCTGACCGGCGTGCCGACGTTCGACGAAGGCGCGTTCTTCAATTTCCACGACGAGGACGAGTAGCGAGCCCATGGAAAAACGCATCCTCATCTACGCGCCATCCGGCCAGGACGCGGTGCTGGCGTCGAAAATGCTGACCTTGGCGGGGGTCGACAACCTCATCACCGGCAGCGCGGCGGCGCTGGCCGAGCAACTGCGGCTCGGCGTCGGCGCCGTGCTCACGGTCGAGGAGGCGCTGTCGTCGGGCGGCCTGAAGACGATCGGCGAATTCGTCCTCGCGCAGCCTGCCTGGTCGGACCTGCCGGTGGTGCTGCTGACCAACCGCGGCCCCGATTCGCTCGGCGTACGCCAGGCCATCGCGGTGCTCGGCAACGTCACCCTGCTCGAACGCCCGGTGCGCACGCTGACCCTGATCACGTCGCTGCAGTCGGTGCTGCGAGCGCGCGAAAAACAGTACCAGGTGCGCGAGACCGATCGCCGCAAGGACGAATTCCTCGCCAGCCTGGGCCACGAACTGCGCAACCCGCTGGCGCCGATCCGCACCTCGATGGGCGTGCTCACGCAGCTCTATCCCGACCAGGCGCCGATCCGCAAGGTGAGCGAAGTGGTCGATCGCCAGGTCACCCACCTCACGCGGCTGGTCGACGACCTGCTCGACGTGGCGCGCATCAACAGCGGCAAGATCGCGCTGCAGCGCGCGCCGACCACGTTCGCGGCGATCATCGGCCACGTCATCGAGCTCTGTTCGGGCGCCGCCGCGGCGAAGCGGATCCGCATCGTGCAGCAGCTGCCGCCCGCCCCGGTGGCGCTGCTGGCCGACTATGCGCGGGTAGTGCAGATCGTCTCGAACATCGTCGCCAACGCAATCAAGTTCACGCCGGCCGACGGCGTCATCACCTTGCGCGCGCAGGTCGCCGAGGGCATGCTGCAGATTCACGTGAAGGACACCGGCATCGGCCTCGAAGAGAGCGCGCTGGAACGGATCTTTTCGATGTTCGAGCAAAGCCGTCCGCCGTCGGGCCAGATCGCCAGCGGCCTTGGCATCGGCCTGAGCCTGTCGCGCCAGTTCGCCGAAATGCACGGCGGCAGCGTGCAGGCGCGCAGCGAGGGACTCGGCAAGGGCAGCGAATTCACGGTCGCGCTGCCGGTGCTCGACGCCGCGCCGGCGGCGGCGGAAAGCACCGGCGCCGGCCAGGCGGAACTGGTCGACCTGCGCCCGAAGGTGCTGGTGGTGGACGACAACCGCGACGCCGCCGATTCGCTGCAGGCGCTGTTTGAAATGGAGAACTGCCGGGTCACGACCGCCTACGACGGCTGCGAGGCGGTGCAGGCGACCGCGCGCGCCATGCCCGACATGATCGTGATGGACCTGGGCATGCCGCGCATGGACGGCTACGAGGCGGCGCGCCGCATTCGCTGCCAGCCGGGTGCCCAGCAGGTGCTGATGATCGCGCTGACCGGCTGGGGCCAGAACGACGCACGCCAGCGCACCATCGACGCCGGTTTCGACCACCACCTGATCAAGCCGGTCGACTTCGACGAGCTGCGCCGCATCGCCACCGAGCGCCTGCACCGCGCCTGAAATTCAGGGCGCCGCGGCGGGCGCCGCGTCCACCGCCTCCAGCACGGCCAGCAGCACCAGCATCTCGACCGGCTTGACCAGGTGGCTGTCGAAGCCGGCCGCCAGCGCGCGCTGGCGGTCGCTGGCCAGGCCGTAGCCGGTCAGCGCCACCAGCCGCACCGCGCTGGTGGCCGGGTCGGCGCGCATGCGGCGTGCCACTTCGTAGCCGTCGATGCCGGGCAGGCCGATGTCGATCAGCGCGATGTCGGGCGCCTGTTCGGCCGCCAGCCGCAGTCCCTCGCTGCCGTCGACCGCGGCGATCACGTGGTAGTGCTGCGCTTCGAGCATCATCGTCATCATCTCGCGGCCGTCGTCGTTGTCTTCGATCAGCAGCACGCGCAGCCCGGACGACGCCAGGAGCGCCGGCGCGGGCGCGGCGCGCGCCGGCGCTGCCGCGCGCGGCAGCCGCAGTTCGAAACTGCTGCCATGCCCCAGGCCGTCGCTGTGCACGGCGATGCGCCCGCCGTGCATCTGCGCCAGCCGGCGCACCAGCGCCAGCCCGACACCGAGCCCGCCTTGCGCACGGTCGAGCGGACGCGCGCCCTGCACGAATAGGTCGAACACGTGCGCTATCAGCTCGGCCGGGATGCCGACGCCGTTGTCGCTTACCGTCAGCACCACGTCGTCGCCGTCGACGCGCACCGCCAGCGCGATGGCGCCGCCGGCGGCGGTGTACTTGATGGCGTTGTCGAGCAGGTTGGCGATGATCTGCTCGATGCGGGTCGGGTCGGCGTCGATCCAGGCCGGCGCGCCTGCCACGCTGACGCTGATCGCGTGCTGCGCCCCGCGCGCGCCGGCGCGCACGCCGGCCGCA
>JARXKM010000347.1 GCA_030272785.1 Pseudomonadota bacterium
GTCGCGCAGGTAGTCGAAACCGAATTCGTTGTTGGTGCCGTAGGTGATGTCGGCCGCGTAGGCGCTTTGCTTGGTGTCGTGGTCCATCTGCGACAGGTTCACGCCGGTGCTCAGGCCCAGCCAGCTGTACAGGCGCCCCATCCACTCGGCATCGCGCTGCGCCAGGTAGTCGTTGACGGTAATGACGTGCACGCCCTTGCCGGCCAGCGCGTTCAGGTAGGTCGGCAGGGTCGCCATCAGGGTCTTGCCCTCGCCGGTGCCCATTTCGGCGATTTTGCCGTAGTGGAGCACCATGCCGCCGATCATCTGCACGTCGAAATGGCGCATCTTGAGCACGCGCCGGGCCGCCTCGCGGCATACCGCGAACGCTTCCGGCAGCAAATCGTCGAGCGAGCTGCCGTTCTTGATGCGGTCTTTGAATTCCGCAGTCTTGGCCTGCAGGTCAGCGTCGGACAGCTTTTCGATCTGCGGCTCGAACGCGTTGATCTCGCGCACGGTCTTTTGATATTGCTTGAGCAGCCGCTGGTTGCGGCTACCGAAAATCTGGGTCAGTAATGACATGCTTGAATTCTTGAAAAATGCGCCGCGAAAAAGAGCCCGGGAGATATCACAACGTATCCATCGCGGGCCGACTATGGCAAAAAGACAGTGATTTTATCATGCGATACGGCCACACTTGGGGTTAATGGGCCGGATAACAAGTGCATGCACCAAATCAATGTTATCAAATTGTACTGCAAGGCAGCGGCAACCGCAGGCGACCCGCAGCCAACATCGGGCTCGCCTGGCCGCGCCGGCTGTGCTATGTTGCGCCTCATGCGGTTTACTTCCCACAATCAAGGCATCGGCCACATCTACGGCACCAAGGCGGCGCGCCAGACGTCGCTCGGGGCAACGACCTTTCTGAGCGGCAACGCGCGGATGGCCAGCCTGCTGCCGGCGGCGATGCGCATGGCCAGCCTGCAACAGGATTGCGCCGCCGCGCTGCCGCCGATGTTTGCCAGCTGCGACGTGCTCTCGTTCGAGGATGCGCAACTGGTGCTGGCGACGCCGACATCGGCGGTGGCGGCCAAGCTCAAGCAGCAGGTGCCGAAGCTGCAGGCGGCGCTGATGAAGCGCGGCTGGCAGATCAACGCCATCAAGCTGAAGGTGCAGGTCACGCGCAGCATCGCGCCGGTGGTGCATACCCAGCAGCTCAATTTTCCGCCGGCGGCGGTGTCGGCGTTCGCCGAACTCGGCGACGCGTTGCCGGCCACGCCGCAAAACGCCACCTTGATCGCGGCCATCAAGGCGATGGCCGCGCGCCGGCGCTAGGCATCAAGCCGACGGCAAGTTCTCAGGTGAGCGCCCACTCGCGCGCCATCTGGCGCACATACGACGCCGGCGCCGTGCCGGGCGCGTCGAAGGCGACGATTTCGTAGGCGTCCGGCCGCTCCAGCAACGCCAGCAGCAGCTGGTTGTTGAGCGCATGCCCGGACTTGTGCGCGTGGTAGCTGGCCAGCAGCGGATGGCCGACCAGGTACAGGTCGCCGATCGCGTCGAGGATCTTGTGGCGCACGAATTCGTCCTCGTAGCGCAGGCCGTCCGAATTGAGGATGCGGTATTCGTCCATCACGATGGCGTTTTCGAGCGAGCCGCCGCGCGCCAGGCCCATGCCGCGCAGGCTTTCGACGTCCTGCATGAAGCCGAAGGTGCGCGCGCGCGCGACGTCGTGCACGTACGAGACGTCGCCGAAGTCGACCAGCGCGCGCTGCGTCGTGCCATCCACCGCGGGATGGTTGAATTCGATGTAGAAGTCGAGCTTGAAGCCGTCGTAGGGCGACAGGCGCGCCCACTTTTCCTGCTCGCCGCTGCCGTGCCGCACTTCGACGTCCTTCAGCACGCGGATGAATTTCTTCGCCGCGCCCTGCTCCTGCACGCCGGCCTGCTGCAGCAGGAACACGAACGACGAGGCAGAGCCGTCCATGATCGGGATTTCCTCGGCCGAGACGTCGACGTACAGGTTGTCGATGCCGAGGCCGGCGCAGGCCGACATCAGGTGTTCGACGGTCGATACGCGCGCCGCGCCCTTGACCAGCACCGAGGCCATGCGGGTGTCGCCGACCACGCCCGCGCTGGCCGGAAACTCGACCACCGGGTCGAGGTCGACGCGGCGGAACACGATGCCGGTGTCGGTCGCGGCCGGGCGCAGGGTCAGTTCGACCTTGGTGCCCGAGTGCAGGCCGACGCCGACCGTGCGCACCAGTTGTTTGACGGTTCGTTGTTTTAGCATGCGCCGATTATATCGAACTTAGCGGTCGCCCATCTTACGGGTGCTCGGCTTCGGCGTGGCCGCTCTCGTGGCGGATCAGGTAAATGCCGCTGCCGATGATGATCGCCGCGCCCAGCATGGTGTAGCGGTCGGGCAAGGTATGCCACAGCAGCCAGTCGAAGCCGACGCCCCAGGCCAGCGCCGCATATTCGAACGGCGCCACCTTGGAGGCCTCGCCGGAGCCGAACGCCTCGGTGATGGCCAGCTGGCCGAGAAAGCCGCTCACGGCCAGGCCGCACAGGATCAAGGTGTCGCTGGCGCGCAGCGGCACCCAGCCGGGCGCCGCCAGCGCGGTGGCGCCGAGCGACATCATCAGCATCAGCCACAGCACCATGTGCTCGCTGCGGTCGCTGCGCGCGAGGATGCGCGCGGCGATCGCCGAGACCGCGTACATGGTCGCCGCGCCGAGGATCGCCAGGCCGCCGAGGGTGAAGAAACCGGCGCCGCTCGGGCGCAGCACTACCAGCACGCCGACCATGCCGACAACGATGGCAAGCCAGCGCGCCAGGTTGACGCGCTCCTTCAGAAATAGTACCGACAGCGCGGTGATCAACGCCGGCGCGATGAAGAAGATGGTGTATGCCTCGGCCAGCGAGAGCGTCTGCAGGCCGAACGCGAACAGCGCCAGCATGGCGATGCCGAGCACCGTGCGCAGCAGGTGCATCGACCAGCGGATACGCAGCATCGAGCCGAACGCGCCGCGCCAGGCGACGTAGGCGAGCACCAGCGGCAGCGACGTCAGGCAGCGCAGCGCCGCCACCTGCATCGCCGGATAGTGCTCCGAGAGCAGCTTCATCGCAGTGTCCATCAGCGAGAACAGCGACACCGCCAGCAGCATCGCGTAAATGCTGCGCAGGTTGCCGGCCGGTCGGTTGAGTGCCTGGTCCATCGTGTTTCCCGGGTCAGAAATGAAAAACGGCGCCGCGGCGCCGTCTCGGGTGCTGCCGCGAATTGCTTAGCCCAGTTGCTTGAGCAGCGTTTCGGCGTTCGACACTTCGAAACCGCCGCCCGCTTCAACGTTCAGTTGGGTGACGACGCCGTCTTCGACCAGCATCGAGTAGCGCTGCGAACGGGTGCCCATGCCATGCTTGGAGAAATCGGCGGAGAGACCGAGCGCCTTGCTGAAATCGGCATTGCCGTCTGCCATCATGCGCACGATGCCGGTGGCTTTCTGGTCGCGGCCCCACGCGCCCATGACGAAGGCGTCATTGACCGAGATGCACCAGATTTCATCGACGCCCTTGGCTTTGAGCGCGTCCGCGTTGGCGACGTAACCGGGCACGTGCTGGGCCGAACAGGTCGGCGTGTACGCGCCCGGCAGGCCGAAGATGGCGATCTTCTTGCCTTTGGTCAATTCGCCGACCTGGAACTTGTTCGGCCCGAGGGCGCAGCCTTCGGTGGCGGTGTCGATGAATTCTGCGAGGGTGCCTTCTGGCAATTTGTCGCCGATCTTGATGGTCATGGATGACTCCTTGTGCGGATATGGGGTGAACGGTGGCCGCGTGGGCGGCAGTTTTCAGGTGCTGTCGGCAGTATGCCCGATCGCCGACAACTTTGCTTGACCGGCAAGAAAACCAAGGGAGCATGCAGGGAGTCAGACGCATGCCCTCGCCCGCGGCCCGAAAAAAAAGGAGCCCATGCGGCGCATGGACTCCCTCTTCACCGCGGCGCGCCGAGTTAGTCGGCTTGCTTGCGCAGGAACGCCGGAATGTCGTACGTTTCAACGCCGTTGCGCTGCATGGCCTGGACCTGCTCGGAGGCCTGCTCGCGGCGCCATACGGCCGGCTGCTTCATGCCGTCCATCGCCGCGTTGCCGCCCGCCGAGGTGGTGCCCATCGACAGACCAGATCCTGCATGCAGGCCGGCGCCCGACGCCATCATCGGCGCGTTGTGCGTACCGGTGCGCAGCATCGGCTGCTGCACCAGTTGCATCGCCTTCTTCGCTTTGCCCAGGCCGGTCGCCACCACGGTGACGCGGATGTCGTCGCCCATGTTGTCGTCGTACGCGATGCCCTGCGCGATCGATGCATCGGGGGCCGCGAAGGCGCGCACCGCCGCCATCACTTCCTTGATTTCCTTGCCCTTCAGGCCACGGCTGGCGGTCACGTTGACCAGCACGCCGCGCGCGCCAGACAGGTCGATGCCGTCGAGCAGCGGCGAGGCCACCGCCTGCTCGGCGGCGATGCGCGCGCGATCGACGCCGGAGGCGGTCGCGGTGCCCATCATCGCCTTGCCCTGCTCGCCCATGATGGTCTTGACGTCGTTGAAGTCGACGTTGATGTGGCCCGGCACGTTGATGATCTCGGCGATACCGGCAACGGCGTTATTGAGCACATCGTCGGCGTGCTTCATCCAGTCGATCATGCTTTCGTCTTCGTAGATCTCTTCGAGCTTTTCGTTGAGGATGATGATCAGGGAGTCGACGTGCTTGCTCAGCTCATCGAGGCCTTCCTCGGCGATGTCCATGCACTTCTGGCCTTCGTACGAGAACGGCTTCGACACCACGGCCACCGTCAGCGCGCCCAGTTCCTTGGCGATCTGCGCGACGATGGGCGCCGCACCCGTGCCGGTGCCGCCGCCCATGCCGGCGGCGATGAACACCATGTGCGCGCCGCGCAGCG
>JARXKM010000348.1 GCA_030272785.1 Pseudomonadota bacterium
CAATCGGCGTCAGCCTTTGGCGGCGTTGACCAGGCAGGTGGAGAGTTTGTCGAAGTGCAGCAGCGCGGCCTGGGTCAGTTCGACCTGCTTGCGGCGCGTGTCGTCTGTGTCGGTGAGCATCAGCCAGCCTTTTTCACGCATTGACTTGAGCCGGCTGTGCACCGTCGCCGGCGAGCCGAATTCGTGCCTGGCCATCATGTCGCGTACCGAAAGTCGATCTTTTCCTTGCGCCTTCACGGCCACAAATGACAAAATGCGCTCTTCAAGCGGGTCGAGCGTCGGTAACGATGGCAGCCCCCGCAATGCCTCTGCCAACTGCAAAAAGCGCAGGTAAATGTCGGCAGGCCGAATAGGTGACTTTGTCATCGAACTCCAATGGATGTACAGCGGCAGTGAGTGAACGCCGGCGTAATTTTATACTATGTGAAGCGACGCCCCGATGAAACAATGGCGTTTTCAGGCGGCGATGGTGGCCGCCACCATGCTCGCATTCGTCGCCATGTTGGCGGCCAATACCTGGCTGTTTGCCAGGTTTGAACTGGTCCCCGGTATTAACTGGATCTACTTGCCGGCCGGTATGCGCCTGCTGTGCGTGCTGCTGTTCGGCGATGCCGGCGTGCTCGGCTTGCTGCTCGTCTCCTGGCTGGTGTGCTTCTTCTACTTCTTCCCCGATGACTACCTGCGTTCGTTCATGGGCGGCGTGCTGGCCGCAGCGGCGCCCTGGCTCGCCAACCGCGTCGCCCAACAGGCGCTCGGCCTGCGCGCCACGCTGACCAACCTGTCGCCGGCGCGCCTGCTCGCCTGCATCTTGATGTACTCGCTCGCCAGCCCGCTGCTGCACCACCTGTGGTTCGCCGTGCATGGCGACCGCCAGCATCTGCTGCACAGCTTCCTGGTGATGTTCGTCGGCGACTTGACCGGCACGCTGATCGTCGTTTACACGGCCAAGGGCCTGCTGGCGCTGCTGCCAGCGCCACGCGGCGCACCAGTTCAGAGCCTGAGAGTCTTTCGGGCGTGCCAGAGCAGCGCGCCAGAAGGTGGCCGATCGAGGCGCAAAGCACAGCCATAGCTCGGGCTATGGCGAGCATGTGCAACGACGAGCGGGCGCATTCTGGCGGGATGAGCGGGCATGATCGAAAGACCCTCAGCCTCTCAGCCCAGCGACGCCACGCAGTAGGCCGTCATCGCGTCGAGCACGCCCGGATCTTCGCCGACCGCGCCGACCACCTTGATGGCGACGCCAGGATGATCGATCTTGAGCTGCTCGACCAGCAGCGGCAGGTCGCGCAACAAGTGCCCGCCCTGCCCCAAAAATACCGGCACCACGGTGATGGCGGCAATGCCCTGCGCCGCCAGCCGCGCCACTTCGGCCGGCAGGCGCGGCTCCATCAGTTCGAGAAACGCCAGCGACACCTGCACCTGCGGCAGGCGCGCCGCGGTCAGTGCACGCAGGCGCTCGAACGGCAGCGCCCACGACGCGGCGCGCGCGCCATGGGCGAACAGGATCAGCGCACGATCGTCCATCAGTGCCGCTCCACCCACCACAGCGCGCCCAGCGCCAGCGCCAGGAACACCAGGCTGGGGGCGATCGCGGTGAGGATCGGCGGCCAGGTGCTGAGCAGGCCGAGATGCGAGAACAGCGTGTCGACCAGCATGAAGCTCACGCCGATCATGATGCCGATGAAGATCTTCAGGCTGACGCCGCCGCTGCGCATGTGCAGGTAGGCGAACGGCAGCGCCAGCGCCATCAGCACGAAGATCGCCAGCGGGGCGATCAGCTTCTTCCAGAACGCGATCTTGAAGCGGTCGTTTTGCTGCTTGTTCTCGGCCAGGTGACGCGTGTACACCGCCAGTTCGTTGGCCGACATGCGATCCGGGTCGGCCGACGACACCGACAGGATCTTCGGCGTGATCTCGGAGACCAGGTCCATGTTTTGCAGCCGGCGCGTGCTCACCGCGCTGGTCTCCTGGCCGAACCTGTTCTGGATGCCGGTGCCGGCCGGCGCCGCCTGCCCCGGCGCCGGCAGCACGCGGCTGTTCGAAAACAGCGTCTCGGTGACGTCGGCCAGGCGCCAGGTGTTATTGCCCTGGAACGAGGCGCTGGCCGCGGTGATCAGCGAGCGCAGACGGAAATTGGTGTCGAACTCGTACAGCTTCACGTCCAGCAGCTGGCCGTCGGCGCGGAACTGGCGCACGTTGAAAAAGCGCGAACCGGTCACCGCGCCGTGCATGCCGTCGCTGTGCACCACGTCCTTGGTCCACATCCCGGAGCGGAACTCCTGCGACACCGTGGCGCCCTTGGCGCTCAGCTTGAGCTTGTCGGCCAGCGGCGCCGTGATCGGCGTAATCAGCTCGCCGAACACGAAGGTGATCAACACGAATACGATGGCGATCCTGAAAACCATCCAGGCGGCCATCCGGGTCGACATGCTCGAGGCGCGCATGATGGTGAATTCGGAGCTGGCGGCAAATTGGGCCATGGTGTAGATGGTGCCGATCAGCGCCGCCATCGGCATCACTTCGTAGACGTGCCCCGGCAGCAGCATCAGCACGTACAGGAAGGCGTGCTGGATCATGTAGCTGCCCTGGCCGACCGACGACAGCTCGCCGGTCAGGTCCATGAAGGCGGTCAGCGCCAGCAGCGCGACGAGCACGAAAAACACCGCCTGGGCGATGCTGACGGCGAAATAGCGTTGCAGGATCTTCATGGGGCGAGCGCCTCGCGCGGCGCACGGCGCCGCTTCCACGCACTGAGCACCATCAGCGGATGGTAGCGGTGGTTGACGTTCAGGCGCCAGGCGAACAGCGCCAGCGCGCCGAGCGCGACGAACAGGTGCAGCGGCCACCAGGCCGCGCCGAAGCTGGCCTTGCCCAGCTTGACGCTGCCCTCAGTCGCCTTGACCAGGTTACTGTAGGTGAAGAAGATCAGCATCGCCAGGATCAGGTTGGCCGAACTGCCGGCGCGCGGGTTGACGAAGCCGAGCGGGATCGCCAGCAGCAGCAGCAGCACGCACATGATGGGCGATGACATCCGCCATAGCAGCTCGGCCATCGTGGCGCGGTTCGGCGCGGCCATCAACGCCAGCGTCGACAGCGTATCGACCGGCATGTCGGCACCGAGCACCACGCCTCTGGTCGACACGCGCATGCTGTAGCGCTCGAACTCCATCGACTGGAAGTCGGCCTGGCCGGGCACGCCCTGGTAGCGGCGACCGTTCTTGAGCACCAGGAACTGGCCGCCCTTGTCGTCCGCTTCAATCACGCCCTCCTTCGCCACCACCACCGTGTTGCCGCCCTTTTCGATAGTGTTGACGAACACGTTTTGCACCACGTTCGAGCCGCCGGCGGAGCCTTCGACGAAGAACACGCGATTGGCCGACGTCGATTCCTTGAACTGGCCGGGCGAGACCTTCTTGAGGTCCTCGCGCTTTTCGAAGCGCTGTTTGAACTCGGTGCTTTTCATGTTGCCCCACGGGGTGGCGAACAGGCTCAGGGCGCCCGTCAGCAACACCAGCGGCAGGCCGAACGTGAGCACCGGATAGATCCAGCGCAGCAGCGACTGGCCGGACGCGAACCAGACCACCATTTCGGAATCGCGGTAGCTGCGCGTGACGACCATCAGCACAGAAATAAAGCTGGTGAGGATCAGGATAGTTGGCAGATAATTCAGCACTGCGAAGACGAGCAATGCCACCACGTCGCCCGAGGCGACCTTGCCGCCGGCTGCCCTGCCGAGGATGGTGATCAGCGTCCACGTGACGAGGATCGAAAACAGCACCGTGAAGGTGGCGCCGGCCGCACTGGTCAGTTCACGTCGAAGTGCGCGTTGGAAGATCATTCGAAAGTTATAATCACAGGTTAGCAGTGCGCGTCACAAACGAAACGGAGAATCAAATGGACTTTAGCATAAAAGCATTCGACACAAAAAACACCATCGCTGCGGCCAAATCGGGCTGTATCGCGGTTGCGGTGTTTGAAAACAAAAAACTGTCGGCGGCCGCCAAGGCCCTCGATCAGGGCGGTGAAATCACCGCTGCGCTCAAGTCCGGCGACATCACCGGCAAGCCCGGTTCGACCCTGCTGCTGCGCGGCGTCAGCGGCGCGGCCGCGGCGCGCGTGCTGCTGGTCGGCCTTGGCGCCGACGAGTCGATCAGCGAAAAAAGCTTCGCATCGGCGGTCGGCGCGACCCTCAAGGCATTCTCCCAACTGGGCGCCGCGGACGCCATTATCGCACTACCGATGACGGAAGTGAAAGAGCGCGACCTGGCCTGGGCGCTGCGCGGCATCGTCTGCGCCTCCCACGAGAGCGAATTTCGCACCGACGGCCAGAAGAGCAAGAAGGATCCGGCGCCGGCCGGCGTGCGCAAGGTGACCTTGGCGGCGGCCGTCGTCGACAGCCACGCCAAGACCGCGCTGGCCCAGGCCGAGGCGATCGCCAACGGCATGGACCTGACCAAGGAACTGGGCAACCTGTCGGCCAACGTGTGCACCCCGACCTACCTGGCCAACACCGCCCGCAAGCTGGCCAAGGACTACAAGTTCGACGTCGAAGTGCTCGAGCGCAAGCAGCTCGAGGCGCTCAAGATGGGCAGCTTCCTGTCGGTCACCAACGGCAGCGAAGAGCCGCCCAAGTTCATCGTCCTCAAGCACATGGGCGGCAAGGCGAAGGACGCGCCGGTGGTCCTGGTCGGCAAGGGCATCACGTTCGACACCGGCGGCATTTCGATCAAGCCGGGTCCGGCGATGGACGAAATGAAGTATGACATGTGCGGCGCCGCCTCAGTGCTGGGCACTTTCCGCGCGATCGGCGAAATGGACCTCAAGCTGAACGTGATCGGCGTCATCGCCGCTTGCGAGAACATGCCGTCGGGACGCGCCACCAAGCCGGGCGACATCGTCACCTCGATGAACGGACTGACCATCGAAG
>JARXKM010000349.1 GCA_030272785.1 Pseudomonadota bacterium
TAATCAAGGTTGAGTTTTGGTAAATAGTCAACTACGATCTCATCTGTAAGGACTATTTGGTATTCCATCGCGCGCACGGGCCGGACGTCATTCAAGGGGGGCACATGCTCGAATTTGGCAAATTGATGAAGATCGTCGACGCTCCAACTGAGGCGACATGGAGCGCGGCGCTGTTCGACGTCGCGCGAACGCTGGGCTTCGATTCGGTGCTGTTCGGCGCCGTGGCATCGAAGCATGTCAAACTGGAATCGTCGTTTATACACAGCAACTATGCACCCGATTGGCGCGAACACTACGACGCGCTCAAACTGTACAACATCGATCCGACGGTGAACCACTGCCTGAACAGTTCGCTGCCGATCGTGTGGGAGCCGGCCACCTTCGTTTCCCAGCAACAGGGCGGCCTGTACGAGGAGGCCAGCTCCTTCGGCATCCGGTCGGGCGTGACGTTTCCGATCCACGGCGCGCATGGCGAGCTGGGGCTGATCAGCTTCGCGGGGGACCAGTTGCCCGGCGAGCAGTTCACCGAGCAGATGGCGCAATCGATGGCCGACCTGTCGCTGCTGCGTGACTACGCGTTCGAGTCGTCGCTCAAGTTCCTGAAGGCGCGCACGCCGGCCGAGCCGGTGCCGCACCTGACCAAGCGCGAGTTGGAAGTGATCAAGTGGGTGATGGCCGGCAAGTCGTCGTGGGAAATCTCCCGCATCACAGACTGTGCCGAGGCCACCATCAATTTTCACATTGCCAACATCCGGCAGAAGTTCAACGTTAACACGCGCCAGCAGGCGCTCGTCAAGGCGATCGCCCTTGGCATCATCAGTCCAGAAGATCCCCATCGCTGAGTTTGCCATTGACGTATAGCTTGACCAGGATCGCCACCGGCGGCGGCACGCCCAGCCCGGTCTCGAAGCGGCTGCCGCTCGACTGCGTTACGCCGAAACGGGCCCAGAAGATGGCCTGGCTCTCGCGCTTGCTGATGCGGAACTGGCGCAACCCGACTGCGCCCGTGGCGGCGGCCGGGAGGTGGCAGGGATCGTTCGCGGCGTAGGAGACGGCGTTGCTCTCCAAGACGGTCTGCACGTTGTACTCGTGGTCCATGGTGTTTTCCTCGCTCGGCAAATCCGCAGTATCCCTCCAAGATCGTTAGTTTCCAGCTATCACATCTGCTAGTTATGCAAATTCAATAAATATCCGATTCTGAATGCACGTTGCATAACTTTTTATCAGAAAGCGAGGCACTCAAATGGCCATGAACATTCAAATTGCGGCACGCAAGGACTTCAAGTCGAAAGACCTGTGGGAAATGCACACCCTGCGGGCAAAGGTGTTCAAGGACCGCCTCGGCTGGGAAGTACCAGTGCTCAGCGGCATGGAAATCGACGGCTACGACGCCCTCGACCCCTACTACATGATGATCCGCGAGCCCGGCGTCGGGGTGCTGCGCGGCTGCTGGCGCCTGCTGCCCACCGAAGGCCCCTACATGCTCAAGGACTCGTTCGCCACCTTGCTGCACGGCGAGGAAGCGCCCTGCGATCCGCGCATCTGGGAACTGAGCCGCTTCGCCATCCAGACCGACGCCAATTCGCGTTTCGGCTTCTCCGAAATCACCATGGAGTCGTTCGGCGAGATGATCTACTACGGCCGCGCCCACGAGATCGACCGCTTCGTCACCGTCACCACCACCGCCTTCGAGCGGCTGCTGCGGCGCGCCGGCGTCGTCACCACGCGGCTGGGCGACCCGGTGCAGATCGGCATCGAAAAAGCGGTGGCGCTGTATGTCGAGGTCGACCCAACCTACCACGCGGTCTACGAGCAGCGGCTAGCCTCGTGATTGCATAAGCCGGTTTGGCGCCGTTGGCAAGCGGCGCCAGATTTCATATTTGCAAAATTGCCACAACGTCGTTGTGTTTGCCGGGGTCATTAATAGTATGCTTGCAGCTACAAGGTGCGCAGCACAGCCCGCCCAGGGACGGCCTACACGATGACGCAAGCGAATACGCGCAGCATCCGCAATCCGGTCGCCGGCAATGGTCCGGCGCGCCCGCTGTTGTGGGTGGCCGGCGTGGCGTTTTCGATCCTGGTGGCGGTGGGCGTGTACGCGATCGCCGCGCGCACCGCCGCCGAGGAGGCGCGTCAGCGCTTCGACGGCATCGCCCACGGCGCCCAGTCGGCGCTGGCGGCGCGGCTGGCCGACTTCGGCGAGCTCACGCGCGGTGTGACGGCGCTGTTCGCCGCCGCCGACGGCCCGGTCACGCGGCTGCAGTTCCAGCGCTACGTCGCCGCGCTCGAGGTGGCGCGCCATTTTCCGGCGGTCGAATCGGTCTCGTTCGCCGCCGCCGTCGACGACGCCGGGCGCGCCGCCTTCATCGCCGCGGTGCGCGCCGATGGCAGCGTGCAGGCGGGCGGCTATCCGGACTTCGCCATCGCGCCGCCGGGCCGGCGCCCGCACCATGAAGTGCTGACCTATTTGGAGCCGATGGCGCGGCAGCACGCCATGTTCGGCCTCGACATCGCCGCCAATCCGGCGGTCGCCACCGCGCTGGAGCGGTCGCGCGACAGCGGCCAGTTGGGCGCTTCCGGCGTGCCGATCGCGATCGGCGGCGCGCGGCCGCATTGGGCGCTCGGCATGCGGTTGCCGGTGTACCGCGTCGGTGCCCCGCTGGGCGACGTCGCCGCGCGCCGCGCCGCTTACATTGGCTCGGTCGGCGTCCGCTTCGGCGTGCCCGGCCTGGTCCGGGAGGTGCTGCGCCAGCAAGGCGTGCCCGGGTTGGAATTGGCGCTGTATGCCAGCGCCGGTGCCGGCGACCGGCTGCTGTCGGACGCCACCGCCGCCGAGAGCGGCCCGGCCTTCGGGGCGGTGCTGCCGGTCGACTTCAACGGCAGCCCGTGGAAAGCGCGCTTCAGCATGCGCAAGGCCGACCTGTACAACCGCTTCGACCGCGTGTTCCCGTTCGTCGCGCTGGCGCTTGGAATGCTCGGCAGCATGGTGATGGTGGCCTCGTTCATCAGCCTGTACTCGTCGCGCCGTAACGCCATCGGCCAGCGCCTGATGCTCGACACGGTGCTCGACAGCGTCGATGCGCACGTCTACATGAAGGACCGCGAGCGGCGCTACATCTATATCAACGCCAAGTGCGCCGAAGCGATGGGGCAGCTGCCGCAGCAGGTGATCGGCAGGCTTGACACCGAGGTGCTGCCGGCCGCCATGGCCGAAACCTATTGGGAGCAGGACCGGGTGGTGTTCGAGCAGGGCGTGCGCCAGGCGGCGCAGTACCAGTTCAACCAGCTCGACGGCGACGTGCGCCAGTTCTGGACCGTCAAGGTGCCGGTGATGCAGGACAGCGCGGTCAGCGCGGTGATCGGCCTGTCGACCGACGTCACCGAGCTGCACAAGCTGAAGGCGCAGGCCGACGCCGCCAATCAGGCCAAGAGTAACTTCCTGTCGAACATGAGCCACGAGATTCGCACGCCGATGAACAGCATCATCGGCATGGCGCACCTGGCGCTCAAGTCGGCCACCCACCCGAAGCAGCGCGACTACCTCGAAAAGATCCACCACTCCGGCCAGCACCTGCTCGGCATCATCGACGACATTCTCGATTTCTCGAAGATCGAGGCCGGCAAGCTCGATCTGGAGATCGTCGACTTCTCGCTCGACGTGCTGATGCAGAACATGGTCCACCAGCTCGACGCGGCCGCCGCGGCGCGCCGTTTGACCTTGCTGGTCGAACTGGCGCCGGACCTGGCGCGCCAGCTGCGCGGCGACCCGCTGCGGCTCGAGCAGGTGCTGCTCAACTTCACCGCCAACGCCATCAAGTTTTCCGAATTCGGGGTGGTGCGCATCCGCGCCCGCGCGCTGCAGGACAGCGAGACCGACACGGTGGTGCGCTTCGAAGTGGCCGACCAGGGCATCGGCATGACGGCGGCCGAAGTGGGCGAACTGTTCAAGGCATTCCACCAGGCCGACCCGTCGACCACGCGCAAGTACGGCGGCACCGGGCTCGGTCTGGTGATCAGCAAGCAGTTGGCCGAACTGATGGGCGGCAGCGTCGGCGTCGACAGCAGCCCCGGCGCCGGCAGCACGTTCTGGTTTACCGCTCGCCTCGGCAAGGGCGTCAGTTTCATGCGCGCCGGGCCCGAGCCGGTGGCGCCGGAGGTGCTCGAGCAGATCGCCGGCGCCACCATCCTGCTGGTCGAGGACAACCAGTTCAGCCAGCAGGTGGCGCAGGAACTGCTGGAGCAGGCGCACGCCACCGTCGTCGTCGCCAACAACGGCAAGGAAGCGATCGCCATGATGCTGCGGCGCCGCTTCGACTGCGTGCTGATGGACCTGCAGATGCCGGTGATGGACGGCTTCGAGACGACCCGCATGATCCGCTCCGACCCGCGCCTGCGCGACGCGGTGGTGATCGCCATGACCGCCAACGCCGGGCGCGACGACCAGACGCTGGCGTTGGCCGCCGGGATGGACGAATTCGTCACCAAGCCGACCTCGCCGACTTTGCTGTTCGAGGTGATCGCGCGCTGGCTGCGCGAGCGCGCGGCGCGCACCGGCGACGGGGCGTTGGCCGCGCCGGTGGCGCCGGAGCCGGCCGCGATGTTCGACATGGCGGCGCTGGCGCGCAGTTTCGGCGGCAATCCGGAGAAGATGCGCAAGTTCGCGTTCATGTTCCTCGATTCGGCGCGCGAGGGGCTGGCCGATGTCGGCGCGGCGATCGAGGAGGGGGATTTGGGGCGCGCGGCGGACATCGGCCATCGCATGAAGGGATCGGCGCGCTCGGTTGGCGCGATGGACTTCGCGCAGATGTGCGATCAGCTGGAGCAGCTGCGGGCGGGCGGGGCGCCGGCCGAGGCGGGCGCGTTGCTGGCGCGCATGATGGAGTTGCGCGAGCGGCTTGCCGAGCATATGGCGGT
>JARXKM010000043.1:0-3585 GCA_030272785.1 Pseudomonadota bacterium
GGGGACCCGACTGCCGCCTTGATCGAACCAACTCATGGGGAAGTGGATGAAACCGTCAACGGCGCTCAATGTTCATCGCGATGCGATCAGGCGGATCGTCGAATCGCATCGGGCCGGCAATGCGCGCGTATTCGGTTCCGTCGTGCACGGTGAAGACCACGATGACAGCGATTTGGACATTCTGATCGATCCGACGCCAATGACGACTCTGATGGATGTCGCTGCCATTCAGGTCGAGTTGGAGCAACTGCTGGGTGTGACGGTCGATGTATTGACTCCCAAGGCGCTGCCAGACAAATTTCGTCTCACCGTGCTTGCCGAGGCTGTGCCGGTATGAGCACGATCGATCCGCGTGTGCACGACTATCTCGAACATATCCAGCATGCTATCGAACGCATTCAACGCTACACCAAGACGATGGACGAAGTGGCGTTCCTTCAGCACGAAATGGCGCAGGATGCGGTTATCCGCAACATAGAAATTATCGGCGAGGCGTCCAATAACATCACCAGGCGTGATCCGAATTTCGCCGCACAACACGACGAAATTCCTTGGGCAGTTATCTACGCCATGCGCAATCGCGTCTCGCACGCTTACCACAAGGTGGACCTGGAAATCGTATGGAACATGATCCAGAATGATCTGCCGCAGTTGCATCGCCAGATCGTGAACCTGTCCTAAGCGTTATCAAGGGTCCCAGGTCGCTTCTCGCGCGGCGCTTTTCCCGGGCCAGGCGACGCGGGCCGGACCGTAGGTCACCGTTGTCCCGTCACGGCACGATCACCACCTTGCCGGTCACCTTGCGCGCGGCCATGTCGTTGAGCGCCTGCGCCGTGTCGGCCAGCGCATAGCGCCCGGAGATGCGCGGCTTGATCTTGCCTTCGGCCAGCCAGCCGAGCAGCTGGCGCATGCCGGCCAGGTTGGCCTTCGGCTCGCGTTTGACGTATTCGCCCCAGAACACGCCGACCAGCGACGCGCCTTTCAGCAGCATCAGGTTGAGCGGCAGCTTCGGGATTTCGCCGTTGGCGAAGCCGACCACCAGGTAGCGCCCGCGCCAGCCGATCGCCCGGAACGCCGCTTCGGTGTAGGCGCCGCCGACCGGGTCGTAGATCACGTCCGGCCCCTTGCCGCCGGTGGCCGCCTTGATCGCCTCGCGCAAGTCTTCGCTGCTGTAGTTGATGGTGGCGTCGGCGCCGTGCGCGCGGCACACCGCCAGCTTGTCGTCGGTGGAGGCGGCGGCGATCACGCGCGCGCCGAGCGCCTTGCCGATTTCAATCGCCGCCAGTCCGACCCCGCCGGCCGCGCCCAGCACCAGCATGGTCTCGCCGGCCTTGAGCGCGGCGCGGTCGACCACCGCGTGGTGCGAGGTGCCGTAGGTGAGGGTGATGGCGGCGGCGGTGGCGAAATCCATCCCCGCCGGCATCGGCATCAGCGCCTGTTCGGGCGCCACCACCTGCTGCGCGAACGCGCCCTGGGCGACGAACGCGATCACCTGGTCGCCCGCCTTGACGCTGGTCACGCCGTCGCCCACCGCGCGCACCACGCCCGACAACTCGTTGCCCGGCGTAAACGGCAACGCCGGCTTGACCTGGTACTTCCCCTGGATGATCAGCACGTCCGGAAAATTGACGCCGGCCGCCTTGACGTCGATCACCACTTGGCCCGGTCCCGCCACCAGGTCGGGCAATTCTTGCACTTCCAGGCTGTCGGGCAGCCCCCACGCTTTGCATACCACCGCTTTCATTGCCGTCTCCGCCTGTTTGTAAATGGTTTGTTAAAAAATAGTACGACCGTTTGATTTTTAATGATTATGCCCGAATTCGGTGCTTTCCTGTGGGCCGGCATGCGGTCGCCCTTTGCGGCGCCGCAAGGCGTCAAGAGTCGAGCTTGTTAGAGTCTTGGAGGCGAGCGCGCCGTTAGCATTTTGTACATCGGGGAGGTGGGAAATGGCAATCCGTTACGGCTGTTTCTTCAGTTATGCGCACGGTCGCCATGACTTGATGAAGACCTTCAAGACCGCGCTGGCCGATGCGATGCGCTGCTACCTGGAACCGTATTTCGACAACGAGGAAGAACTGTTCGTCGACCATGAGCAACTCGGCGGCGGCGACGACATCGACCAGAAGATCGCCCGCGCGATGTGCGAGAGCGCCGCCATGATCATGATCTACACCCCCAAATACGAGGCGCATCCGTACACCCGGCGCGAGTTCGCCGCCATGCAGCTGATCGAGGCCGAGCGCAGCGAGTGGTACAAGATGCCGAGCCACCTGATCATTCCGGTGATCATGACGCGCCATCCCGACCAGTTGCCGCCGCAAATTAACAAGCCGGGCCTGTACGTCGATTTTTCCCATTTCACGATGGCCACCGCGGACCTCAAGTCCAACCTCGATTTCTTGCCGGAAATTCAGAAGATAGTCGAGCGCGTTGTCCAGCATTACCAATGTCAAAAAAAGCACACGCCGGCCAGCCATGATTGCAACCAATTCGTGCTGCCCGATGTCCCACCTGAGTGGCGCGAACTGGCGCCGGCATCGTTCCCAAAAAAATAAGGAGTTTTATGGAAATCCCTCGCATTACCCTGCCGCCGATAACCGCTCCCGGCGACGTCACCACGTTCTATTCCTTCGAGAGCGGAACGGCGCGCAGTGTCGCGCTGTCGAACATGGCACTGCTGCTGGCGGGGCGCGAGCACGCCACCGTGCCCGTGCTGATGATCGATTGGGACACCGAGTCTCCCGGGTTGCACCATTATTTCGGCCAGTGCGAGCGCGACGCCCAGCGTCCCGGCCTGCTCGAATATTTCGAAGCCTGCCGCGCGCAGCTGGCCGTGCTGGCGCGCGGCGCCGCCGCGTCCGACGACGAGCAGCTGGCGCGCCAGGTGCTCGCCGCCATCGACTGGGAACCCTACGTCGAGCGGGTCGATCATAGCCGTCCGCTGTACCTGATGCGCGCCGGCTGCTTCGACGACAGCTACGGCGAGCGCGCCGACGGCATGGACTGGGACGGCCTGTTCAGCGCCTGCCCGGCGTTGTTCCGCTGTTTCGGCGCGCACCTGGCCAGCCGCTTCCGCCACGTGCTGATCGATGCGCGCAGCGGCCGTTCGGCCGCCGTCAGCATCTGCACCACGCTGCTGCCGCGCAAGCTGGTGACCTTGTTTACACCCAGCCAGCGCAGCCTCGATGGCCTGGCCGGGGTGGTGCGGCGCGCCATCGACTACCGCTGCAGCCACGAAGACGAACAGCGCCCGCTGCTGGTCTACCCGCTGCCCAGTTCGATCGACAGCGCCGATTGCGAGCGCCGCCTGCAGTGGCGCCGCGGCGACCCGCACAACGGCGTCGGTGGCTACCAGCCGGCGCTCGAACAGCTGCTGCGCGCCGCCTACGGCATGGCCCAGCTCTCGCTCGACAGCTACTTCGACGAAGTGCAGCTGCAGCAGACCAACGCCATGTCCAGCGGCGAACACCTGCGGGCCTGCCCGGAACGCGACGGCGACCGGTTTTCCCTCACGCGCACCTTCGACACCTTGCTCGCCTGGGTGGCCGACGGCCATTTTCCGTGGCAGTCGCACGCCGAAGTCGG
>JARXKM010000043.1:3685-22627 GCA_030272785.1 Pseudomonadota bacterium
GTCGGTCTGCTGGCGCGCATCGCGGCGGCCCGCGCCATGCCCGCCGGCACCGCCGGCACCGCCGGCACCGCCTCAAGCGCGGTCGCGCTGCCGCTGGCGGCCGACCTGCAGCGCCTCGGCGAGCTGTACCGTCAGCACGGCCGCGCACACCGGGCGCTGGCCTGCATCCAAGAGTGCTGCGCCTTGCGTCTGGGCGTGCTGGGCGACGACCATGGCGACACCCGCGCCAGCCGCGCCAGCCTGGCCGCGCTGCTGCACCAGAGCGGCAAGCTGCACGAAGCGAAGTTCATGTTCGAGCTGCTGGCCGGCGACTGCCAGCGCCTGCTCGGCGCCGACCATCCCGAAACGCTGGCCGCGCGCGCCGGCCTGGCCGCCACCCTGACGCAGTTGCGCGAGTTCGAACCGGCGCAGGTCCTGCATGCACAGCTGACCGACACCTGGGAACGGCTGCTCGGGCCCGATCATCCGACCTTCCTGGCCAGCCTGGCCGGCCAGGCCGACACCTTCAGCCGCATGGGCGAACTGAGCCGGGCGCGCATCATCTACGAGCGCGTGCTGGGCGGGCGCGAGCGCCTGCTCGGCAGCGAACACGACGACACCTTGTGCGTCACCGAGCGTCTGGCGGTGCTGCTGTGCAATCAGGGCGACAGCGCCCATGCGCGCAAGCTGCAGGAGGCGGTGGTGCGGGCGCGCGCGCTGCACGCCGGCGCCGACCATCCGGCCACGGTGCAGGCGCGCGAGACGCTGGCCGAAATCGCCGCCACCCAGGGCGACCTGGGCGCGGTGCGCAGCATCCAGGAAGCGCTGGCCGGTTCGCGCGCGCGCCGTTTCGGCGCCGAGCATCCGGAAACGCTGAGCATCCAGCTGCGCCTGGCGACGACCCTGTGCCAGCAGGGCGAGCTCGAGGCGGCGCAGCGGCTGCGCCAATTGGTCAGCCTGCACGAGCGCGCGCATGACGGCGCCGACCCGCTGCGCGCCAGGCAGCCGGCCGCCGCCGTGCCGATGCACGTCGATGGCGCCGCCGCGCCTGCGGACGCCGCGCGCCAGCCGGGCGCCCGGCTGCACTACCCGGGCGGCATGGCGGCCGGGCCGCACGCGGGCGACGGCGGCCGGCCCGGCTTGCGCGCGGCCATCTTCGGCCCGCGCGGCGCGCCGTCCGATCCCGAGACGCTCGACCAGAAGCTCAACGAGCTGCAGCACCTGATCGACAACCAGAGTCCGCGCGAGGCGCGCGCGCTGGCCGACAGCCTGCGCAAGATGCTGCTGCGCCCGAGCGTCGCCCATCCACTTCGACGGCGTGGCGCAGCCATGATCAAGCAGGTCTACAAGCAGGCCGGCGACCTGGCGGCGGCGATGGCGTTCATGGAGTCCGTCGAAACCTGGCTGGAAAGCGAGCTCGAGGCGGTGGCCGGCAACCGTTAGCGTCCGTGAGCGTCCGTGAGCGTCCTTTAGCGACCGTGAGCGTCCGTGAGCGTGCTTTAGCGTCCTTGACCGTCCTTGACCGTGCGTTCGCGCGGGGAGGGCGGCGAGCGCCGGCACTGCCCGATGTTGGCCCCGCAACGAATGTTTACCGCCACCCGGCTACGCGCCCGTCGCTTCAGGTAAAATTGCTGCATGAGAATACTTATCAGCAATGACGACGGCTACCTCGCCCCCGGCATCCAGGCCCTGGCCGAAGCGCTCGCCGCGGTCGCCGACATCGTCGTCGTCGCGCCCGACAGCAACCGCTCCGGCGCGTCCAATTCTCTGTCGCTCGACCGGCCCTTGTCGGTGCAGCAGGCGGCCAACGGCTTTTATTTCGTCAACGGCACGCCGACCGATTGCGTCCACGTCGCGCTCACCGGCATGCTCGACTACCGGCCCGACCTGGTGGTGTCGGGCATCAACAACGGCCCCAACATGGGCGACGACACCCTGTATTCCGGCACGGTCGCCGCCGCCACCGAGGGTTACCTGTTCGGCATCCCGGCGATCGCCTTCTCGCAGGCCGAACACGACTGGCGCAACCTCGACGCCGCTGCCCGCGTCGCGCGCGACATCGTGCTGCGCCGTTTCGACGCGCTCGCCGCCCCCTACCTGCTGAACGTGAATATCCCCAACCTGCCGTATGCGCAGATGGGCAAGATCAGCGCCACCCGGCTCGGCCGGCGCCACCAGGCCGAGCCGGTGATCCGCGCGCGCGACCCGCGCGGGCGCGAAATTTTCTGGATCGGCCCGCCCGGCGCCACCAAGGACGCCGGCGAGGGCACCGACTTCCACGCCGTCGCGCACGGCCAGGTCTCGGTCACCCCCTTGCAGGTCGACCTGACCCACAAGGACCAGCTCGTGCATCTGGCGCGCGAGCTGGCATGAAAGACCGCTTCGGCGCCCCGAAGGCGAGCAACTTTCCCTTGCCGCTGTCCTCGCTGAGCCGGCCAGGCGAGCGGCGCGCCGCGTCCGCGCCGGCGCGCGTGGCGACGCCGCAGACGGCCACCCAGAACGCGGCGCGCACCGCGGTGCAGGCGCCGTACGTGCCGGCCGCCACCGGCGCGGCGCCGTCGAAGTCGCACAGCCAGGCGCTGCAGCGCGCGCAGCCGCAAGCGCCGGCCGCGCCGCGCCCGGACCTGATGGTCTCCGAGGCGATCCGCCGCGCCATGGTGGCGCGGGTGGCCAAGCAGGGCGTCCAGGATCCGCTGGTGCTCGCCGCGCTGGTGCGCGTGCCGCGCCACCTGTTCATCGAACCGGCGCTGTCGGCCCAGGCCTATATCGATGCCTCGCTGCCGATCGGTCACCAGCAGACCATTTCCCAGCCCTACATCGTGGCGCGCATGATCGAAGTGATGCGCAACGGCGGCGCGCTCGGCCGCGTGCTCGAGATCGGCACCGGCTGCGGCTACCAGGCGGCGGTGCTGGCGTGCGTGGCGCAGGAGGTGTTTTCGATCGAGCGCATCAAGCCGCTGCACGAGCTCGCCAAATCGAATTTGCGGCCCCTGCGCATCGCTAACCTGCGTTTGCACTACGGAGATGGTATGCTTGGCCTGCCGCAGGTAGCCCCTTTCGACGGCATCATCCTGGCCGCTGCCGGCCTCGAAGTGCCGCGGGCACTGCTCGAACAACTTGCCATCGGCGGCCGCTTGGTCGCTCCGGTGGGCGCGCAGGTACAGCACCTGCAACTGATCACCCGCAGCGGCAAGGCGGAATGGACGAGTGAGACGCTCGAAGGCTGTCACTTCGTACCGCTGCGCGCTGGCACCGTCTAAGCCCTGCCCAAGAGAGTCGACCACACAATTTATGAGAATGAAGCAAACAAGCCATCTACACCAGTTGACCATCACCTTCGGCTTGCTCGGTGCCAGCTTGCTCAGTGCCAGCTTGCTCAGTGCATGCAGCACCGCGACCCGCCATGCGCCGGTCGTCGAGCGGGCCGTCTCGCATGTGCCAGTGCGCCCGGCGCCGCCGCCGGCCGACGACAAGCCGGAGGCGCGCGGCACCTACACGGTGCGCAAGGGCGACACCCTGCTGCAAATCGCCCTCGACCATGGCCAGAACTACCGCGACGTCGCCGCCTGGAACAACCTGGCCAATCCGAACGACATCAAGGTCGACCAGGTGCTGCGCGTCGCGCCCGTCGAGCAGCTGGCCGGCACCCGCACCGCGCCCATCAGCATGCCCGAGATCCGGCCGTCGGCGCCGCCGCCACCGAAAAAAGTGCCGCCGCGAGTCGACAAGCGCCCGGCCGATGCCGGCGTGGCCGAGCTGAAGAAAGACGAGGCGGAAAAGCGCGCCGACAAAGCCGATCGCGTCGACAAGGCGGACAAGGCCGACAAGGCCGACAAGGCCGAATCGGCCGCGGCCGCCGTGCCGACTATCGGCGCCGCCAGCATCGTGCGCGCCGACGACGACGAAAAACTGAGCTGGATGTGGCCGTCCGAGGGCAAGGTCGTCGCCACCTTCGACGAAGGCAAGAACAAGGGCATCGACATCGCCGGCCGGCCTGGCCAGCAAGTGATGGCGGCCGGCGCCGGAAAAGTCATGTACGCTGGTAGCGGCATCCGCGGTTATGGTAACCTTGTAATCGTCAAGCATAGCAACAGCCTGTTGTCGGCGTATGCCCACAACCGCAGCATCGTCGTCAAGGAAGGCCAGAACGTCAACAAGGGCCAGATGATCGCCGAAATGGGCGACTCCGACGCCGATTCGGTCAAGCTGCACTTTGAAATACGCCAGCAGGGCAAGCCGGTCGATCCGTCCAGGTTCCTGCCAACCCGTTAAGCCCATCTTGAAGCGCCCATGACAAAGCCGCCGCACCCATTGGAAGACGAGTCGGGCTCGGACGATTTTCCTGACGGCCCGCTCGACGAGGGCGCCATCGACGCCCGCCTCGATGGTGCGCTCGGTGGTGGGCTCGATGCTGGGCTCGATGCTGGGCTCGATGGTGGGATCGACGCCGACGAATGCGCCGACGTGGCGCCGGCGGCCGAGCCGGACGTCGCGCTGGCCAGCGTCGACGAACTGAAAAAGGTGCTGGCGGCCGAACTGTCGACCGACACCACCCAGCACTACCTGAACCAGATCGGCACCCGTGCGTTGCTGACCGCTCCGCAGGAAGTGCATTTCGCCACCCTGGCCAAGGCGGGCGACTTTAGCGCCCGCCAGACCATGATCGAACATAATCTGCGGCTGGTGGTGTCGATCGCCAAGCACTACATCAACCGCGGCGTGGTGCTGCTCGACATGATCGAGGAGGGCAACATCGGCCTGATGCGCGCCATCGACAAGTTCGAGCCCGAGCGCGGTTTCCGTTTCTCCACCTACGCCACCTGGTGGATCCGCCAGAGCATCGAGCGCGCCATCATGAACCAGGCCCGCACGGTGCGCCTGCCGGTGCACATGGTGCGCGAACTGAACCAGGTGCTGCGCGCCAAATACCACCTCGAGGCGCAGCACCACAACGGCAAGGACGCCGCCGTCGAGGACATCGCCCACCTGGTCGGCCGCCCGGTCGAGGAGGTGCAGGACATCCTCGCACTGTCCGAGCACGCCACCTCGCTCGACGCCCCGCTCGACAACGATCCGCAGTCGAGCCTGATGGACATGCTGCCCGGCGACGCCGAGGACAGCCCCGACGCGCGCGCCGAACACCACGAAATGACGGTGCTGGTGCGCGACTGGCTCACCAAGCTGCCCGACAAGCAGCGCATCGTCGTGATGCGCCGTTTCGGCCTCGACAACGACGACCCGGCCACCCTCGAAACCCTGGCCGAGGAAATGGGCGTGACGCGCGAGCGGGTGCGCCAGATCCAGCAGGAAGCGCTGATCAAGCTGAAGCGGGCGATGGCCGCCCGTGGCGTGGTGCGCGATTCCTTGCTATGATGCGCCCGGGCTGAACCGCCCGTTGCAGCGTCATTTCCCCTTGATCGCTCGTTGGCGCCTGCCGCGCCGGCGACCTTATTGCCGACCCGCTATTGCCGACCCGCCATGCCAGACATCCAGATTGACATCAAATCCCTCGACATGGACGCGCGCGGCGTCGGCCACCTGGTCAACGACGACGGCTCGCAAGGCAAGGTGATCTTCGTCGAAGGCGCGCTGCCGGGCGAGCGCGTCAGCTTCCTGACGTTCAAGAAAAAGAAAAACTGGGAAGCGGCGCGCATGACCGCGCTGCACCACGCCACGCCGATGCGGGTCACCCCCAAGTGTCCGCACTTCGACAACTGCGGCGGCTGCTCGATGCAGCACCTCGAGCCGTCGGCGCAGGTGGCGATGAAGCAGCGCGTGTTGGAAGACAATCTCTGGCACATCAGCAAGGTGCGTTCGGAAAACATCATGCGCCCGATGTACGGCCCGACCTGGGGCTACCGCTACCGGGCGCGCCTGTCGGTGCGCCACGTGGCCAAGAAGGACACGGTGCTGGTCGGCTTTCACGAAAAGCGCTCCGCCTTCGTCGCCGACATGAGTGCCTGCAAGATCCTGCCGCCGCACATCGAAGCGCTGCTGCTGCCGCTGCGCGCGCTGATCGGCGCGCTGTCGATCTACGACCAGCTGCCGCAGATCGAAGTGGCGGTCGGCGAGGAAATCACCGCATTGGTGCTGCGCATCATGGCGCCGATGACGCCAGCCGACGAGACGCTGCTGAAGGCCTTTGCCGACCAGTGGAACATCCAGTGGTGGCTGCAGACCAAGGGGCCGGAGACGGCGGTGCCGTTCTACCCTCTCGACAAGGAGCTGTACTACACGCTGCCCGAATTCAACGTCAAGATGCCGTTCAAGCCGGTCGACTTCACCCAGGTCAACCACCTGATCAACCGGGTGCTGGTGTCGACGGCGTTGCGCCTGCTCGACGTCGCGCCGCAGCACCGCGTGGCCGACCTGTTCTGCGGCTTGGGCAACTTCACCTTGCCGCTGGCGACCCGCGCGCGCGAGGTGGTTGGCATCGAAGGCAGCACCAGCCTGACCGAGCGCGCGCTCGACAACGCCAAAGCAAACGGCCTGTCGGCCAAGACCAGCTTCCTGACGCGCAACCTGTTCGATGTCACCACCGACGATCTCGTCGCGCTCGGCAAGTTCGACCGCATGCTGATCGACCCGCCGCGCGACGGCGCGATGGCGCTGGCGCAGGCGCTGGCCGGCCTGGCGGCCAGCCGGCCCGACATGCTGCCGCAGCGCATCGTCTACGTCTCATGCAGCCCGTCCACCCTGGCGCGCGACGCCGGCATCCTGACGCACGAAGCGGGCTACGTGCTCAAGAAAGCCGGCGTCGTCAACATGTTCCCGCACACCTCCCACGTCGAATCGATGGCCGTGTTCGAACTGGCCAGCTAAGCTGCGATGTCAGGTCTCAAAGTCGGATCTGGCCGTCGGGGTCAGGTCTGATATTCGGACATTTGGCTTCATAAATGTGCGAATGTCAGACCTGACCCCAGCGTTCGAAGAGACAAGAGGCGTAAAAAAAGCCGAACCGCAGGTCGGCTTTTTGCTTCCGGCAGCAACAATCAGTCGCGGCTGCCGCCCAGGCCCAGCAGCGACAGCAGGCTGGTGAAAATGTTGTACACGTCCAGATAGATCGACAACGTGGCAGTGATGTAGTTGGTCTCGCCGCCGTTGACGATGCGCTGCACGTCAAACAGGATGAAGGCCGAGAAGATGCCGATCGCCAGCACCGAGATCGTGATCGACAGTGCCGACATGCCCAGGAAGATGTTCGCCACCGACGCCAGGATCAGCACGATCACACCGGCAAACAGCCACTTGCCGAGCATCGAAAAGTCGCGCTTCGATACCGTTGCCACGCTGGCCATCACGGCGAAGATGCAGGCGGTGCCGCCGAATGCGGTCATGATCAGGCTGCCGCCGTTGGTAAAGCCCAGCGTGTGGCGCAGCAGCGGCGTCAGCATCAGGCCCATGAAGAAGGTAAAGCCGAGCAGGAATGCCACGCCGGCAGCCGATTCCTTGGTCTTTTCGATCGCGTAGATGAAGCCGAAGGCGATCGCCATGAAGATCACGAAGCCCATCATGCCGGCCGGCATCGGCAGCTGCAGCTGCACGCCGACGAAGGCGCCCAGCACCGTCGGTATCATCGACAGCGCCAGCAGCCAGTAGGTGTTGCGCAGCACGCGGTGACGGATGGCCTGCGTGGTTCCCGACAGGTCGTAGCTTTGTTGCATGGTGGGGATCATGGTGCCTCCGAGAGGTGAAAAGGTTAAAACGTACTAAAAGCATAGCACGACACGCGAACAGCGATCAAACCAGCCGCAATTGCCGACCGGATTGCCTGGCGCCACTCTACCACTTCCGCCGTCGCCGAGTCGTTGCCATCGCGTCGCCAAGCCGATATCGGTCAGGTGGGGTGTTGTATGGTAAAATCCAAGGTTGATTGAGTCCTTATTTTCTCGATTTAAACCTTTCTTTTTATTGGAGTTTTTACAAATGGCAATCGAACGCACCCTGTCGATCATCAAACCAGACGCAGTTGCAAAAAACGTCATCGGCCAAATCTACAGCCGTTTCGAAGGCGCTGGCCTGAAGATCGTCGCTGCCCGCATGACCCAGCTGTCGCGCGAACAGGCTGAGGGCTTCTACGCCGCCCACAAAGAGCGCGGCTTCTTCAAAGACCTGGTCGACTTCATGGTGTCCGGTCCGGTCATGATCCAGGCCCTGGAAGGCGAAAACGCCGTCATCGCGCACCGCGACCTGATGGGCGCGACCGATCCGAAGAAAGCTGAGCCAGGCACCATTCGCGCCGATTTCGCCGATTCGATCGACGCCAACGCCGTGCACGGTTCCGACGCCGTCGACGCTGCAAAAGTAGAAATCGCTTACTTCTTCCCAGAAGTGAAGTAATAGCAACAAGGTGATGGCGCCGCTTTCCGGCGTCGCCACTGCCGCCGTTTCCAGGCGCATCCGCGCGCGGGAACGGCTTTTTGGAATCAAGAATATGACGACACTCACCAACCTGCTGGACTTCGATCCCGCGCAACTCGTCGCTTACTGCGCCGACTTGGGTGAGAAGCCGTTCCGCGCCAAGCAGTTGCAACGCTGGATCCACCAGTTCGGCGCCAGCGACTTCGACAGCATGACCGACCTGGCCAAGTCGCTGCGCGACAAGCTCAAGACGCGCGCCGAAGTGCGCTCCCCGGCCGTCATCAGCGACAATACCTCGACCGACGGCACGCGCAAGTGGCTGGTCGACGTCGGCAACGGCAACGCCGTCGAAACCGTGTTCATCCCGGAAGAAAACCGCGGCACCCTGTGCATCTCGACCCAGGCCGGCTGCGCCGTCAACTGCCGCTTCTGTTCGACCGGCAAGCAGGGCTTCAACCGCAACCTGACGGTGTCCGAAATCATCGGCCAGCTGTGGATGGCCGAATTCGAACTGCGCCGCACCAAGGGTATCGAGCCGGGCCCGAAGGGCGAGCGCCAGATCACCAACGTGGTGATGATGGGCATGGGCGAGCCGCTGCTGAACTTCGAGCCGACCGTCACCGCGCTCAAGCTCATGCTCGACGATAACGCCTATGGCCTGTCGCGCCGCCGCGTCACCTTGTCGACCTCGGGCGTGGTGCCGAACATGGACAAGCTGTCGCAGGAAGTGCCGGTGGCGCTGGCGGTGTCGCTGCACGCGTCGAACGATGCGCTGCGCGACGGCCTGGTGCCGCTCAACAAAAAATACCCGCTGCGCGAGCTGATGGCCGCCTGCCGCCGCTATCTCGCGTTCGCCCCGCGCGACTTCATCACGTTCGAATACTGCATGCTCGACGGCGTCAACGACAGCGACGAGCACGCGCGCGAACTGCTGGCGCTGGTGAACGACCCGGTCGTCGGTGTGTCGTGCAAGTTCAACCTGATCCCGTTCAACCCGTTCCCGGAATCGGGCCTGCTGCGCTCGAAGAACCCGCGCATCAAGGCGTTCGCCCAGGTGCTGATGGACGGCGGCCTGGTCACCACCATCCGCAAGACGCGCGGCGACGACATCGACGCCGCCTGCGGCCAGCTGGCCGGCGAAGTGCAGGACCGCACCCGCGTGGCCGAGCGGATGGAAAAAATGGACGAATACAAGAAAAAATTCGGCGCCAACTTCGGCCGCATCGTGGAGATCAGTTCTTGAACGCCGCCCCGGCACGCAGCCTTGCCGCGCGCCTTGCGCTGTGCCTGCTGGCGGCGGCGCTGTCGGCCTGCGCCGGCAGCGGCGGCAAGGGCGGCGGCGACACCGCCGAACTGAAGACAGCGTCCGACCAGACCCCGGCCGAGAAGCGCGCCGCCATCCGCCTGCAGCTGGCGATCGGCTACTTCCAGGACGGCAAGCTCGAAGTCGCGCTCGACGAAGTCAAGCAGGCCATCGCCGTCAATCCGGCCTTCGCCGATGCCTACGGCGTGCGCGCGCTGATCTATTCGCAGATGGGCGAGCATGCGCTGGCCGAAGAAAATTACCAGCGCGCGCTCAAGCTGGCGCCGCGCAATCCGGAGCTGAGCAACAACTACGGCTCCTTCCTGTGCCAGCACGGCCGCGGTGCGCAGGGCATCGTCTATCTCGAGGCGGCGCTGAAGAACCCGACCTACCAGTCGCCGGTCAAGGCGCTGCTCAACGCCGGTTCGTGCAGCCTGAAAATGAAGCAGCTCGACGCCGCCGAGCGCTATTTGCTTGACGCCTTGCGCTACGAGCCCGATCATCCTGCCACCAACGCCAACCTGGCGCGGGTATATTACGAGCGGCGCGACTACCAGCGCGCCGGATTTTTTATCAGCCGCGTCAGGACGGCCGCCAAGCTCGAGTCGCTGTCGGCCGACGACCTGTGGCTGGCGGTGCGCATCGACCGCAAGCTCGGCGACAAGGCCTCCGAGGCCAGCATGGGCACCTTGTTGCGCCGGCATCATCCGGGTTCGCCCGAGTATGCCGCTTTCCAGCGTGGTGCATTTGATGAATGAAACAGGATCGACAATGAGTTCAGAGTGGGCAGAACAGCCGGCAAACACCGATAACCATGGTGTGCCGGGCAAGACATTGGCAGCCCAGCGCGAGGCGATGGGCTGGACCGTCGAACAGGTGGCCGACCAGCTCAAGCTGGCCGTGCGCCAGGTCGTCGCGCTCGAAGCGGGCGACTATGCAGCGCTGCCGGGACCGGCCGTGGTGCGCGGCTTCGTGCGCGCCTACGCCAAGATCGTCAAGCTGGACCCGATGCCGCTGGTTGCACTGATCGCGCTCGAGACGCCCGGCCCGACCGACGCCACCGGCACCACGCTGCGGCGCGACAAGCCGGCCTCGTTCTCCGAGGTGCGCTTCCCGACCCACGGCAAGCGCGCCGCGCTGCCGCTGCTGCCGATCGGCGCCGTGCTGCTGGTGATCGCCGGCGCCGCCGCCGCCTGGCATTTCGGCCTGATCCCGCACACGCTGGTGCACGCCGACGCGCCCGCTGCCTCGTCGTCGTCGGCGTCATCTGCGTCCGCCGCGTCGATGGCGCCTATCGTCACCGTGCCGGTCGCCAGCGCGCCGGCGGCCGACGCGACCACCTTGCAAAACACCGCGGTGCCGCTCATTTCGGTGCCGCCGCCAAGCTCCACCGCGGCCGGTTCGCCGGCCGCCGGCGTCGTCCCGGCGCCTGCTGCCGCCGCTGCTGCCCCGACCGCCGCCGCCGCTGCCGCCGCCAACCCGCTGGTGATCGTCGTGCGCGAAGATTCGTGGATCGGCATCAAGCGCGCCAAGGGTGCCCCGCTGATCGCCCGCGTCGTCAAGGCCGGCACCACCGAGTCGTTCGACATCGCCGAGCCGGTCACGCTGGTGGTCGGCAAGCCGGGCGCCGTCAGCGCCACCTGGCGCGGCGCCGCGCTCGAGCTGCCTGTACCGTCCGGCAACGCCGCCGTGCACGTCAACCTCAAGTAGTCGCCGCTTATGTCTTCTTCGTCTTCTTCGAATTTTGCGATCCCTTCCGGCCCGCTCGCGCGCGGCCTGCGCCGTGCGGTGCTGGTCGCGCACGGCGAACGCCGCGTCTGGGTCGGCGGCGACGCCCCGGTGGTGGTGCAGTCGATGACCAACACCGACACCGCCGACGTCATCGGCACCGCGATCCAGGTCAAGGAACTGGCGCGCGCCGGCTCCGAGCTGGTGCGCATCACGGTCGACCGCCCCGAAGCGGCGGCCGCCGTGCCGCTGATCCGCGCACAGCTCGACAAGATGGAAATCGACGTGCCGCTGGTCGGCGACTTCCACTACAACGGCCACACCTTGCTGCGCGACTACCCGGAGTGCGCCCGCGCGCTGTCGAAGTACCGCATCAATCCGGGCAACGTCGGCCAGGGCGCCAAGCGCGACAGCCAGTTCGCCCAGATGATCGAGATCGCCGCGCAGTACGGCAAGCCGGTGCGCATCGGCGTCAACTGGGGCAGCCTCGACCAGTCGCTGCTGGCGCGCATCATGGACGAAAACGCCGCCCGCGCGCAGCCGTGGAGCGCCCAGGCGGTGATGTACGAAGCCTTGATCACCTCGGCCATCGACAACGCCGTGCGCGCCGAACAGCTCGGCCTGGCGCGCGACCAGATCATCCTGTCGTGCAAGGTGTCCGGCGTGCAGGACCTGATCGCCGTCTACCGCGAACTGGCGCGCCGCTGCGACTACCCGCTGCACCTGGGCCTGACCGAAGCGGGCATGGGCAGCAAGGGCATCGTCGCCTCGACCGCGGCGCTGTCGGTGCTGCTGCAGGAAGGCATCGGCGACACCATCCGCATTTCGCTCACCCCCGAGCCGGGCGGCGACCGCACCAAGGAAGTGATCGTCGCGCAGGAGATCCTGCAGACCATGGGCCTGCGCAAGTTCGCCCCGATGGTGATCGCCTGCCCGGGCTGCGGACGCACTACCTCGACCACCTTCCAGGAGTTGGCCGACAATATCCAGACCTATCTGCGCGAGCAGATGCCGGAGTGGAAGAAGGCCTATCCGGGCGTCGAAGGCATGAATGTCGCCGTGATGGGCTGCATCGTCAACGGCCCCGGCGAATCGAAGCACGCCAACATCGGCATCAGCCTGCCCGGCACGGGCGAGTCGCCGGCCGCGCCGGTGTTCGTCGACGGCCAGAAAACAGTGACCCTGCGCGGCGAGCGCATCGTCGAAGAATTCCAGGCGATCGTCCTGAATTACGTACAAACGAATTACGGTAAAAAATAATGTCTGAAAACAAAAAGCCAGAAAAAATTGTCGGCGTTAAGGGCATGAACGACATCCTGCCGGCCGAGGCGCCGCTGTGGGAACTGTTGGAAAACACTACCGAATCGGTGCTGAAAAGCTACGGCTACCTGAAAATCGTCACCCCGATTCTCGAGGAGACGGGGCTGTTTGCGCGCGCCATCGGCGCCGTCACCGACATCGTCGAAAAGGAAATGTACTCGTTTACCGATTCGATGAACGGCGACCTGCTGACCCTGCGTCCCGAAGGCACCGCCGGCACCGTGCGCGCCGTGCTTGAACACAACCTCGCCTACGACGGCCCGAAACGGCTGTGGTACAAGGGCCCGATGTTCCGCCACGAGCGTCCGCAGCGCGGCCGCTACCGCCAGTTCTTCCAGTTCGGCGTCGAAGCGATCGGCTTCACCGGCCCGGACATCGACTGCGAGCTGATCATGCTGTGCCGGCGCCTGTGGGACGACCTCGGCCTGCAGAACATCCGCCTCGAGCTCAACTCGATCGGCGACGCCGCCGAACGCCTGCGCCACCGCGCCGACCTGATCGCCTATTTCGAAGCGAATAGCGGCACGCTCGACGCCGAAGCGACGCGCCGCCTGCACACCAACCCGCTGCGCATCCTCGACACCAAGAACCCGGCCATGCAGGACCTGGTCAACAACGCGCCCAAGCTGCTCGACTACCTCGACGGCGAGTCGCAGGCCCACTTCGACGGCGTCAAGCGCATCCTCGACCACAACAATGTGCCGTACACCGTCAACCCGCGCCTGGTGCGCGGCATCGACTACTACAACCGCACCGTGTTCGAATTCATCACCGACGAACTGGGCGCGCAGGGCACCGTCTGCGCCGGCGGGCGTTACGATCCCCTGATCGAAATGTTCGGCGGCAAACCGACCCCGGCGGTCGGTTTCGCGATGGGCATGGAGCGCCTGGTCGAGCTGATGAAGTCGGGCGGCGAGAGCGCCGCGCCGTCGCAATGCGACGTCTACATGGTGCACCAGGGCGAGGCGGCGCAGATGCAGGCCTTCGTGCTGGCCGAGAGAATTCGCGATGCCGGACTCGATGTTGTGCTACATTGCGCGGCTGCGAGCGGCGCCGGCAGCTTCAAGACGCAGATGAAGAAGGCCGACGCCAGCGGTGCGGCGTTCGCCGTGATCCTCGGCGACGATGAAATCGCCAACCACGTGGCCGCCGTCAAGGCCATGCGCGCCGGCGCCGAAGGGCAGCAGCAGGCCACGGTGCCGTTCGACGACGTCGTCGACTACCTGGTCGAGCAAATCGTCGGCGGCCACGACCACGACCACGATCACGTGCACTACCACCATTGAGCGGCGCCCGCGGCGCTGAAACCGGCTGTACCCGACTAACCTATTGAGCTGATACGACACATCCATGGCATACGATCTCGAAGAACAAGAACAACTGGCCGAACTGAAGGCATTCTGGAACAAGTTCGGCAACCTGCTGACCTGGGTGTTGATCATCGCCCTCGCATCCTACGCCGGCTACAATTTCTGGACCTACCGCCAGCGCAGCCAGGCGGCCGACGCCTCGGTGCTGTACGAGGAACTGCAGAAGTCGCTCACCGAAAAAGACAACGCCAAGGTGCAGCGCATCGCCGCCGACATCGAGAGCAAGTTCGGCGCCACCGCCTACGCGCAGATGGCGGCGCTCGGCGCGGCCAAGGGCGCGTTCGACGCCAGCGACCTGAAAAGCACCAAGGCCCAGCTGCAATGGGTCGTCGAGCACGGCACCGAGGAATACCAATCGATCGCCAAGCTGCGCCTGGCCGGCGTGCTGCTCGACGAAAAAGCCTACGCCGACGGCCTCAAGCTGCTGGCCACCGATTTCCTGCCGCAGTTCGCCGGCTCCGTGGCCGACCGCAAGGGCGACTTCCTGGTCGCCCAGAACAAGCTGGTCGAGGCGCGCGCCGCCTACCTGGCCGCGCTGGCGGCGATGGACGGCAAGAACCCCGGCCGCAAGCTGGTCGAACTGAAGCTCGAGTCGATCGGCGGCACCGTCGCCACGCCCAAAGCGCCGGCCTGATTCGCGCCGATTAGTCCGCCCCTACAAGTCCAAGAACAAGGTTAATGTCTATGCGTATTACCCAGAAACTGGTTGGCGTGAGCATGCTGGCCCTGATGGCCGGCTGCTCGACCCTCAATTCGATCAACCCGTTCGCCTCCAAGCCGAAGAGCAACCTGCCGGTCCCGCTGGTCGAGCTGAAAGGCTCGATGGCCGTGCGCACCGCCTGGAAGCTCGACATCGGCAAGGCCCAGGATTACGTCTTCTCGCCCGCGCTGGTGGGCAGCAGCGTGCTGGTGGCCGGCGGCGACGGCGCCATCGCGCGCCTCGACGCGGCCAGCGGCAAGACGCTGTGGCGTATCAAGGCCGGCGCGCCGCTGTCGGCCGGCGTCGGCTCCGACGGCAGCGTGGTCGTGGTGGGCGCCGTCAAGGGCGTGGTGATGACGTTCGACATGGACGGCAAGCCGCTGTGGACCGCCCAGGCGTCCAGCGAAGTGCTGACCGCGCCGGTGGTCGGGCAGGGCGTGGTGGTGGTGCGCACGGTCGACAACCGCATCGTCGGCTTCGATGCGCTCAGCGGCGCCAAGAAGTGGACCGTGCAGCGCCCGTCGCCGCCGCTGACCTTGCGTAACGCGCCCGGCATGGTCGTCGCCGGCAAGGACGTCATCGTCGCCCAGCCGGGCGGCAAGCTGCTCTCGCTGGTGCTCGCCAGCGGCGCGCCGCGCTGGGAGATCGCCGTCGGCGAATCGCGCGGCGCCACCGAACTCGAACGCGTCACCGACATCGGCGGCACGCCGGTGGTGATCGAGAACGACGTTTGTGCGGTATCCTACCAGGGCCGGGTCGGCTGTTTCGACCTGGCCACCGGCACCGCCCGCTGGACCAAGGAATTGTCGTCCGACGTCGGCGTCGCCGCCGACCAGCGCTCCGTCTTTGCCGTCGACGAAAAAGGCGCCGTGTCGGCCTTTAACCGCGACGGCGGCACCAGCGCCTGGAAGAACGACAAGCTGGGCTACCGTCGTCTGTCGACGCCGGTCTCGTACGGCCGCGCAGTGGCGGTCGGCGATTACCAGGGTTTCATCCATTTCCTGTCACGGGAAGATGGCACCTTTTTAGCACGAGCGGCAACCGACGGAAGCGCCATTGCGGCCACTCCCATCGTCGCCGGCTCGAATCTGATTTTTCAAACACAATCTGGGACAGTGACCGCCATCGCGGTCGAATAACACCATGAAGCCGGTAATAGCATTAGTTGGTCGCCCCAACGTCGGGAAATCGACCTTATTCAATCGTCTGACCCGCTCGCGCGATGCGCTGGTGGCGGACTTGCCCGGACTGACGCGCGATCGTCACTACGGCGAGGGCCGCGTCGGCGAACGCCCGTTCCTCGTCATCGACACGGGCGGTTTCGAGCCCGTGGCCAAGGAAGGCATCATGTTCCAGATGGCCTTGCAGACCAGGCAGGCCGTCGCTGAAGCGGACGTCGTCATCTTCATCGTCGACGGCCGCCAGGGCCTGACGCCGCACGACAAGACCATCGTCGACTTCCTGCGCAAGTCGGGCCGCAAGGTCATGCTCGTGGTCAACAAAGGCGAGGGCATGAAGTACAGCTCGGTCGTCGCGGAGTTCTATGAGCTCGGCATGGGCGACCCGTACGTGATCTCGGCCGCCCACGGCGACGGCGTCGTCGACCTGGTCGACGAGGCGCTCAACGAGGCGTTCGCCTCGCGTCCCGCCGACGCCGAGGAACTGGCGCCGGCCGAACGCGGCATCAAGATCGCCATCGTCGGCCGGCCGAACGTCGGCAAGTCGACCCTGGTCAACACCCTCATCGGCGAGGAGCGCGTGATCGCCTTCGACATGCCGGGCACCACGCGCGACTCGATCGAAGTGCCGTTCGAACGCGACGGCAAGAACTACACCTTGATCGACACGGCCGGCATCCGCCGCCGCGGCAAGGTATTCGAAGCGATCGAGAAATTCTCGGTCGTCAAGACCTTGCAGTCGATCTCGGAAGCGAACGTCGTCATCTTGCTGCTCGACGCCCAGCAGGACATCTCCGAGCAGGATGCCCACATCGCCGGCTTCATTCTGGAAACCGGCCGCGCGCTGGTGGTCGCCGTCAACAAGTGGGACGGCCTGCGCACCGACGAGCGCGACGAAATCAAGATCGACATCGACCGCAAGCTCGACTTCCTCTCGTTCGCCAAGACCCATTTCATCTCGGCGCTGAAAAACACCGGCATCGGTCCCTTGTTGAAATCGGTCGACGCCGCCTACGCCGCCGCCACCGCCGACCTGTCGACGCCGCGCCTGACGCGCGCGCTGATCGAGGCGGTCGAAAAACAGGAGCCGCGCCGCAAGGGCTCGATCCGGCCGAAACTGCGCTACGCCCACCAGGGCGGCCAGAATCCGCCCATCATCGTCATCCACGGCAACGCCCTCGATTCGGTCGGCGAGCCGTACAAGCGCTACCTGGAAAAGCATTTCCGCGACACCTTCAACCTGGTCGGCACGCCGTTGCGCATTGAGTTGCGTGTCGGTAAGAACCCGTTTGCCCGAACGCAGAAATAACGCCGGACGTACGACACTTTGCGGCAAAACAGGTTACAGTGGCTTATTGACATCTTTGCTTCTTGGAGAAAGATCATCGGGCCACTTGAAATCTGGCGAGTCGCCTCCAATTTTTGAATTACAACAATACACACGGAGCTGTTATGAGCAACAAAGGGCAACTGTTACAAGACCCATTCCTCAATGCCTTGCGCAAAGAGCATGTCCCCGTCTCGATTTACCTGGTCAACGGCATCAAGCTGCAGGGCCACATCGAGTCCTTCGACCAGTACGTCGTCCTGCTGCGCAACACCGTCACCCAGATGGTCTACAAGCATGCGATCTCCACCGTGGTGCCGGCGCGCGCCGTCAACCTCAACCTTGAGCCTGAAGCTGAGTAAGGCGATGGGCGCGGCCGCCACTGCCCAGGCACCGAGCGTATGCGCGCAGCCTTAGTCGGCATCGACTTCGGCGCCGGCGACTTCGACGCCAGCGTGGAAGAGCTGTCGCTGCTGGCGCAGTCGGCCGGCGCGATACCGATCACCACCATCACCGCCAAGCGCGCCAGCCCCGACGCCGCCTACTTCGTCGGCAGCGGCAAGGCCGACGAAATCGGCCAGGCCTGCCTGGCCGAGAACATCGAAATCGTCATCTTCAACCATGCGCTCTCGCCGGCCCAGCAGCGCAACCTGGAGAAGCGCCTGAACGTGCGGGTGCTCGACCGCACCAGCCTGATCCTCGACATCTTCGCCCAGCGCGCCAAGAGCCACGAGGGCAAGCTGCAGGTCGAACTGGCCCAGCTGCAGCACCTGGCCACGCGCCTGATCCGCGGCTGGACCCACCTGGAACGGCAAAAGGGCGGTATCGGCCTGCGCGGCCCCGGCGAAACCCAGCTCGAGACCGACCGCCGCCTGATCGGCGAGCGCGTCAAGGCCTTGCGCATCCGCCTGGCCAAGCTGCGCAAGCAGCACGAAACCCAGCGTCGCTCGCGCGGGCGCAGCCACACCTTCTCGGTCTCGCTGGTCGGCTACACCAATGCCGGCAAGTCGACCCTGTTCAACGCGCTCACCAAGGCCGGCGTGTACGTCGCCGACCAGCTGTTCGCCACCCTCGACACCACCTCGCGGCGCCTGTACCTGGGCGCCGAAGTGGGCAACGTCGTCATCTCCGACACCGTCGGCTTCGTGCGCGAACTGCCGCACCAGCTGGTCGCCGCGTTTCGCGCCACGCTCGAGGAAACCATCCACGCCGACCTGCTGCTGCACGTCGTCGACGGCGCCAGCCCGGTGCGCATGGAACAGATCGAACAGGTCAACCTGGTGCTCAAGGAGATCGGCGCCGATCATATTCCGCAGATCCTGGTGTGGAACAAGATCGATGCGGCCGGCCTCGAGCCGGCGATCGAGCGTGATGAATATGCTAAAATCAGCCGCGTTTTTATCAGCGCCAGGAGCGGCGAAGGCCTCGGCCTGCTGCGCGAGGCGATCGTCGAGGCGGCCAAGGCCGCGCCCGGCCTGAGCCATCTGTTCGACGCGCGCGACGACGCCGACGCCGACGACGAGGTCGGACTTGACGACGGCGAGTATGCCGACGCCGAGCTTGATGACAGCGGGCTTGACGACCGCGAGCCTGACGACCGCGAACATGACGACCGCGAACTTGACGACCGCGAGCTTGACGACGACGCCGCGGCGCACGCCGATAGTATTTCCACC
>JARXKM010000043.1:22727-25067 GCA_030272785.1 Pseudomonadota bacterium
TGACGACCGCGAGCTTGACGACGACGCCGCGGCGCACGCCGATAGTATTTCCACCTCCACCAACGTCGGACCACGATAGCATGCTCGTTTCCCTTATCAGGCGCCTCGGCGTCAAGTTGTCGCTCAACGATCCTCGTTGGGGCCACCGCCCGGAAGGCGACAACAAACAACAAGAAGGCAAAAAGCCGGGGGAAGGGCCGCCCGACCTTGACCAGATGTGGCGCGACTTCAACCTGCGCCTGAACCGCCTGTTCGGTCCTAAGAACAACGGCGGCGACTCCGGCGGCGGCTACCGCCCCGACATGAAGGGCGCCGGCATCACCGCCGGCGTGATCGGCGCGATCGTCGTCTTCATCTGGCTCGCCAGCGGCTCGTTCATCGTCCAGGAAGGCCAGGTCGGCGTCGTCACCACCTTCGGCAGGCTCAGTCACACCACCGGCGCCGGCTTCAACTGGCGCTGGCCGACGCCGTTCCAGTCGCACGAACTGGTCAACGTGTCGCAGGTGCGCACCGCCGAAATCGGCTACCGCGGCTCGGTGCGCTCGAAGAACACCAAGGAATCGCTGATGCTCACCGACGACGAGAACATCATCGACATCCAGTTCGCCGTGCAGTACACGCTCAAGGATCCGGTCGCCTGGATCTTCAACAACCGCGACCCGAGCGACGACACCATGCGCCAGATCGCCGAAACGGCGGTGCGCGAAGTGGTCGGCAAGAACAAGATGGACTTCGTGCTCTACGAAGGGCGCGAGAAAATCGCCCTCGACGTCACCAAGCTGATGCAGCAGATCACCGACCGCTACGGCCTCGGCGCGCAGATCACCAACGTCACCATGCAAAGCGTGCAGCCGCCCGAGCAGGTGCAAAGCGCCTTCGACGACGCCGTCAAGGCCGGCCAGGACCGCGCCCGCGCCCGCAGCGAAGGCGAGGCCTACGCCAACACCGTCATCCCTAGCTCGCGCGGCAATGCGATCCGCCTGACCCAGGAAGCCGAAGCGTACCGCGCCCAGGTCACCGAGAACGCCACCGGCAACGCCGCGCGCTTCTCGCAGGTGCTGGCCGAGTACCAGAAGGCGCCCGGCGTCACGCGCGACCGCATGTACCTCGACACCATGCAGCAGATCTTCAGCAGCGCCAGCAAGGTGATGGTCGACGCCAAGTCGGGCAGCAACCTGCTGTACCTGCCGCTCGACAAACTGATCGCCCAGACCGCCGCCAACGACGCCGCGATCGGCTCCAAATCCGGTCCGGTGATGATGGCGCCGGCCGCCCCGACGCCACAGGAAATCATGCAGACAGCAGAACAGACACGCCAGCGCGACAGCCGCAGCCGCGACACCTCGCGCGACCGGGAGGGCCGCTGATGAGCCGCTTCGCCTCCTTACTCGTCGCCGGCTTCGTCGCCCTGATGCTGCTGTCGTCGACCATGTTCGTGGTCGACCAGCGCAGTTTCGCGATCGTCTTCGCGCTCGGCGAAGTGCGTGAAGTGATCAGCCAGCCGGGCATCCACTTCAAGCTGCCGCGCCCCCTGCAAAACGTCATCTTCCTCGACAAGCGCATCCTCACCATCGACACGCCCGACGCCGACCGCTTCATCACCGCCGAGAAGAAGAACATCCTGGTCGACGCCTTCGTCAAGTGGCGCATCACCGACCCGCGCCTGTACTACATCAGCTTCAACGGCGAGGAAAAACGCGCCAGCGACCGTCTCAACCAGATCGTCAAGGCGGCGCTGAACGACGAAATCACCAAGCGCACGGTGCGCGAAGTGATCTCGGGCGAGCGCGGCAAGGTGATGGAAGCGATCGTCACCAAGGTCGTCGCCGAGGCCAAGCAGATCGGTGTCGGCATCGTCGACGTGCGCCTCAAGCGGGTCGAATACGTCGAGCAGATCAACAACTCCGTGTACGAGCGCATGAAGGCCGAGCGCACCCGCGTGGCCAACGAACTGCGCTCGACCGGTTCGGCCGAGTCGGAGAAAATCCGCGCCGACGCCGACCGCCAGCGCACCGTGATCCTCGCCGAAGCGTTCCGCGACGCCGAGAAGATCAAGGGCGAGGGCGACGCCAAGGCCTCCGAGATCTACGCCCAGGCGTTCGGCAAGAACCCCGAGTTCTACAAGTTCTACCGCTCGCTCGAAGCCTACCGCGCCACCTTCAAGAACCATGGCGACGTCATGGTGCTCGATTCCGGCTCGGAGTTCTTCAAGTATTTCCGCGCTCCTGGTGCGGCCGGCGCCGCCGCGCCGTCGAAGAAGTAAGCGGTTCTGCGGTCTGACCCGGCGGGTCAGAGGCTGAGAGTTTTTCGGGCGTGCCAGAGCAGCGCGCCAGAAGGTGG
>JARXKM010000350.1 GCA_030272785.1 Pseudomonadota bacterium
CTTAGCGCACCTCAACGCCGGCGGTGCGCGCCACGATCCTGAAACGCAGCTCGATCGCATCCTGCACCGTGATCGCACCGCCCATCACCGACATCGGCGTGATGCCGAAATCGGACTGGCGCAACTGCAGCGTGCCGCTGGCGGCGACGCCATCGCCGGCCGGCTCGATGCGGGTCGGCGCGGCGACCGTGCGGGTGACGCCGTGCAGCGTGATCGTCAGCTGCATCGGCTGGTCCGCAATCTGCTGCGCATGCAGCGCCACCAGCGGGAATTTGTCCGCCTCCAGCACGCGCGTCAGCATGTTGGCGCGGGTGCCGGCGACGGCATCGGCCGACGGCTGCGTATCGAGCCCGGCCTCGCGCCGCAGCGCCGGCTCGTCGACCGTCATCTGGTCGAGCCGGAAGCTGAAATCGGCACGCCCGGCCGCCGGCGCGGCGTAACCGGCGATCGCGCGGCTGGCCACCACGTGGTCGTGGCCGAGCCGCGCCAGCGCGCCGCCGCGCCGCACAGTGACGGCCACCAGCGACTGTGCCGGATCGATCACCAGCACCTTGCCGCCGGCCGCCGCGGCCTGGCGGTACCAGGCGGCGGCATTGTCGGGCGCGGGCGCTGCAGTCGGTGCCGGCGCCGGCGGCGGTGCCGCCGCGCACCCGCCCAGCAGGGCGGCGAGCAACAGCAGGCGTTTGATGGCCATGTCAGCCTACTGCGCCGCCTGCAGCCACTTGTCGATCTCGGGCAGGCGCTCGGCGCGCACCTTGATGCGGTCGCGGATGCCGGCGATCGCGCTGTCGGCGTCGCCGCGCGAGCCGGCCGCCAGGTTGGCCGAAGCATAGGCGCTCAGCTTGTCGATCGCAGCCTGGCTGGCCGAGCCGGCCGCCAGGCGCGGGAAGTAGCGGCTGCGCGAGGTCGCGTCGACCCGCGCGTTGACCTTGTCGATGTGCGCCAGCGCGAAATCGAATGCCATCTCCGGATGCTGGTGCGCCACTTCGGCCAGCATTGCCGCGCTGTTGGTCAGGCCCGGTTCGTCCGTCATCGCCAGCTCCAGCGCGCGTTGCGCCAGCGTCTCGTCGTTCGCCGAGGCGAGCAGGCGATATAGCTGGTCCTTGATCATCGGCGATTTCTCCGCCTGCGCGGCGCGCTGCAAGCCTTCCCATGTCGGCGCGTCGGCGTGCGCCGCCACCACCGCCATGATGGTCTTGCGCAGCGCCGGCGGCATCACCTGCGGATCGTTCGGCGACCCGGCGTAGCGGCGCCGCGCTTCGCCCACGGTGGCGGCGTCGTCAAGCTCGCCGAGCGTCTCGATCAGGTCGGCCCGCAAGGTAGCGACGGTGGCGTTTTCGCCGGCGCGCGCCATCCAGCCGACCTGCTTGAAGACCGGCGCCAGGCGTTCGATGGCGAACTTGTCGAACGTTTTTTGGCGCGCGCGGTCGCCCTGATAATGGCTGTGGATGGTCCTGAACACGCCTGCGATCTTGCCCCATACTTGCGGATCGGCCGCCGGCGTGGCGCTGTTGGCCAGCTCCATGAAATCGGCCAAGGGCTGGCGGCCGGCCATGCCGAGCGCCCAGCTGTCCGACAACAGGCCGATCTGATCGATCGGCGCCAGCTTGCCGAAACCGGCACCGAGCGCGTCGAACAGCTTGGGCGCATACAGCGTGCGGTAGTAGCCGCTCTGCCCGGCGTTGACGATCAGCGCGCCGCAACCGGGCACGCTGACGGTGGCCTTGCCGTCGCTGACCAGGGCGCGCACCTGGCGGCTGGTGCCGGCCATCTGCAGCGTCACCGGCACGCGCCAGCGCAGCGCCTTCTTGTCCGGATGGTCGCGGCTGAATTCCTCCTGCGTCAGCGTGACGCTGGTGCTGCTGCCCTTGCAGGCGGCATCGGCGCGGATCAGCGGCACGCCTGGCTGCAGCGTAAAGTCGTGCGCGATTCCGGTGACCGGCTTGCCGGCCGCTTTTTCGATCTCGCGCCACAGGTCGTCGGAGACAGTGTTGTTGTACGCATGCGCGCGCATGTAAGCGCGCACGCCGCTGCGCCAGGCTTCGGCGCCGACGTAGTTTTCCAGCATGCGGATCACCGATTCGCCCTTGTTGTAGGTGATCGCGTCGAACGCCTGGCTGGCCTGTTCGACCGTCTGAACGTGCTGCACCACCGGATGCGTGGTGGCCATCGAGTCGAGCCCCATTGCGCCGTCGCGCACGTTGACCGCGTTCAGCGCGGTGTGCCATTCCGGATGCAGGCGCGCGGTGGTGCGGCTTTCCATCCACGAGGCGAAGCCTTCGTTGAGCCACAGGTCGTCCCACCAACGCATCGTCACCAGGTCGCCGAACCACTGGTGCGCCATTTCGTGCGCCGCGGTGAGGAACACCTCTTGCTTGTCGGACTGGGTCGATATGGCCGGGTCGAGCAGCATCGCGTATTCGAACGTGAAGATGGCGCCCCAGTTCTCCATCGCGCCGAAGAACTGGCTGCGCCCCGGCGCCGCGATGTTGTCCAGTTTCGGCAGCGGATAGCGCACGCCGAAATAGTCGTTGTACTCGGCCAGGATCGCTTTCGACGCGTCGAGCACGAAGGCGGCCTGCGCGGCGCCGCCCTTGGTGGTGACGACGCCGACCTCGGTGGCGCCGGCCATCGCGGTGGCGCGTTCGAATTCGCCCAGGCCGAAGAACAGCAGGTAGGTCGACATCTTCGGCGTGGTGGCGAATTTGACCAGGCTGCGCCCGTCGGCCAGCGCGCTGGTAGCGGCGGCCGGCATGTTACTGACGGCCATCTGGCCGGCCGGCACCGTCGCCTCGAGCGTGAAGGTGGCTTTGTAGGCCGGCTCGTCCCACGACGGAATCATGCGCCGCGCGTCGGAGTTTTCGAACTGCGTGTACAGCGCGCGCTTCTTGCCGGCGGCGCTGTCGTAATCGAGCGAGAACAATCCCACCGCCTGCTGGCCGATGACGCCGGTGTACTCGAGCGCGAGACGGTACTGGCCCCTGGCGAGCGGCCTGGCAAAGGTGAAGGTGGCGCTCTGCGCGGCGGCGTCGATGGCGACCTTGGCGGTCATCGGCGCGCCGCCGGCCGCCGGCGCCAGCGTGACCTTGCTGAACGCCAGATCGGCGGCGTTGAGCGTGATCGAGGCGGTCGGCTCGAGCACCTCGAGCGTGATGGCGACCTTGCCGGCGAACGTGGAATGGGCCGCGTCCGGGACCAGCGCGACCTCGTAGTGGCTCGGACGCACACTGCGCGGCAGCTGGGTGGTCGCCTGCGCGGCGGCGGCCGGCGCCGCCGCGAGCGGTTGCGCGACCAGGCCGGCCAAGGCGAGTACGGCTGCTGAAATCAGGGTGCGATGCATGAAGATCCTTTTGTAATGACACGATGCGGCCAGTCCGCGCGACATGGCCAGTGAGGCAATCTAAAGAAAAAGTGCGGCACTGTCAACGCACGCGCACGCCGAGCGGACGGCGCCGAATCGGACTATCATGGAACGCTTCCATACGCGCATAGGAATCCCATGATCGACCTGTACTCAGCGGCCACGCCGAATGGCCACAAGGTGTCCATCGCGCTCGAGGAACTGGCGCTACCATACACCTTGCACACGCTCGAGCTGCAGCAGAACACGCAGAAGGAACCGTGGTTCCTGGCGATCAACCCGAACGGGCGCATTCCGGCCATCGTCGACCGCGCCGAGGACAATTTCGCGGTGTTCGAATCGGGCGCGATCCTGCTCTACCTGGCCGAAAAGACCGGTCGCCTGATGCCGGCCGACTTCAAGGGCCGCTCGCTGGTGCTGCAATGGCTGATGTTCCAGATGGGCGGCATCGGCCCGATGATGGGGCAGGCCAACGTGTTCTTCCGCTACTTCCCCGAAAAAATCCAGCCTGCGATCGACCGCTACCAGGGCGAGACCAGGCGCCTGTTCCGCGTGCTCGACACGCGCCTGCGGGAGCATGAATACCTGGCCGGCGCGTATTCGATCGCCGACATCGCCAACTGGGCCTGGGTACGCACCCACAACTGGTCGGGCGTGCCGATCGACGACCTGCCGCACCTGAAACGCTGGGTCGACGCCATCCGCGCGCGCCCGGCGGTGCAGCAGGGCATCCTGATGCCGCCGTCGCAGCGCGACCTTAGCGCCGCCGACGCCGAAAAATTCGCGCTCGGCGCGCGCAGCATGCTCGAAACCGGCCAGTCGCGCACCGTTTGAATCCACTGGAGTTTGCATGAAACTGTACATCAGCACCTTTGCGCCGAACCCGCGCCGCGTCACCATGTTCATCGCCGAGAAGGGCATCGCCGGCATCGAGACCGTCATCATCGACCTCGGCGCCGGCGAGCACCGCAGCGCGCAATTCACCGCCAAGAACCCGCTCGCGCGGGTGCCGGCGCTGGAACTGGACGACGGCCGCGTGCTGTGCGAGACGCGCGCCATCTGCACCTACCTCGAAGGACTGCATCCCGCACCGAACCTGATGGGCGAAGGCTTCGAAGAGCGCGCCTTCATCGAGATGGCCGACCGGCGCGCCGAACTGCACCTGTTCGCCACCATCGCCAACAGCGTGCGGCATAGCCATCCCGGGTTGGCCAACCTCGAGCAGCCGCAGTTCCCGGCGTTCGGCGCCTCGCAGGGCGAAAAGGTGCGCGAGGCGGCGCGCTGGCTCGACGGCGAACTGGCGCAGCATCCCTACGTGGCGGGCGAGCGCTTCACCGTGGCCGACATCACCGCGTTCTGCGCGATCGAATTCGCGCGCGGGCTGATGAAATTCCGTCCGTCGGCCGAAGGCATGGTTCACCTGCAGGCGTGGCGCGACCGCATCGCCGCGCGCCCGAGCGCGGGCCGGCCGTAAAACGCGCGCCCGAGCGCGGGCCGGCCG
>JARXKM010000351.1 GCA_030272785.1 Pseudomonadota bacterium
TTGGCCTTCAGGTCGGCGTCCTTGGCGGCGCGGATCAGCAGCGCCAGGTCGGCGCCCCAGTTGCCGGTGATGACGGTGTCGGCGCCGGAGGCCTTGATCTTGGCGATGTAGGGCGAGAAATCCTTCACCTGCGCGATCGGATGCAAGTCGTCGCCGGCGATCTTGATGTCGGGCCGCTTGCGTTTCAAATACTCCTTGGCGGCCCGGCTGACCGCCTGGCCGAACGCGTAGTTCTGGCCGATGATGTAGACGCTCTTGATGTTCTTGTCCTGCGCCATGTAGCTCGTCAGCGCTTCCATCTTCATGTCCGAGTTGGCGTCGAAGCGGAAGTGCCAGAAGCTGCACTTGCTGTTCGTCATGTCGGGATCGATGGCGGCGTAGTTGAGGAACACCACTTCCTTGCCCGGATTGCGCTCGTTGTGCTTGTTGACGGCATCGAGCAGCGCCAGGCCGACGCCGGAGCCGTTGCCTTGCGTGATGTAGCGGTAGCCCTGGTCGATCACCGCCTTCAACTGGGTCAGCGACTCCTGCGGACTGCCCTTGTTGTCGAAGCCGACCACTTCAATCTTGTGCTCGCCCGCCCACTTCTGCTGCGTCGCCAGTTCGGCGATGCTCTGAAAACTGTGCAACTGGTTCTGTCCGACCGGCGCAAACGGCCCCGACAACGGGTCGATGAAGGCGATCCTGACCGTGTCGGCCTGCGCCGCCAACGGTGCGGCGAACAGGGCGAACGAAATCGCGGCGGCCAGTGGGCGAATGTGCATGCTCATGTGTCTCCATCCTTCTTTATAGTTTTAGATTGGTACGGCGGGTGCTGCCGATTTTCTATGCGCTCGGCAATTTGTAGTCGCGAAATTGCTCGCGCAACTTGTTCTTCTGGATCTTGCCGGTGGCGCCAGTCGGCAAGGCTTCGATGAAGGCGACGTCGTCGGGCATCCAGAACTTGGCGATTTTTCCCTCGAAGAACTTCAGCAGTTCCTCGCGCGTCAGTTCCAGACCGGGCCGCTTGATCACCAGCAGCAGCGGCCGCTCGTCCCATTTCGGGTGGGCGATGCCGATGCAGGCAGCCTGCAGCACGGCCGGATGCGCCATCGCGATGTTCTCCAGGTCGATCGTGCCGATCCACTCGCCGCCCGACTTGATGACATCCTTGCTGCGGTCGGTGATCTGCATGTAGCCGTCGGCATCGATGGTGGCCACGTCGCCGGTGGGGAACCAGCCGTCCTGCAGCACGTCGCCGCCCTCGTTCTTGTAATAGCTGGCGATGATCCACGGGCCCTTGACCAGCAGGTGGCCGTAGGTGCTGCCGTCCCACGGCAATTCGACGCCGTCGTCGTCGACGATCTTCATGTCGACGCCGTAGATCGCGTGGCCCTGTTTCTGCAGGATCTTGCGCTGCTCCGCTTTCGGCAGCGCCAGGTGCTTGGTCTGCAGGCCGCCGGCGGTGCCGAGCGGCGACATTTCGGTCATGCCCCAGGCATGGATCACGTCCACGCCGAGCTTGTCGATGAGCGTGTCCATCATCGCCGGCGGGCAGGCCGAGCCGCCGATGACGGTGCGGCGGAAGCTGCTGAAGCTCAGATTGTTCTGCAGTACATAGTTAATCAGGCCGAGCCAGACGGTCGGCACACCCGCCGAGAACGTCACCTGCTCCGCTTCGAACAACTCGAACAGCGACTTGCCGTCCAGCGCGGCGCCGGGGAACACCATCTTGGCGCCCGACAGCAGCACCGAATACGGCAGGCCCCAGGCGTTGACGTGGAACATCGGCACCACCGGCAGCACGGTGTCGGAGGCCGACACGTTGAGCGCATTCGGCATCGCCGAGCCGTACGAGTGCAGCACCGTCGAGCGGTGCGAATACAGCGCCCCTTTCGGATTGCCGGTGGTGCCGGAGGTGTAGCACAGGGAAGCGGCCGAGTTTTCGTCGAACTGCGGCCAGGCGAACTCGTCCGAACTGCTGGCGACCAGCTCCTCGTAGCACAGCAGGTTGGGGATGGCCGTTTCCAGCGGCATGCGGTCGCGGTCGGCCAGCAGCACGAACGCCCTGACCGTCTTGCAGTGGGCGGCGACCGCTTCGATCAGCGGCAGGAAGGTCAGGTCGAAGAACAGCACCTGGTCTTCGGCGTGGTTGGCGATGTAGGCGATCTGCTCCGGGTGCAGGCGCGGGTTGATCGTATGCAGCACGGCGCCCGAGCCGGACACGGCGTAATACAGTTCCATGTGGCGGTAGCCGTTCCACGCCAGGGTGGCGACGCGCTCGCCCATCTGCACGCCGAGTCCTTGCAGCGCGTGGGCGGCGCGGCGCGCGCGCTGGGCGCAGTCGCGGTAGGTGTAGCGGTGCAGGTCGCCCTCGACCCGGCGCGAAACGATCTCGACATGGCCGTAATGGCGGGCGGCGAACTCGATAATGCTCGAAATGAGCAACGGTTGGCTCATCATTTGTCCCATCAACGGACTCATAGCGTAAGACGTCATCAACACTCCTGTGTACTTCCTGGCAAGGGGACCTCAGTTTCGTACGACCGTTCTATTTACGTCAATGCTTTTCGATGCTGCGTCGCACCAAGACAGGCTGCCGCACAGATACCCGCAAGTAACCCGCCCTATTACCGCGATAGTTTTTTATTATGTTTGCTGTGAAGCTAATTGCAATCGTGCGCCCCTGACCAGCCTTTATACTTTTTAACACGACTGCGCAAGCGCACGGCAACCCACATTCATTTGGAGATAAACCCATGGCCAAGACGAAATCGAACGGCGCCAACGGCGGCAAAAAATCCGCCAAGGCAGGCCCCACCACCACGGTCGGCAACGGCGGCGAGTGGCATCAGCAGGCCCAGGACAGCGCCCTCACCACCAACCAGGGCCTGCCGATTTCGGACAACCAGAATTCGCTGCGCGCCAGTGCGCGCGGCCCGACCCTGCTGGAAGACTTCATCCTGCGCGAGAAAATCACCCATTTCGACCATGAACGCATTCCCGAGCGCATCGTCCACGCGCGCGGCACCGGCGTGCACGGTTTCTTCGAGCTGACCGAGTCGCTCTCGGCCTACACGCGCGCCAAGATTCTCACCGAAGTGGGCGAGCAGACCCCGCTGTTTGCGCGCTTCTCCACCGTCGCCGGCGGCGCCGGCTCGATCGACACGCCGCGCGATGTGCGCGGTTTCGCCGTCAAGATGTACACCAAGGAAGGCAACTGGGACCTGGTGGGCAACAACATCCCGGTGTTCTTCATCCAGGACGCGATCAAGTTTCCCGACCTCGTGCATGCCGTCAAGATGGAGCCGGACCGCGGCTTTCCGCAGGCCGCCACCGCCCACGACACGTTCTGGGATTTCATTTCGCTGACCCCCGAATCGTTGCACATGATCATGTGGGCGATGTCCGACCGCACCCTGCCGCGTTCGCTGCGGATGATCGAGGGCTTCGGCGTTCACTCGTTCCGCCTGATCAACGACGCCGGCCAGTCGACCTTCGTCAAGTTCCACTGGCGCCCGAAACTGGGCCTGCAGTCGACCATCTGGGATGAAGCGTGCAAGATCGCCGGCGGCGACCCGGACTACCACCGGCGCGACATGTTCGAAGCAGTCAGCAACGGCGACTTTCCGGAATGGGAGCTGGCCGTGCAGTTGTTTACCGAGGAACAGGCCGACGGCTTCCCGTTCGACCATCTCGACGCCACCAAGCTCATTCCCGAGGAACTGGTCCCGCTGAAGGTGATCGGCCGCATGGTGCTGAACCGCTGGCCGAACAATTTCTTCGCCGAGACCGAGCAAGTCGCGTTCTGCCCGTCGCACATCGTGCCCGGCATCGACTTTTCCAACGACCCGCTGCTGCAGGGCCGGCTGTTCTCCTATCTGGACACCCAGCTGTCGCGGCTCGGTTCGGCGAACTTCCACCAGATCCCGATCAACGCGCCGAAATGCCCGTTCGCCAACCACCAGCGCGACGGCCACATGCAGATGAGCCAGCCGGTCGGGCGCGTCAACTACGAGCCTAACTCGCTGTCGGCCGACGGCCCGCGCGAAACGCCGGCCGGGTTCCGCAGCATGGCGGCGCAAGAAAGCGGCAGCCGCGGCCGCATCCGCGCCGAGTCGTTCAGCGACCATTACAGCCAGGCACGCCAGTTCTTCGTCAGCCAGACCGTCCTCGAGCAGGCCCACATGGCGTCGGCGCTGGTGTTCGAGCTCTCCAAGGTCGAACATCCGCACATCCGCGCCGCCGTCGTCGGCCACCTGCGCCACATCGACGCCGGCCTGGCGCAGCGGGTCGCCACCGGCCTCGGCATGGCGGCCCTGCCGGAACTGCCGCCGACCACCGTCGCGGTGCAGGACTTTGCCCCGTCGCCGGCCTTGCAGATCATCGGCAAGATGAAAGACACGCTCGAGGGCCGCGCCGTCGGCGTGCTGGTGGCCGACGGTTCCGACCGCGCCACCGTCGACGCCCTGACGGCGGCGATCAAGAAAGCCGGCGCCGCCTTCAAAATCATCGCGCCGCACGTCGGCGAGGTGGCGTTGTCCGATCAATCGATGCTGAAGGTCGACGGCCAGCTGGCCGGCACGCCGTCGGTGATGTTCGACGCCGTCGCCCTGGTGCTCAGCGCCCAGGCGGGCGCCGACCTGGCCAAGGAAGCGGCGGCGGTCGACTTCGTGCGCGACGCGTTCGGCCACCTGAAAGCGATCGCGGCCGACGGCGGCGCCCAGGCGCTGCTCGACAAGGCGGGCGTGGCCAAGGATGACGGCGTGGTCGACGCCGGCGACACCGGCAAGTTCGTCAAGGCGGCCAAGACGCGCCAGTGGGCCCGCGAACCATCGGTGCGCACCCTGACCTGAACGCTGGTTTGAACGCTGGT
>JARXKM010000352.1 GCA_030272785.1 Pseudomonadota bacterium
CGCAGGCTGGCCACCGCGGCCGGCTTGGCGAACGGCAGGCCCGGCGCGAGCCGTTCGGCGGTCGCCAGTTCGGCACCGGCCTGGGTAAATTTGCCCTGCTTGGCGAGCAGCTCGGCCTCGATGAAGTGCGCCTTGCCGCTGTTCGGATGGTCGCGCAGCACCTTGTCCATCATCGCCTGCGCTTCGATGAACTTGCCCGCTTCGGCGGCCTGGAATACCTGCTTGATACTGGCGTCCTGCGCCCAGGCGAGCGGAGCGGCGCAGCACGCCGTCGCCGCCAACAGCACTACTGCAACAGTGGATCGTAACGACATGGGAACCTCCTTGGGAAATTGTCACCCATATTGGGCACTCCGGGCCAAATGTCAAGCCCTGTCCGCAGCGCAACAACTTCGCCCGAAGAACCAACAGTTACGGGATTTTCCTGTAATGTGGAGTCTGGTGCAGCATCCGCGCGCGCCTGTGAAAAAACCACCGCTGAATGAACGATCTCGCCCCTACCGCCCTCTCTCCGCTGCACACCAACCCGGATATCTTGTACGGGCCGGCCGATCCCACCCTGCTCAAGGAAGAAATCCTCGCCGACCTGCTCGAGGCGAGCGCGGCGCGCCATCCCGACCAGCTCGCCTTGGTGTATCAAGAGCGCGAACTGAGCTACGCCGAACTGGACCGCCTGGCCGGCCTGGCCGCCTCGCGCCTGATTGCCGCCGGCGTCGGCGCCGGCGCCATCGTCGGCCTGTGGATGCCGCGCGGGATCGAACTGCTGGTGATGCAAGCGGCGATCGCCAAGACCGGCGCCGCCTGGCTGCCGGTCGACCAGGACACGCCGGTCGAACGACTGCAGGTGTGTCTCGACGACGCCGCCGCGATCGGCGTGCTGACCGACGAATCGATGGCGCCCCAGCTGGACGGCGTCGCGCGCCCCGTGTGGACCCCGCAAGCGCTGCTCGAGCCGTTCGGCGCCGGCGAGATCGTGCACCGCCGCGGCCCCGTCTCGCCCGACGCGCCGGCCTACGTCATCTACACCTCCGGCTCGACCGGCAAGCCGAAAGGCATCCTGATCACCCAGCGCAGCATCTGCCATTTTTTGCGCAGCGAAAACGCCGTGTTGGGCATCCGCGCCGACGACCGCGTCTACCAGGGTTTTTCGGTCGCCTTCGACATGTCGTTCGAGGAGATCTGGATCGCCTACCTGGTCGGCGCCACGCTCTGGATCGGCCCCAAGGAAATTTCGGGCGACCCGGAAACCCTGCCGCGCATGCTGGCCGCCAACGCCGTCACGGTGCTGCACGCGGTGCCGACGCTACTGGCGCTGTTCAGCGAGGAAGTCGACAGCCTGCGCCTGATCAACCTGGGCGGCGAGATGTGCCCGGAGTCGCTGGTCGAGCGCTGGTCGCGCCCGGGCCGTGAAATGTTCAACACCTACGGCCCGACCGAGGCGACCGTCTCGGCCAGCCTGGCGCGCTTGCACGCGGGGCGCCCGATCACCATCGGCACGCCGCTGCCGAACTACGGCCTGCTGGTGATCGGCACCGAAGGACCACCCGGACCGCTGGCGCTGCTGCCGCGCGGCGCCACGGGCGAGCTGTGCATCACCGGCCCCGGGCTGGCGGCCGGCTACCTCGGCCGCCCCGACCTGACGGACGAAAAATTCCTGCCCAATCCGTGGGCGCAGGGCGCGCATGACGCGCGCCTGTACCGCACCGGCGACCTGGCGCGCATCGATGCCGACGGCGAAGTGCAGTGCCTCGGGCGCACCGACGACCAGGTCAAGATCCGCGGCTTCCGGGTCGAACTGGGCGAGATCGAAACGGTGCTGGCCCAGCAGGCCGGGGTCGGCACGGTGGCGGTGCTGCTGCGCAAGGACGATGGCATCGACCAGTTGGTCGCCTACGTGGTGCCGGCCGCCGGGGTCGATGCGGCCGCGTCGCTGAGCGGCACGGCGCTGCGCCACGCGCTGGTCGCGCATTTGCCGCCCTACATGGTGCCGGGCCGCTACGAGCTGCTGGCGCTGATGCCGCGCCTGACCTCCGGCAAGATCGACCGCAAGGCGCTCAAGGCACTGCCGCTGGCCGCCGCGCCGGCCGGCGCCGCGGGCGAATCGGACCTGCCCGAAACGGCCGCCGAGCGCGCCCTGTTCGGCGCCCTCGCCAAGCTGTTCCCGGGCCAGCCGATCTTGCGCGAGGCCGACTTCTTCAGCGACCTGGGCGGGCACTCGTTCTTTGCCGCCCGGCTCGCCTCGGCGCTGCGCGCCGACCCCGCCTTCGCCCACGTCACCGTGCGCGACATCTACCACCACCGCAAGCTCGGCCTGATCGCCGCCGCGCTGGCCGACGCGCCCGCCGCCGGCGCCGCCCAGGCCGACTGGACGGCGCCGTCGGCGCTGCAGCGCTGGCGTTGCGGCGTCGCCCAGGCCGCCGCCGTGCCGTTCCTGGTGACCTTGCGCATGGCCCAGTGGCTGGCGCCGTTCTTCACCTACCATTTCCTCACCGGCTCGCCGGGCGACTCGGTAGTGCGCGCGATCGCCGCCTCGATCGGCGTGTTCCTGCTCGCCACCATAATGGAATTCGTCGTCGCCATCGCCGGCAAGTGGCTCATCGCCGGGCGCCTGAAGGCCGGCTCCTATCCCCTGTGGGGCCTGACCTACTACCGCTGGTGGCTGGCCGACCGGCTGGTCGAATCGGCGCCGATCTACCTGCTGGGCGGCTCGTCGCTGTACAACGGCTGGCTGCGCCTGCTCGGCGCCAAGGTCGGCCGCGAAGTGATCATCGGCTCGATGACCCTGCGCGCGCCCGACCTGCTCAGCATCGGCAACGGCGTCAGCATCGGCAACGCCGTCAATTTCGAGAACGCCCGGGTCGAACGCGGCCGCCTGCTGCTCGGCCAGATCCGGCTGGCAGACGACGCCTGCGTCGCCTCCTACGCCGTGCTCGAAGGCAATACCTCGGTTGGCCAGGCCGGCCACCTCGAAGGCCAGGCGGCGCTGGCCGACGGCGAGACGGTGCCGGCCGGGCGCGTGTGGGGCGGCTCGCCCGCGCGCGAGCTCGGCGCGTTCGTCGCCGACGTGCCGGCGCGCCCGGCGGTCGGGCGGGCGCGGCTGGCCGGCGAAGCGCTGTTCTTCGTGTTCGGCATGCTGCTCATCGCCACCTTGTTCTTCATGCCGGTGTTCCCCAGCTTCGTGCTGATCGACTGGTTCGACGAGCGCGAGCTGATGCCTTGGCTGCAGGGCGACAACGTCACGGTCCAGCTGGCGCGCTACTTCGTGCTGGCGTTCCCGGCCAGCGCGGTGCTGATCGTGCTCACCGCGCTGGTCTCGGCCGGCATCCGCTGGGGCGCGATGCCGCGCCTGACGCCGGGCCGCTCCGCCGTGCACAGCAACACCTACTGCCAGAAATGGCTGGTCAGCCACATCCAGGAATCGAGCCTGAACGTCCTGCACGGCATCTACGCGACCGTATTCGCGCCGTTCTGGTACCGCCTGCTGGGCGCCAAGGTGGGACGCGACGCCGAGATCTCCACCGCGCTCGGCGTGGTGCCCGACATGCTCACCTTGGGCGACGAGACCTTCATCGCCGACGCCGTCATGCTCGGCGACGAGCAGATCGACGGCGGCTGGATGACCATGCAGCCGACCGTGATCTCGCACCGCAGCTTTGTCGGCAACGGCAGCTACATCCCCGACGGCACCATCCTGCCCGAGCGGGTGCTGGTCGGCGTGCACACCCATGCGCCGGAAAACGGCCGCATGAAAAGCGGTGACACCTGGCTTGGTTCGCCGCCGATCCACCTGCCGGCGCGCGAGGAAGTGAGCGGCTACCCCGAATCGCTGACGTACCGGCCGTCGCCGCTGCGCCGGCTCGGGCGCACCTTGGTCGAAGGATTCCGCATCGTCGCCCCGCACGCGGTGGTGATCGCGGTCGGCTACACGGTCGTGCTCGACGTGGTGCCGATCGCCGGCGCCGGGCGCTGGAGCGAAGTGGTGGCCGACCTCGCCCTCGCCGGCCTGATCTACGGGGTCGGCAACTACCTGTTCGTGATGGCCTTCAAATGGCTGCTGCTGGGCCGCTACCGCAAGCGTGCGGCGCCGATGTGGACGCCGTTCGTCTGGCTTTCCGAAGGCGTCACCAACATGTACGAAGGCATCGCCGTGCCCAACTTCATGCGCTACCTGCGCGGCACGCCGTGGCTGCCGCTCGCCTTCAACCTGCTCGGCGCAAAGATCGGCCGCGGCGTCTACCTCGACACCACCGACATCACCGAGTTCGACTGCGTGACGATCGGCGACTACAGCGAGCTGAACGCGTTTGCCTGTCCGCAGACCCATTTGTTCGAAGACCGCGTCATGAAGATCGACCACGTCGAGATCGGCCGCAAGGTCTACCTGGGGCCGCGCAGCGCGGTGCTGTACAGCGCAAAGGTGGGCGACAACGCCCGCCTCGGCGCGCTGACCCTGGTGATGAAGGGCGAGCACATCCCGGCCGGTTCGAGCTGGGCCGGCTGCCCGGCGGCGCCGGCGCGCTGATGGGACTGGAGGGGCTGGAGGGGCTGGAGGGGCTGGAGGGGCCGGCCGTGATGGCCGTCCATCCATGGCCGGGGCCGCTGCCGGCGCGCGGTGGCGGCGTCTGGATCATCTCGGCCGTCAGCCCGGCTGGCGCGGCGCGGGCCGAGGCCCGCGTGCGCATCCGCGCCGCGCTGCGCGCCGCGATTGCGCAAGCGCGCGGCATCGACGTCGCGCGCATCACGCTGGTTGGCGACGCCGGCAGTGCGCCGCGGCTGCTGATCGACGGCGCGGCTGGCGCGGCGGGCATCTCGATCAGCCACGCCGGCGCGCTCTCGCTGGCCGCGTTCAA
>JARXKM010000353.1 GCA_030272785.1 Pseudomonadota bacterium
GCGTTGATGTACGACTCCGGCTGCTTGAAGCGCGCCTGCCGCAGCACCCGGTGCGGGAACGATATCTTCGAATGCGCGCCCGCGCCGATACCGAGGTAGTCGCCGAATTCCCAGTAGTTGAGGTTGTGGCGCGCGCGCCGGCCCGGCTGCGCGTAGGCCGACACTTCGTAGTGCTCGAAGCCGGCGCCCGCCGTCACCGCGGCGATCATGTCCTGCATGTCGGCGCTGGCGTCGTCGTCGGGCAGCGCCGGCGGGTACTTGGCGAACACCGTGTTCGGCTCCATCGTCAGGTGATACAGCGACAGGTGCGGCGGCTTGAACGAGAGCGCGGTGGCGAGGTCGCGCTGCGCCTCGGCCAGCGTCTGCGACGGCAGCGCGTACATCAGGTCGAGGTTGAAATTGTCGAAATTATCCTGCGCGATCTCCACCGCGCGGCGCGCCTCGCCGTCGTCGTGGATGCGGCCGAGCGCCTTCAGGTGGTCGGCGTTGAAGCTCTGGATACCGATCGACAGGCGGTTCACGCCGCTGGCGCGGAACGACTTGAACTTTTCCGCCTCGAACGTGCCGGGGTTCGCTTCCATCGTGATCTCGGCGTCGATCTCGAGCGGCAGCAAGGTGCGCACGTCCGACAGCAGGCGGTCCAGGCCCTTGGCCGACATCAGGCTCGGCGTGCCGCCGCCGATGAACACCGTGTAGATCTTGCGCCCCCAGATCAGCGGCAGCGACTGTTCCAGGTCGAGCCGCACCGCGTCCAGGTAAGCCTGTTCGGGGAACGCGCCGCGCGCCTCGTGCGAATTGAAGTCGCAATACGGGCACTTGCGCACGCACCAGGGGAAGTGGATGTACAGCGACAGCGGCGGCAGCGCGGCCAGGTTCAGCGCGCCCGGCCTGAGGTACTGCAGCGCGCCGGCGGCGGGCGAGCGCGGCGCCGTCGGCGCGGCCGCGCCGACCAGCTTGATCGGGATCATCGCAGCTTCCCGACCAGCGCGCGCAGCGCCTGGCCGCGGTGCGACAGCGCGTTCTTTTCGCCCGGCGTCAGTTCGGCGGCCGATTTTCCCAGCGCGGCGATCCAGAAATGCGGATCGTAGCCGAAGCCGTTCGCGCCGCGCGCGGTGGCGCTCATTTCGCCGGCCCAGACGCCGTCGGCGATCACCGGCTGCGGATCGTCGGCGTGGCGCACGTACACCAGCACGCAGTAGTAATAGGCCGACTTGTCGGCATGGCCGGCCAGGTCGGCGATCACTTTCTGGTTGTTGCGGGCATCCGATTTCGGTTCGCCCGCGTAGCGCGCCGACCACACGCCGGGGGCGCCGCCGAGCGCGTTGACGCACACGCCGGAGTCGTCGGCCAGCGCCGGCAGCCCGGTCAGTCGGGCCGCGTGGCGCGCCTTGGCGAGGGCGTTTTCGACGAAGGTGGCGAACGGCTCGGCACATTCGGGCACGTTCAATTCGCCCTGCGAGAGCAGTGCGAAGCCGAGCGGCGCGAGGATCTGGCTGAATTCGTTCAGCTTGCCGGCATTGTTGGAGGCGAGGACGAGGCGTTGGGTCATGGCGGTGCGGGGTTTGCGGGGAAGGCAGTATTTTACTCCGTGTCGGCCACCCGTCCCTGCCCGACCCGCTCGTCACGGGAGGATTCAATTTCACTCGTAATAAAACGCACCTCCGGTATGATGCAATATCCGCTGTCTGATTGCTCCCAGAATGGCTCGAAAGTTATGGCCGATACCGCATCCTGCCGCACCACCACGCCCGATTTTCGCGCCTTGTTCGCGGCCACGCCGGCCCCTTACCTGGTGCTGCGGCCCGATTTCACCATCGTCGCGGTGAACGATGCTTACCTGCGCGCGGCGCTGTGCACGCGCGACGCCATCCTCGAGCGCGGCCTGTTCGACGTCTTCCCCGACAATCCTGACGATCCGAAAGCGAACGGCGTGGCCAATCTGCGCGCGTCGCTGATGCGCGTGCTCGCGACGGCGGCGGCGGACACGATGGCGGTACAAAAATACGACATCCCGCTGCCGCCGGAGAGCGGCGGCGGCTTCGAAGAACGCTACTGGAGCCCGGTCAACACCCCCGTGCTCGACGAGCGCGGCGCCGTCACCCACATCATCCACCGGGTCGAAGACGTCACCGCGATCGTGCGCGCCCAGTCGGAAATCGCGGCCCAGGCGCACGAGATGGCGCAGCGCCAGGAGCTGGACGCGCGCCGCGGCGTGCTGGCAACCTTGACCGATGAGATGCGCGACCAGAAAACGCCCGACGACCTGACCTATTGCGCCGTCGAGATATTGGGCACCGTGCTCGGCGTCAGCCGGGTCGGCTATGGCACCATCGATCTCGATGCCGAAACGCTGCACGTGGTACGCGACTGGACCGCGCCCGGCGTCGCCACGTTGGCCGGCGCCACCCCGCTGCGCGAATACGGCTCCTTTCTCGACGATCTGATCCTCGGCAAGTTCATCGCGATCGACAACGTCGACTACGACCCGCGCACTGCGATGGCCGCGGCGGGCTTGCGGGCGCGCAGCGCCGCCGCGTTCGTCAACTTCCCGATCATGGAACTGGGTCGGCTGGTAGCGGTCCTGTTCGTCAATCACGCCTACCCGCTCGCCTGGGCCGCCGCAGACCTCGCGCTGATCAGGGAGGTCGGTGAACGCATCCGTACCGCCAGCGAACGCTTGCGCACCGTCCTGGCGCTGCGCGCCAGCGAGGCCAAGTTCCGCACCATTGCCGACGCCATGCCGCAGATGGTCTGGTCGACCCTGCCCGACGGCTATCACGACTACTACAACCAGCAGTGGTATGACTTCACCGGCATGGCCGAAGGGGCGACCGACGGCGCGCAGTGGAATCACATGTTCCATCCGGACGACCAGCAGCGCGCGTGGCAGGCGTGGCGGCACAGCCTCGCCTGCGGCCAGACGTACGAGATCCAGTACCGCCTGCGCCATCGCAGCGGCGCCTATCGCTGGGTGCTCGGGCGCGCCCTGCCGGTGCGCGACGACCAGCATCGCATCGTCCGCTGGATGGGTACCTGCACCGACATCGACGACCAGAAGCACGCCGAAGATGAGCTCAGGCTAGCCAGCAGCCGCAAGGACGAATTCCTGGCGATGCTGGCGCACGAACTGCGCAATCCGCTCGCGCCGATCAGCAGCGCGGCGCAACTGCTCAAGCTTCAGAAAGGCGACGACAAGCGGGTGCAAATGGCCAGCGACATCATCGTGCGCCAGGTCAGGCACATGACCGACCTGGTCGACGACCTGCTCGACGTCTCGCGCGTCACCCGCGGTTTGGTCACGCTCGAAAAGGTCGCGCTCGATCTCAAATCGGTGCTCCACAGCGCGCTCGAGCAGGCGCAGCCGCTGATCGAAACGCGCCGCCATGAACTGGTCCTGCGCATCGCGTCGGCGCGCGCCTTCGTCAGCGGCGACAAGACGCGGCTTGTGCAGGTGATCGCCAACCTGCTCAACAACGCCGCCAAGTATACGCCGCAGGGCGGCGAAATCACACTGCAGCTGGAAGTGGAAGGCGCGCAGGCCCGCGTCAGCGTGAGCGACAACGGCAACGGCATCGCAGCCACGCTGCTGCCATACGTGTTCGACCTGTTCGTCCAGGGTGAACGCACCCCCGACCGGGCGCAGGGAGGACTGGGACTCGGACTGGCGCTGGTCAAGAGCATCGCCGCCTTGCACGACGGCCACGTGTCGGCGCGCAGCGAGGGTATCGGCAAGGGCAGCACGTTTGCCATCGTACTGCCGCTGACGGCGGAGGAACTGGCGTCGCAAGCTCTCTGTGCCGATGGCGCCGCCGGCCGCGCCGTCCCTCTTCGCGTGATGATCGTCGACGACAATATCGACGCAGCGCAATCGCTCGCGGCGTTGCTGGAATCAGACGGTCACCAAGTGACGGTCGCCGAAGATGGGGCGAGCACATTGAAGGCGGTTGAAAGCGCCGCCGTCGAGGTGTTCATCCTCGACATCGGCTTGCCCGACATGGATGGCTACGAACTGGCGCGCCGGCTCAGGGCCAACCCCGCGCACGCCGGCGCCATCCTGGTTGCACTGACCGGCTACGGCCAGGCGCACGATCGGGTATTGTCGAAAGCGGCCGGATTCGACCACCACTTCGTCAAGCCGGTCGATTCGGCGGCGCTGTCGGAAGTGCTCGCCCTCGCCGGCTGAATGCGCAGCAGGTATCCGCTTGCCAGATCAGATGCCGAGCGCCAGCTTTTGCAGCTTGATCAGGTCGGCGATCCCGCCCTGCGCCAGGTCGAGCAGCCGGTTCATGCCGGCGCGGTCGAACGCGGCGCCTTCGGCGGTGCCCTGCACCTCGATGAAATGGCCCGCTTCGGTCATCACCACGTTCATGTCGGTGTCGCAGCCGGAGTCTTCGATGTAGTCGAGATCGAGCACCGGCATGCCCTGGTAGACGCCGACCGAAATCGCCGCGACGAAGCTTTTCACCGGAATCGCCTCGATCGCGCCGCGCGACTGCAGCTTGCTGAACGCGTCGTACGCGGCCACCATCGCACCGGTGATCGAGGCGGTGCGGGTGCCGCCGTCGGCCTGGATGACGTCGCAGTCGAGATGCAAGGTGCGCTCGCCGAACGCCTGCAGGTCGAACGCGGCGCGCAGCGAGCGGCCGATCAGGCGCTGGATCTCCTGGGTGCGGCCGGACTGCTTGCCGCGCGCCGCTTCGCGGTCCATGCGGGTGTGGGTCGAGCGCGGCAGCATGCCGTATTCGGCCGTCAGCCAGCCCTGCCCTTTGCCCTTCAGGAAGCCGGGCACCTTTTCTTCGATGCTGGCGGTGCAAATGACCTTGGTGTCGCCGCATTCGATCAGCACCGA
>JARXKM010000354.1:0-1283 GCA_030272785.1 Pseudomonadota bacterium
TGCTCGACGCCAGCAACAACGTGCTGCTCACCACCACCACCAGCGCCACCGGCGGCTACCTGTTCAGCAACCTGAACGCCGGCGACTACAAGGTCGAAGTCGTCAAGCCGGCCGGCTACTTCGTCACCAAGCAGAATGCGACGGTCGATGCGAGCGACTCGGACATCGGCAGCAGCGACGGCCGCACCGCCCTGATCACCCTGAGCAGCGGTCAAAACGACACCAGCGCCGATGCCGGCCTGTACCGCAAGGCGTCGATCGGCGACAAGGTCTGGTTCGACACCGACAAGGACGGCATCCAGGATGTGGGCGAAGCGGGCATCGCCGGCATCAAGGTCACCTTGCTCAATGCACTGAGCCAGACGGTGGCGACGACCACCACCGACAGCAGCGGCAACTACAAGTTCAGCAACCTGGACCCGGGTAGCTACTCGGTGCAGTTCGACAAGACCTCGGTGATTTACAGCGGCAACAACATGAGCAACTACGCATGGGGCGCGAAGAACATCGGCAGCAATGACAGCATCGATTCCGATGTCATCGGCGACGGCGTGGCGAAAACCAACGTCACCCACACCGACGTGACGGTGCTGGTCTCGGGCGAAAACGACCTGAGCTGGGATGCGGCGATCACCCCGATCGTCATCGACCTGAACGGCGACGGCATCCACACGGTCTCGCTGGCGAACTCGGCCGGCACGTTCGACCTGCTCGGCAACGGCGGCGCCATTGCTTCCGGCTGGATCTCGGGCAGCGACGGTTTCCTCGCGGTCGACCGCAACGGCAACGGCAGTATCGACAGCATCGGCGAGCTGTTCGGCGGCAGCGCGAAGGGCGCCGGCTTCGCCCAGTTGGCCAGCTTTGACAGCAACGGCGACGGCGTGGTCGATGCCCGCGATGCCGATTTCGCCAGCCTGCTGGTGTGGCGCGACGTCAACGGCAATCACCAGAGCGACGCGGGCGAACTGGTGTCGCTGACCCAGGCCGGCGTGCTGAGCCTGACGGTGGCGCACACCGACCTGCCGTTCGTCGATGCGCAGGGCAACCTGCACCTCGAGCGCAGCGCCGCCACCCTGTCGAACGGGATCAGTGTCGACATGACGGACGTCTACTTCGCCGTCGCCGCCAACGACGCGCCGGCCGCCGATGCGCTGAACCTGGCGCAATTGCTCGCCGGGCCGGCAGCTGCCGTGCCGGACGCCGATGCCATGGTCATCCTGACCGGCGCGCGCAATCCGCACGAATGGGGCGCCGACCCGATGAACGCGGTGTACGGCTAAGCG
>JARXKM010000354.1:1383-4841 GCA_030272785.1 Pseudomonadota bacterium
GGGCCGTTTTTTTTAGCGCGTCCAGCCGCGCTGGGCGGCCGCCTGTTCGGCCTTGGCGTCGAGCGACGCCCCCTGCGCGCGCGCATCGATCGCCTCGAGGACGGCCGGCGCCATCGTGCTGCCGGCCTGCCGGTACGTCTGCGCCCCCGCGTCCGCCGCGGCGCCCTGCGCCAGCACCGGGATGGTCCACTCGCCGCCGCTGCGGCATGCCAGGCCGGACGCCGCCGCCATCGCGAAGCTGCGGCAATACTGGCCGTCGCGGGCGACGAAGCTGACGCCGATGCGCACGCCGGCGCTGGCCGGCGGCGCGCTGGCCAGCTGGTGCGTCAGCGCCGCATCGAGCGGGCCGCGCGCGGTCAGCACGCCGTGGCTGCCGATCGACGAGGCCAGCTGGGTTTCACCCTGCAGGCTGCGCAGACCCATGCTGCCGACCAGCACGCCGACCACCAGCGTGGCGGCGATCGCGCCCCATTCCGGCCACGACCAGCGCCGCGGCACCTCGACGACGTGCTTGCGCGCGGCCCGCACGGCGTCGAGCTGCACCACTTTGGCGCTGTGGCCGACCGGCATCAGGCGTGGCGGCACCGGCTCGTCGAGCGTATGCGCGAACGCCTGGAACACGTCGTGCCGCAGCGCGGCATGGCGGCGCACCTTGGCCGCCAGCACCGGGTCGGCGCGGATGGCGCGTTCGACCGCGCTGCGGGTCGGTTCGTCGAGCTCGCCGTCGGCATACGCCATCAGGGTTTCATCGGTAAATCTCATGATACGGTCCTCGCATGATCGGACAATAAATTCTGCAGCGCGGCGCGCGCACGCACCAGCCGGCTGGTCAGGGTACCCACCGGAATGTCGAGCAGATCGGCCGCTTCCTGGTAGGGCAGCCCGTCCACCAGCACCAGCCCGATGACGATGCGGTGGTCGTCCGACAGCAGGCTGATGGCCTTCTGGATTGCCAGCCGCTGCTGCTGCGCCTCGGCCGAGCCGTCGCCGACGTGTTCGCCCGCCGCTTCCGGCGCGAACACCCGCTCGCGCCGGATCCGGCTGCGCACCTCGTCGATCCAGGCATTCTTGATGATCCGGAACAGCCAGCTGTCGAGCCGGGTGCCGGCCTCGAACTGGCCGGCGCGGCCCAGCGCGCGCTCGACGCCCAGCTGCACCAGGTCGTCCGCATCCTCGCGGTGGTAGGTGATGGTGCGGGCGAAACGGCGCAGGCGCGGCAGCAAGGCGGCGATCTGGGTTGGCAGCGGGTCGGCGGAATTTGTCATGGATACCAGGTAGAACGTCGGGAGGCGGGATGTTCATCCCTGTCCCGTTCGTTTATTCATCAGTCGTTCCGATCAACTAGTTTATCATCGGCCCATGAAGCACTCCCACACCCTTTCCCGCCAGTGTTTGCCGCGCGCAATGTTAGCGCTTACCCTCATGGCAGGGGCTGGCGGCGCACACGCCCAGCTGCGCTTGCCGTCAATCAATTTGCCGCTGCCGCAACGCTTGGGTCCGCTTGACGCCGACCGGCTCGGCGCCGGCATCGAGCGCCTGCCCGCCATCGACGAGCTGCGCAAGCTGCGCCTGGCCGAGGTGGGCGAGCTGCTGCGGCGCCACCGCGACGTGCTCGAGGCCGACCCGCGCGGCGCGCCGGTGGTGCGGCGCGAGCTGCTGGCCTGGTCGCCCAGTACGGCCGGGCTGGCCGCCGCGCGCGCGGCGGGACTGGCCATCGCGCGCGAGGAAGGGTTCGACGGCGCCCTGCGGCTGGTGGTGCTGCGCGTGCCGGACGACGCCGACACCGCAGCCACGCTGGCGCGGCTGCGCGCGCTCGACCCGGACGGCGTGTACGACTTCAACCATCTGTATACTGGCAGCGGCAGCGGCGCCCTGCCGGCGGCAGCGGCAGCGGCCGCGACCGGTGCCGGCGTGACGGCGCCTGCCGGCGCTGCGCCGGCGGGGGCGCCGAAAGTCGGCCTGGTCGACAGCGGCATCGACGTCGGCCATGTGGTGTTTCGCGATGCCGCGATCGCGCGCTGGGGCTGTGCCGGCGTCGCCCATCCGAGTGCCCACGGCACCGCCGTGGCCGCGCTGATGGTGGGCAAGTCGGCGCGCTTCCAGGGCGGTGCGCCCGGTGCCGCCCTGTATGCGGCCGACATCTACTGCGACGGCGCCACCGGCGGTTCGGCCGACAAGATCGTCGGCGCGCTGGCCTGGCTGGCGCGCGAACACGTCGCGGTGATCAACCTGAGCCTGGTCGGGCCGCCCAACGCGACGCTCGAACGGGTGGTCGGCGCGATGGTCAGGGGCGGCTATCTGCTGGTGGCCGCGGTCGGCAACGACGGCCCGGCCGCGCCGCCGCTGTATCCGGCCAGCTATCCGGGTGTGGTGGGCGTGAGCGCGGTCGACCGCCAGGGGCGCGCCCTGCCGGAAGCGGCGCGCGGCCCGCAAGTGATGTTCGCCGCGCCCGGCAACAACATGCTCAGTGCGGCGCCCGGCGCGCCGCCGTTCCAGCCGGTGCGCGGCACCTCGTTCGCCGCGCCGCTGGTGGCCGCGCTGCTGGCCGGCAAACTGGCGCAGCCGGACCAGGCCAAGGCGGCCGCCGCGCTCGCCGCGCTGGCGCGCCAGGCCGGCGACGGCGCCAGCGTCAGCAACGCGACCGGCTACGGCATCGTCGGCGCCGCCTTGCGGGTCGATCCGGCCGGCTTTCGCCAATGAACGCCGAAAATAATTCGTCATGGATGGATTAAATTGCCGAGTCCGCTCGTTTTCCCTGTAACGGCGGCGGACTGTCCGCGCCATCCAAAGGAGAACTAGCATGAAAACCCAACAACTTGTTCAGAACATCGCCCTCGTCATCACCCTGGGTATCAGCGTCACGGCGCATGCGCAGCTGCTTGGCGGGCGTGGCGGGGCCGGCGGCTCGCTCGGCGGCATGCTTGGCGGCGGCGCGATGGGTGGGATGGGTGGGATGGGGCAGATAGGCGGCCGTGGCGCGATGGGCGGCGCCGGTTCGCTCGGCAGTTCGGTCAACAGCGACAATCTGCGCCGTCCGGCCGGCGCCGACGCCAGCGGCAATCTGGCTGGCCGCGGCAGTGTGTCCGGCGGCCTCGATACCGGCGCCGTCGGCGACGGCGCGCGCGCTGTGGCGCAGCCGGTGCGCGAAGGCGCCCGCGCGCAAGTCGACGCCACCGGCGACTTAGCCCGGTCTAGTGTTGCCAATACGCGTGGCACTGCTGGTGGCATTGGCGCCGCGGCCGGCGCCGCCAGGTCGGTCACCGTATCGCCGTCGGCCAGCATCGGTGCAAGCGGTTCGATGAACGGCAGCGCCACTGCGAACGGCAACGCCTCGAATTAACCGCTACCCCAGGGGTCAGTGCCGGCATCCAGACACGGACTCATCCTTACCCCGGGGGTCAGTGCCGGCATTCAGACACGGGCTCATCTTTAGCGGCCTCGCGCGTGTCCGGCAATGC
>JARXKM010000355.1 GCA_030272785.1 Pseudomonadota bacterium
GCTAGGCAAGACGCTGACAGCGATCGTCAGGTTTTTGCTTTGCTCGGGTTCGTCGCGGTTCAGGTATTTCTCGCATTTTCAGGTCACCGTTGAGCACAGCAACCCGAACCTGAACGAGCAGGTGTGCCCCTTTATTGGTCCAGCGCATCTGCCGCTTTTTTGCACACCGTAAGCTCACCAATTCATTGACTGCCGATTCGGCGATACTGCTGCTGATGGGCATGCCGCGCCGATACCGCCATCCGTAGTTTACAAGGTATTTGTCATTCGATTCCAGGTACCAATACGTCCCGCGAAGATTCCACCACAGTGCTGAGTACGCCGGATGTTCGGGCGTCACCCCGAGCATGTCGTGGATGCTCCTGATTCGCTCGACGGCTTCAGAACCCTTGCCGTGCCACGTCAGCCATTTGGCCGACGCAATTCGCTCGACGGCTTCAGAACCCTTGCCGTGCCACGTCAGCCATTTGGCCGACGCAATTTCGTCTTGTACGGTCCGCCCGTTCGGTGCCAACAAGTCTGGAAATTTCAGTGCCGATTGTTCGATCGCACGCAATTTCATGGCGATGTGAAACCAATCCAGAATGCGGGTCAGCGGTCTCTTTGATCCATTGACCGCCTTCTCAAATTCGCCGGCGCCGTCTGAGACGATCGTGATCTTTTGATCCGGCGCAGCGCCTTGTTCCGAAAGAAAGTGGTCAAGCCGGGTCGCTGCCGACGTGACCTCACGGTTGACGTATCCATACACTTTGCAACAACCATCGTCGCGCACCGCGGGGCCGGCGATGATGTTCACGTGCCGCCCAGTAGGCGGCGGCCGCTTCGAAGGGAAATACTGCGAAAGCTTGGCTTCGTCTTGTTCTTCGCGTGATGGCCGGTGGCGCAACCATGCGGAATCCACCGCCAGGGCGACGATCTTGTACTCGCTATTGGCCGGCGGATAGGCGCGTTCACCGCGAATCGCACTTTCGGCCTTGTCGTCCAGTTCTTGACCGACCGCCCATACGCGATTTCTGAGCCCGGCGGTGGAGATTGCTTGATCGACCGGCAAAGTCTCTTTCAAGAGTGCCGTGGCGACTGCATACGGCAGGTGCGCAGCCCACTTGACCTGAAGGTATTCCAGTTCAGGACTGACGCGCAGCGGTATCGCCAATGCAAGCGGACTCGATGACTTACTGCCCGTGTCCGGACGGCACTTGCCGCCGCGCAGCTGGGGACTTTCAATCGACACTTTGCCGAAAACAGTTCGGTATCGGATCGTGTGCTTCGCTTTTATCGACAACGCGGCGCCGCACTGCGCACACATCCTGGAAGCGACAACAAAAACCTGCGCTTGTACGTTGACCAAAGCGCGCTGCGCCTCGTACGTCAGACTCCTGCCTTCCGCCAGGCTCAGGCCTAGTTGCTTCAGATCGCCATCGGCTCTTTCAAATTCAGCTAATCGGATCGGTTCGCTGGCGCCGGTACTGTCCTCGATCCGCGCCTCGATGATCATCCGCATGATTGTCTCCCTGATTGCTCGCGAGACAATAAATATATCGCGAAACCTGTTCGAATGGCTGCCTCCAGTTTTAACTGCTCTCCTTCCCGTGACGGTAAATTCGTCTGCAAAAATTATCGCCCCATAGTGAGAGTGACCTAAAATTTGCAGACGAATTTGTTTTTATCTACGTGCGGCGCCCGGCGTTTTTTTACGCGTTCAATCCTTAGAACTTGTACTTCAGATTGACATAGTACTGGCGCCCGCTGGAGTCGAGCTTTTGCTGCTCTTCCTCGCTGTAGCGGTACTGCGCGCGGGCCTGGTTGAGCAGGTTGGTCGCGTCGAACGTCAGCTTCAGGCTATTGGTCAGGTTGTAGCCGAACGAGAAGGCCAGCGTCGAAATGCCCGCCGCAATGGTCGGCGCGGTCGGCATGGCCACGCCGTTGATCACGGACTGGCCCTGGCTGTTGGCCGTCGGCGCCGGCGCGGTGCTGCTGTTCACGTATTTGCCGCGGTAGTTGTACACCAGCCGTGCGCTCATGACGTCGTTCTCGAAGTAGCCGCCCAGGTTGGCTGCCCACTCCGACGCGCCCACCATCGGCCGGCCGTCGTCGACCTTGGTCTTGGCGCGGCTGACGTTGGACTGGAAGCCGAAGCCGGCGCCGATCGGCTGTTCGTAGGCCACTTCGATCCCGCTGATGCGCGCGCCTTGTTGCGACGAGGTATTGATGAAGAAGGTCTTGACGATGTTGTCCTTCGGATCGACCAGATCGACCGTGCTGCCCTGCGGATTGGCGCCGGTTTTCACGTAGCCGTCGATCTTCGAGTGGAACAGGTCGACCGAAACCAGCGAGCGCGGCGCGAAGTACCAGGCCCATGCCATGTCGATGTTGTTCGACGTCATCGGATGCAGGTCGGGATTCGGGCCCGTCACGCTGCAGCCGTTGGCGTTGCAACCCGGTACGCCGAAGGCGGCGCCCAGCACGTTGTAGTTCTGCCGGCCGATGGTGCGGCTGGCGCCGAAACGGCCGATCATGTCCTGGCGGATTTCGTAGCGCAGGTTCAAGCTTGGGAGCAGGTTGTTGAAGGTGCGCTCGGTCGGGGTCTTGTAGTACACCGTGCCGCCCAAGGAGTTGAACGGCACGCCGTCGAGGTAGCTGCTGCCGTCGCCGGCCGTGTTGATGGCGCCAGGATAGGCCGCGCACGGCGTGACGGGCTTGCCCGGCTCGATCTTCGGACAGGCGCCGCTCGGCACCGGGGTCACCAGGTTGGCGTTGACCTGGGTGCGCACGTAGCGCAGGCCCAGGTTGCCCGACCAGTTCTGGCCTTCCAGGTTTTGCATCAGGTAGAAGGCGCTCTGGCGCTCGCGCAAGTCGATCTCGGCCGCCACGCGGCGCTCGAATTCGGGCGTGGTCGGTTTCAGGTTGGCTGCGATGTGGGCCTTGACGGCTTCCGGGGTATAGGTGAAGCCGGTGTTGTCCCAGTTGCTGCCGCCCAGGCCCTTGCCGAAGTCGTCCGGGTAGGCCAGGGTGGTGCCGGCCGGGGTGCTCGCGGTCAGGGGCAGGGCGAAGGTCGGCGCGAAGCGGGTGCTGTAGCGCTTGTGGTCCGCATGGCGCACGCCGGCTTCGAGCGACTGGAACACGCCCATGCCGAGCTTGTACTCGGCGTCGAGCGCCAGGCTGCTTTCGCGGTCGGTGGTCTTGATGCCGGAGGCGCCGCGTCCGACCAGCTTGTAGCCGCTGCCGTCCGCTTCCAGGCCCGGCTTGTTGCTGCCGGCGCCGATGTAGTGCGAGTCGGGCGCGTCGTTCAGGCCGTTCAGGCTGTAGGAAATGCCGGTGCCGTAGCGCGCGAAGGTCAGGCCCTGGTCGAGCGCGGTGGTGCCCACGCCGCGGGTAACGCTGAACAGGCCCTTGACGGTCAGGTCGTTGCTGACGCGATACTTGCCGTCCAGGTCGAGGAAGGAACTGGTCGCGTTGGCGCCGTCGCGGTAAAAGCCTTCGGAATTGCCCACGTATTGGGGCGTGGTGCCGGCCGGGAACACGATGTCCGCGCTCTTGAGTACTTTCAGCGGGAAGCCGTAGATCGAGGTTTCGTTGACGATGACCGGATTGCGGATCGAGGCGAACACTTGCTGGCCGTTCGACGAGGTGTTCGGCGAGGAAGCGGTGACGCCGCCGGTCGGCTCGTTCTTGCCGAGCAGCATGCTGTAGATCGCGCCCGAGGTCAGGCGGCCGTGGTTGTTGGCATCCATCGACGAGTAGAAGCCGGTGGCGGTGATGTCGAAGTCCTGGTTAGGCCGGAATTGCAGCGAGAACATGCCGCCCTTGCGGTCGCGCATGCCTTCGACGAATTCCGAGCTCATGCTGCCAGGCAGGCGCACGCCGTTCAGGTCGGCCGCTTTCAGGCCGGTGCCGGCGAGCGACGCGTCGGTGACGCCTTTCATGGTCGCGGTGTTGATCACGTCCCAGCCGCTGCTGGCGCCGTAGGCGAAGCGCGAGACCGAGTCGCGCCGGCTGTAGCGCTTTTCGGCGAAGCCTTGGACGATGATGCCGAGAGTGTTGTCTTCGTTTTTCCAGTTGACGCTGGCGTTCAGGTCGGGCGAGGTCTTGCCGGGCAGGTCCGCATACACCATGCCGCCGCTGATCACGCCGCTCAGGCGTTCCTTTTGCGACAGCGGCTTGCGGGTGGTCACGTTGATGGTGCCGGCCATGCCGCCGTCGGCGATGTTGGCCTGCGAGGTCTTGTAGACCAGCGCCTGGTTCAGCACCGAGGAGGGCATCAGCGACAGGCTGGTGCTGCGGCTGCTCGAGCCTTGGTCGGCGACATACCAGTCGCCGCCGCTGACGGTGTGGCCGTTGAACAGGATCAGCGACATGTCGGGATTGGTGCCGCGCATCGAGACCTTTTCGGCTTCGTCGTAGTCGGTGCGCACGGCCACGCCGGGCAGGCGCTGCAGCGAGTCGGCCAGATTCTTGTCCGGCATCTTGCCGACGTCTTCGGCGGTGATGACCTCGACGTTGGCCGTGGCATTCTTCTTGACGCTGAGCGACTTGGCCAGCGAGGCGCGGATGCCGCTGACCTCGACCGTCTGCATCGGCTCGGCTGCCGGGGTTTGCGCCAGCGCCGGCAGGGAAGACAATCCCAGCAAGGCCATCGATACTGCCGCTGCCACCGGCTTTTGTTTAAACATCATCGACATCTCCTGTTTTATTGTATGGGTAGCAAGATTTTATCTTGCAGCACCTAGAGTATTTATTTTTCCCAAGTGAATGGATAATGAGTTTTTTTGGCAGCTGCATAACTATTGGTAATGTGGTGGTATGGATAGAGCC
>JARXKM010000044.1 GCA_030272785.1 Pseudomonadota bacterium
CACGGAGTCAGCCGTAGCAACGTCGGAAGGACGAGCCCGTGTACGATTGCCGGCACTGACCCCCGGGGTGATTGCGATCGAAGCATGAGCCCGTGTACGATTGCCGGCACTGACCCCCGGGTGATCAGGCCTGGTGACCTTTGATGGCGAGCGCGCGCTCGTACAGGGCGTTCTTCTTGCGCCCGGTGATTTGCGCCGCCAGGCTGGCCGCTTGCTTGACCGAGCATTCGGCCAGCAAAATGTTGAGGATGCGCTCGGCCTCGGCCTCTTCGGCGTCGCCGCCGCCGACCGCCCCTTCGAGCAGCACCACGTACTCGCCCTTTTCGCGGTGCGCGTCGGCTTGGATCCAGGCCAGCGCCTCGCCCAGCGGGCAGCGGTGGATCTCTTCGAACAGCTTGGTCAGCTCGCGCGCGAACACCACCTGGCGGGTCGGCTCGAACACGCCGCCGAGCGCGACGACGCAGTCGAGGATGCGGTGCGGCGCTTCGTAGAATACCAGCGTGGCCGGCACCGCGAGCAGTTCTTGCAGCGCACTCTCGCGCTGCTTCGCCTTGGCCGGCAGGAAGCCGACAAAATAAAAGCGGTCGTTGACCAGGCCGCTGGCCGACAGCGCGGTGATGGCCGCCGAAGCACCCGGCAGCGGCAGCACGCGCAGCCCCGCCGCGCGCACCGCGTCGACAATGCGCGCACCGGGATCGGAAACGCCCGGCGTGCCGGCATCCGATACCAGTGCGATGCGCTCGCCCGCCAGCAGGCGCGTGATCAGCTTGTCGGCCACTTCGCGCTCGTTGTGCTGGTGCGCGGCAATGAGCGGCTTGGACAGGCCGAAGCGGGTCAGCAAATGACCGGTGTTGCGCGTGTCTTCGCAGGCCACCGCGTCCACCAGCGCCAGCGCCTGCAGGGCGCGCAGGCTGATGTCGGTGACGTTGCCGATCGGTGTGGCGACAATGTACAAGGTTGCGGTAGGATAGGATTGGTGGGCCGCTTCGCCAATGACGGGGAGCTGCGCGATCTGGCTGGACTGAATTTCTGTCATAGGGAATCGAATGCTGAATATTGGTCTGAAGGGCCTTGTGGCCGCGCTCGCCGGCGCCGCCTTGCTCGCCCTGGGCGGCTGCAGCACGCCGTGCGACGCGCCGGGCCGATTGTGCGCGCCTATCGATTCAAACACAAGTACGCCGCCGCCCAACGCGCGTGCCGAACCGCCGCCGCCGCCGCCTTCCGCCGTCATGCCGGCCGCTGCGGGGCGCTTCGAAACCAGGCCGATCGAGGCGCCTGGCGCGAGCTCCGGCGTCAACGCCGCCGCCAGCCCGCGCGCGCCCGCGGTGCGCATCGGCCTGATGCTGCCGCTGCGCTCCGAAACGCTGGGCGCGCCGGCGGACGCGCTGCGCGCCGGCTTCATGGCCGCCTACGAACGCGACCGCGACGGCTTCACCGTCAACCTGATCGAGACCGGCGACAGTGCGCAGGATACGCTCGACGCCTACGCCGCGGCGGCGCAGCAGAACGATATCGTGGTCGGCCCGCTGGCCCGGTCGGCCGTCAGCGCGCTGGCCGCCAGCACGCTGGTGCACAAGCCGACCATCGCGCTGAACCACCCGGAAGCGCGCAGCCGCGCCGCCGCCATCCCGCCGCAGATGCTGGTGATGGGACTGTCGATCGAGGACGAGGCGCGCCAGGTCGCCAACTGGGCCGGTGCCGAGCATCCCGGCGGCATGGCGATGATCATCTCCGGCGCCGGCGCCTGGCAGCGCCGCATCGCCGCCAGCTTCGCGGCGCGCTGGAAGCAGCTCGGCTACCCGTCGCAGCTGCTGGTGCTGGCCGATTCGAACGGCTACCTTAGCGAGGCGGCGCTCGGCCAGCTGCGCGCACAGGTCGACGGCGCCCAGCCGGCGCTGCTGTTCGCCGCGCTCGACCCGAGCCAGGCCGGCCAGGTGCGCGCCGCCCTCGGCCCGGAGCTGCCGGCCTACGGCACGTCGTCGGTCAATCCGGGCGCCGAGCCGGGCGCGGCGATCGCCGACCTCGATGGCATGCGCCTGCTCGACCTGCCGTGGGAAGTGCAGCCGGCGCACCAGGCCGTGATGGTCTATCCGCGCTGGAGCGGCGCCGCGCGCACGCTCGACATGGATCGCCTGTACGCGCTCGGCATCGACGCGTTCCGGGTGGCGCGCGAAATCGCGCTGCATCCGGGCGCCGACTTCCGCCTCGACGGCGTCACCGGCCAGCTGGCGGTCGGCTTCGGCAGCGGGCCGGCGCGCTTCGAGCGCGTCCAGCCGGCCGCCGTGTACCAGGGCGGCGTGTTCACGCTGGTGCCGGACGGGCGCTGAGCATGTGGTGGTCCCGGCTCAGCGACAAGCAGCGCCAGGGCCAGCACTGGGAACAGGCCGCGCTGGCGCACCTGCAGGGCCACGGCCTGCAACTGGTCGAGGCCAATTTCCAGTGCAAGGGCGGTGAGATCGACCTGGTCATGCGCGACGGCGACACCCTGGTGTTCGTCGAGGTGCGCCAGCGCGCCAACGCCGAGCATGGCGGCGCCGCCGCCAGCATCACGCCGGCCAAGATCCGCCGGCTGGTGCGCGCCGCCCAGCTCTACCTGGTGCGCTTTGCCGAGACGCCGCCGTGCCGCTTCGACGTCGTCGCGATCGACGCCGGCCGGCTCGCGTGGCTGCGCGACGCCATCGAGGTGTGAGCGCTGGTGTAAGCGCCGGAGTAAGCGCTGGTGTAAGCGCTGGTGTAAGCGCCGGTGTAAGCACAAGTGTAAGCATTTTTAACAGCACTTGCCCGAGTCCGCTTGCCGCTGCACTATAATCGCCACACTATGAATACACAACGCATCCTCGCTCACTTCCAGGAAAGCGCCGAACTGAAGCTCAAGTCGGCGGCCGTCTTGTCCCAACCCATTTCCGAAGCCATCGACCTGATGTTCGGCGCGCTCTCGAACGGCAACAAGATTCTCGCCTGCGGCAATGGCGGTTCGGCCGCCGACTGCCAGCATTTCGCCGCCGAACTGGTCGGCCGCTTCGAGCGCGAGCGTTTCCCGCTGCCGGCGCTGGCCCTGACCACCGACACGTCCATCATGACCGCGATCGGCAACGACTACAGCTACCGCGAGATCTTCGCCAAGCAGGTGCAGGCGTTCGGCCAGGCCGGCGACATCCTGCTGGCGCTGTCGACGTCGGGCAATTCGGCCAACGTCATCGCCGCGGTCGAAGCGGCGCTTGAGCGCGAGATGCGCGTCGTCGCGCTGACCGGCAAGGACGGCGGTGAGCTGGGCAAGATGCTGACCGACGCCGACGTCCACATCTGCGTGCCGCACACCCGCACCGCCCGCATCCAGGAAGTCCACCTGGTAACGATACACTGCATTTGCGACGGCATCGATGTCGCCCTGTTTGGAGGAGATGAGAATGAATAAAACCGGCCAGCCCTTTGCGCGCCATACGCGTCCGCTTGCGAAAGCGATCCTGTGCGCAGCCCTGCTGACCAGTCTTTCCGGTTGCGTCGAAATGATCGTCGGCGGCGCCGTGATGGGCGCCGTCGCCACCGCCGACCGCCGCACCCTGGGCGCGCAGACCGAGGACAAGACCATCACCGTCAAGGCCGAACTGCGGGTGCCGAAGATCGCCGGCCCGGATGCGCACGTCAACATCGCCAGCTTCAACCGCAAGGTGCTGCTGACCGGTGAAGTGAGCGACGCCGCATCGAAGGCCAACGTCGAGCGCGAAGTGCGCACCATCGAAGGCGTGCAGTCGATCTCCAACGAGCTCGAAATCGCCGGCCCGTCGAGCTACACGTCGCGCTCGTCGGACGCACTGGTCACCACCAAGGTCAAGGCCAGCCTGGTCGACATGAAGACCATTTCGGCCACCTCGTTCAAGGTCGTCACCGAGCGCGGCACGGTCTACCTGATGGGCCGCGTCACCGAGCGCGAAGGCCAGGTCGCCGCCGACGTGGCGCGCGGCGTGTCCGGCGTGCAGAAGGTCATCAAGATCTTCGAGTACCTCACCGAAGACGAGCTGCGCGCACTGCAGCCGCCCAAGCCGGGCCTGTAATCCCCGGCAAGCGTCGCAGTAAGCGTAACCGCCATACCGGGACTATAATGGTCTCGGTCACCCATCATCCTCCATCATCATGACTTCCCCTGCCACCAGCCGTTCCTGGATCAAGCCCGCCGCCATTGGCGCGCTGGTGCTTGCCCTCGGCGGCGTCGGCTACGCCACCTTGGGCAGCAGCGAGGCGGCGCCGGACGTCACCTTCATCAGCCTGGCCGGCGACAAGGTCAGCACGCAGAGCTTGCGCGGCAAGGTGGTGATGGTCAATTTCTGGGCGACCTCGTGCGCCACCTGCGTCAAGGAAATGCCGCAGATGGTCGAAACGTACAACAAGTTCAAGGGCCAGGGGCTGCAGTTCGTCGCCGTGGCGATGAGCTACGATCCGCCCAATTACGTCGTCAACTACACCGAGACGCGCAAGCTGCCGTTCACCGTGGCGATCGATTCCGGCGGCGACCTGGCCAAGTCGTTCGGCGACGTCGCGCTGACCCCGACCACTTTCGTGATCGGCAAGGACGGCAAGATCCTCAAGCGCTACGTCGGCGAGCCGGAATTCGGCGCGCTGCACGCGCTGCTGCAAAAAGCGCTGGCGGCGGCCGGCTGATTCGCTGCCCGGCCAACACGTCGCAAAAAAACGCGGGTATCAGAAACCCGTCTGCACCGACAAGTACGCGCCGCGCTGCCTGGTCGGGTTGAACACCGTGATATCGCCCAGCACCGCGTACGCCGCCGTCACCGACACGTGCTTGCTCGGGAACCAGGCGATGAACGCGTCGTAATACGCCTTCTCGTTGTCGGCACCCAGGTTGCGCGGCTTCATGCGGTATTCCAGGCCGGCCACCAGCTTGCGGTTGATCAGGTAGGCGGCCGACAGCTCCAGCTTGGCCTGGTAGCGGTCGCCCTTGTCGCCGCCGAAGCCGAGCAGGCCCATCTGGTTGGCCTTGGTGGCGCGCACGGTGGCGTTGAGCAGCAGGCTCTGCGCGAGCAGCACCTTGGTCGCCGCCACGTAATAATCGACGCCGTTCTCGTCCTTCGCGCCCAGCTGGGTGACCCTGGTGACGCCCAGCGCGCCCAGCCCGCCGACGCCCTTGTTGCGCTTGGCCATCGCGCCGACCGCGATCTGCGGCAGCAGCAGGTCCTGGTCGTACACCGCGTCGCCGGCCAGCTTGACCTTGATGCCGACGATGTCCTGGCGGATGCGCAAGTCGTTCAGCGGCGCCAGGCTGCCGCGCAAGTCCTGGCGCGCCAGCGACAGCTCGACCCGGTCGAACAGGCCGACCGCGACGCCGACCGTGTCGAGCGTGTAGTCCTGGGTCGCCACGCGCGTGGCGTGCGCGTTGGCGCCCCAGCTGTCGCGCGTGCCGTAGCCGCCGATCAGCGCCCACGGGGTCAGGCCGCCGCCGCCGGCCCCTTCGACCTGGCTGACGCCGCCGGTGGCGCTCAGCTTGCCCATGTCGGGCGCCGTTTGCGCCAGCGCCGCGGTGCCGGTGGTGACCGCCAACAGCAGCGCGCAATGCATGGCTGTCCTGTACATACTGTCGTGCATGATCTCTCCTGTCGGTCTCCGGAGGATTTTATACATTTGCCGCCAGACAACATAGTCTTTCTGTGCGTACGCGACGCGATGCGAATCGGATTCAACTATTTTTGATTCTTTTGTTAATTCTTTTGTTGTATTTCGGTATTTGATTCGATAACCTCACCGGACAGCGGCGCTCATGCCGCCATCCGTTCCGCTCCCACTTTGAAGGCTACGCTGTGCCCATCGACGTCAAACCACTCGACCCGCAGCAACTGCGCACCTGGCTGATGGCCGCCGGCAAGGGCGACGCGGCCGCCTTCCGCAGCCTCTACGATGCGAGCTCATCGAAACTGTTTGGCTTCGCGCTGCGTATATTGCATAAGCGCGAGCTCGCCGAGGAGGTACTGCAGGAGAGCTTCGTGGCGATCTGGAACAATGCCGCCAACTACCAAAGTCATCTTGCCGCGCCGATGACGTGGATGGCGACCATCGTCCGCAACAAGGCCTTCGACCATCTGCGACGCAGCGACGCCGCGGTCGAAATCGATGCAGACCAATTTGATGGCGAAGTCATGAATGCAATGCAGGATCCGCAAGCGACGCCCATCGAGGCGCTGCAACTGAGTGGCGATGCCAAGGCGCTGGCCTGGTGCATGTCGGCGCTGGAGGGCGCGCATCGCCAGGTGCTGGCGCTGGCGTATTTCCACGACCTGTCGCACAGCGAAGTGGCGGCGCAGATGGCGCTGCCGATCGGCACCGTGAAGACCTGGATCCGCCGCAGCCTGGACAAACTGCGCGTGTGCCTGGCGCGCCGGGAGCAGGCATGAACATCCGCAACAACCCGGTGCTGCGCCAGAAGCTGGCCGCCGAATACGTGCTCGGCACCTTGCGCGGCGGCGCGCGGCGCCGTTTCGAAGCCTGGCTGCACCAGGACGCCGACCTGCGCAACATCGCCGCCGAATGGCAGCAGCGGCTCGCTCCGATGGCCGAATTCGCCGGCGACGTCACGCCGCCGAAAAGCGTCTGGCGCGGCATCGAGCGGCGCCTGGCGCTCAAGCGCAAGGCCGGCGCCTGGCAGTTCTGGCTGAACGAAAACCTGGCGTTCTGGCGCAGCCTGGGCATGGTCTCGACCGGCCTGGCCGCGCTGCTGCTGGTGGTGGTGCTGACCAAGACGGCCGAGGTGCCGGCGATCTCCTACGTCGCCACGCTGACCGACGACAAGACCCAGACCGCGATGCTGGTCACCGCCGACGCCCGCCACAAAGCGCTTGAAGTGCGCCTGCTGGCGGCCGCGCCGGTGGCGGCGAACAAGAGCCTGGAACTGTGGGCGGTGCCGAAGTCGGGCCATCCGCGTTCGCTCGGCCTGTTGGCCAACCAGCGCACCAGCCTGGCGCTGACCGACAAGGCGATCGGCGCCGACGTCATGCTGCTGGCGGTGACGCTCGAGCCGAAGGGCGGCTCGCCCGATCCGAACGGTCCGACCGGGCCTATCCTCTACAAGGGCGCGTGGATGCGGCTGTAACGGCGGCGCCTACTTCGTCACGATGGCGCGCTGCATCGGCGCCAGTTTCGCCACCAGCCTGTTTTGCACATGCGACGGCACGCCGTTGCGTTCCATCGCCAGCTGCAGGTCCTCGGTGAGCGCGTTGAACTGCGCGTTGGTGATCTTCAGGCCGCCGTGGCTCTCGGCCATCGGCTCGCCCTTGTACTCGCACGGACCGCCGCTGAGCATGCAGAACTGTTCTTCGAGGCGCAGCCCGACGTGCTTCATGTCCGACTCGGCGAACGACTCTTTGATGCGCGCATCGGCCAGCACCAGCGGGATCAAGGTGGCGACGATGTTCTTGATGCCCTGCTGGCCGCCGAGGCCCTGGAAGGTGCTGTCGTCGGCGGCGTAGGCGGGCGACAGGGCGGCCAGCGCCAGCAGCGCGCCGGCCATCGTCGATACGGCTTTGAGATTGATTTTCATGGCGGTCAGCGCGATCAGTTCGATTTTGGATAAAGGATCATTTGGGTGCAGCGGAAGATCGCGATGGTCTTGCCGTTCGCCGCGTTGGTGACGACCGCGTCCCACACCTGCGTGGTGCGGCCCAGGTGCGCCGGCTTGGCGACGACCTCGATGGCGCCGTCGCGCGCGGTGCCGAGGTGATTCGACTTCAGTTCGATGGTGGTGAAATTCTCGGCGCCCTCGGGCAGGTTGACGCGGCAGGCGTAGCCGCAGGCGGTGTCGGCCAGGGTCACCACGCTGCCGGCGTGCAGGAAGCCGTTCGGCGCCAGGTGGTGCGGCTGCACCGCCATGCGCGCGGCCACTTCGCCGTTGTCGACGCTGGTGATTTCGATGCCGAGGTAGCCCGGAAAGTGGCCAACCCCGATGCTGTTCAACTGCGCCGGCGTGATCTCGCGTGTGCTCATGGTAGTCCTTGAAGTTGTCGGTTGCCGCCATCTTAGGGGATTTTGCAACGGCAGGTAAAAAGCCGGCGCGCCGCACCGATAAGACTTGCCAAACATTGAGAATAAGTTAATTATCTCAGAGAAACAAACTCTCTTGTTCGAGCGCTCAATTTTCGGGACAGACCATGGATGCGAACGGCACAAATGCGGGCGCGTTGTCGCCCTTCGCGCGGCTGCGCGCCATCGTCGCGATGCTGGTGTGGCGCCCGCTCGCCTGGTTCGGCGTGCAGCTGTTCGGGCGTCTGGCCTGGCAGGCGCCGGCATGGGGCCGCTGGCTGGCCGGCGCCGCACGTCGCGGCCGCGCCACACTGCGCGCCCGTCCGCGCGCCGCGCTCGCCGCGCTGCTGGCGGCCGCGCTGCTGGCCGGCGCAAGCTGGTACGGCTACCACTGGTGGAAGGCGCAGCCCAAGCCGCTCGAAGTGAGCTTCAAGATCACCGCGCCGGCGCGCACCGAAATCGACAGCGAGGACGCCGATGCGCGCAAGCCGAAACCGGCCGTCATCGTGTTCGACCATTCCGTCGCGCCGCTGTCGCAGGTCGGCAAGGACGTCGCCGCCGGGCCGGCGATGTCGCCCGCGCTGGCCGGCAGCTGGCACTGGAACGACGACAAGACGCTGTCCTTCCTGCCGAAGGACGACTGGCCGGCCGGCCAGCAATACACGCTGCGCTTCCAGAAGGCGCTGTTCAAGCCGGAAGCGCGGCTGGCCGACGACGAGGGCACCTTCGGCACCGCGCCGTTCGCCGTCGCCATCACCCGCGCCGAGTTCTACCAGGACCCGGTCAACCCGACCGTCAAGAAGGTCGTCATCGACCTCAAATTCACCTACCCGGTCAATCCGGCGGAGCTGGAAAAGCGCATCGAACTGCGCCAGCAGCAGCAGTCCGGCGGCATCCTCGGCATCGGCAAGGAGAGCACCAAATTCACCGTCAGCTACGACAAGCTGAAACTGAACGCGTATGTGCAGTCCGACGCCATCCCGATCCCGAAGGATAGCGGCAGCATGCGCTTGACCCTCGCCAAGGGCCTCGCCGCGGCGCGCGGCAGCCCGGCGACCGACACCGAATTGACCAGGGAGGTGGCGATTCCCGGCCTGTACAGCCTGACCGTGACCGAGGTCGCGGCCAAGGTGGTCACCAACGAGAAGAACGAACCGGACCAGGTGCTGGTGCTGCAGACGTCGGCCACCGTGCACGAGCGCGACATGCAGAAGGCGCTGGCGGTCTGGGTGCTGCCGAAACTGAACCCCGATGCCAAGGCCAACCCGCCCGACGGCGAGCCGTTCGACTGGAGCGCGGCCGCGGTCACCGACGCGGTGCTCAAGCATGCCGCCAGGCTGGCGCCGGAGCCGGTGCCGGCCGAGCGCGAATTCACCCAGCTGCACAGCTTCAAGTACCGCGCCGACGTCGGCGCCTACCTGTACGTGCAGGTGGCCAAGGACATCAAGTCGTTCGGCGGTTATGTACTCGGCCAGACCGACGTGCGCGTGCTGCGCGTGCCGGCCTATCCGGCGGAGCTGAAGATCCTCAGCCAGGGCGCGCTGCTGGCGCTGTCGGGCGAGAAGAAGATCGCCGTGCTGGTGCGCGACCTGCCGGGCGTGAAGGTCGAAATCGGCCGCGTGCTGCCGTCGCAGCTGCAGCACCTGGTGTCGCAGGCCGGCGGCAATTTCGCCAATCCCGAATTCTACGAGCGCTTCGGCCCGGACAACCTGGTCGAACGGTTCGAGCGCAAGGTGCCGCTGCCGAACCTGGAGCGCGGCCGCGCCCATTACGAGGCGGTCGACATGGGCGAATACCTGAAGGGCGACGGCGCCGAGCGGCGCGGCGTGTTCCTGCTGACGGTCAGCGGCTACGACCCGAAGGCGGAGGCACGCGAAGCGAAGCGGGCGCTGGCCGCGCAGCGCCGGCCAGGCGAGGCGCCGCCGGCCGAAGCGGATCAGGCGGAGGGCGACGGCGAGGGCGATGGCGACGGCGAATCGCGCGAGCGCGGTGCCGGTGCCGGCAAGGTCGACAAGCGGCTGGTGCTGGTCACCGACCTTGGCATCGTCGTCAAGAAGTCGCGCGACGGCTCGCAGGACGTCTACATCCAGTCGATCTACACCGGCAAGCCGGTCGACGGCGCCAGCGTCGAAATCGTCGGCGTCAACGGCCAGGTGCTGTTCACTCAGGCCACCGACGCCAGCGGCCATGCGCGCTTCGCCAAGATCGCCGGCCTGGCGCGCGAACGGGCGCCGCTGATGGTGCTGGCGCGCAAGGGCGGCGACTTGAGCTTCATGCCGTTCAACCGCTACGACCGCGGCCTCGACATGTCGCGCTTCGACGTCGGCGGCGCCGCCAACGCGGCCGTCGCCGATCAGTTGTCGGCCTACCTGTTCAGCGACCGTGGCGTCTACCGTCCGGGCGACACCTTCCACATCGGCATGATCGCCAAGCCAGCCAGCTGGACCACCAGCATCGCCGGCCTGCCGCTCGAAGTCGATATCCTCGACGCGCGCGGCCTGACCGTCAAGCGCGAGAAGATCAAGCTGCCGGCCGGCGGCTTCATCGAGACCGCCTACACCACCGAGGAAAGCGCACCGACCGGCAGCTACACCGTCAACCTGCACCTGGTGCGCGACGGCGAAACCGGCGCGCAGATCGGCAGCACCACGGTCAAGGTGCAGGAGTTCCAGCCGGACCGGATGAAGGTGACGGCGCGCTTTTCGGCCGATGCCGGCGAGGGCTGGCTCCATCCGAAGGAACTAAAGGCGGCGGTGACGGCGATGAACCTGTTCGGCACGCCGGCGCAGGGCCGCCGGGTGTCGGCCGACATCACGCTCACGCCGGCTTTCCCGGCCTTCAAGCGCTACCCCGACTACAAGTTCTACGATCCGCAGCGCGCCAAGGAAGGCTACAGCGCCAAGCTGAACGACCGCACCACCGACGACAAGGGCGAGACCGAATTCGACCTCGGCCTGGAAAAATATGCCAAGGCGACCTACCGGCTGCTGTTCGTCGCCCGCGCCTTCGAGGCGGCCGGCGGGCGCGGCGTGGCGGCCGAGAGCGCGGCGCTGGTGTCCGAGCTGCCCTACCTGGTCGGCTTCAAGGCCGACGGCGACCTCGAATTCGTCACCCGCGCGGCCAGGCGCAGCGTGGCCGTCATCGCGATCGATCCGAAGGCGCAGAAGACCGCGGTGGGCGGCCTGACGCTGCAACTGGTCGAGCGCAAGTTCGTCTCGGTGCTGACCAGGCAGGGCAACAACACCTTCAAGTACGAGTCGCGCAAGAAGGAGGTGACGCTCAAGGAGACGCCGCTGGCGATCGCCGCCACCGGCTTCAGCCTGGCGCTGGCGACCGACACGCCGGGCAGCTTCGCCTACGTGATCCGCGATGCGCAGGGCGTGGAGCTGAACCGGGTCGAGTACGCGGTGGCCGGGCGCGGCAACGTCACGCGCAGCCTCGAACGCAACGCCGAGCTGCAGCTCACGCTCAACAAGAAGGACTACGTGCCGGGCGACGACATCGAGATCAGCATCAAGGCGCCGTATGCCGGCGCCGGCCTGATCACGATCGAGCGCGACAAGGTGTTCACCCACCAGTGGTTCAAGACCGACACGCTGGCCTCGGTGCAGAAGATCAAGCTGCCCAAGGACTTCGAGGGCAACGGCTACGTCAGCGTGCAGTTCATCCGCGACCCCGGCTCGGACGAGATCTTCATGAGTCCCTTGAGCTACGGCGCGGTGCCGTTCGCCACCAGCCTGGCGGCGCGCACCAACACGCTCGCCTTGACGGTGCCCGAGCTGGTCAAGCCGGGCCAGCGCATGACGATGAAGCTGGCCGCCGCCAAGCCGGCGCGGGTGGTGGTGTTCGCGGTCGACGAGGGCATCCTGCAGGTGGCGCGCTACCAGGCGCCCGATCCGCTCGCGCTGTTCTTCCAGAAGCGCATGCTCGAAGTGCGCACCTCGCAGATCCTCGACCTGATCCTGCCCGAGTTCAAGAAGCTGATGGCGGCCAGCGCACCCGGCGGCGACGGCGACGGCGCGCTCGGCCGGCACCTCAATCCGTTCAAACGCAAGCACGACAAGCCGGCGGTGTACTGGTCCGGCATCGTCGAGGTCAACGGCGAACAGGAGTTCAGCTACGACGTGCCGGAGACCTTCAACGGCAGCATGCGGGTGTTCGCGGTGGCGGTCAACGACAGCGCCATCGGCACCGCGCAGGCCAAGACCACGGTGCGCGGCGACTTCGTGCTCTCGCCCAACCTGCCGCTGGCGGTGACGCCGGGCGACGAGTTCGAGGTCAGCGTCGGGGTGGCCAACAACGTCGCCAGGTCGGGCAAGGAGGCGGCCGTGGCGGTGTCGCTGAAAACTTCGCCGCATCTCGAAGTGATGGGCAGCGCGACGCAAAGCCTGACGATCGGCGAGATGCGCGAATCGGTCGCCACCTTCCGCATCAGGGCGGTCGACGGCGCGCGCGCGCAGCTCGGCTCGGCCACCATGACGTTCGCCGCGGCGATGGGCGGCAAGAGCGCCAGGTTGTCGACCGACGTCTCGGTGCGCCCGGCGGTGCCGCGCTACGCGACGACCACGATGGGCAGCTTCAAGGGTTCGGTCGAGGTGCCGGTCAAGCGCAACATGTACGCCGAATTGCGCACCCTGGAGGCGGGCGTCTCGGCGCTGCCGCTGGTGATGGCGGGCGGGCTGTCGAACTACCTGGCCAACTTCACTCACCTGTGCACCGAGCAGCTGGTGAGCCAGGCGGTGCCGGCGCTGGTGCTGGGCAAGCGGCCCGAGTTCGGCAAGGCCGGCGCCAGGCTGCCGCTCGCGCGCGGCTTCGACGATGCGATGCGGGTGCTGCGCACGCGCCAGAATGCCGAGGGCGGCTTCGGCATGTGGACGGCGTCGGCGCAGGCCGACGAATTCGCCTCGGTGTACACGGTGCACCTGCTGATGGAAGCGCGCGAACGCGGCGAAAACGTCCCGGCCGACATGCTGCAGCTGGGGATGAACTACGTGCGCCAGCTCGCCGCCAGCCCGTCGAGCGACCTGGCCGGCCTGCGCGTGCGCGCCTACGCCGCCTACCTGCTGACGCGCCAGATGACGGTCACCACGCCGATCCTGGCGGCGATCCGCGAGAGCCTCGAGAAGCTGTTTCCGAAGCAGTGGCAGTCCGACCCGGCCGCCGCCTACCTGGCCGCCGCCTACCAGCTGCAGAAGCAGGATCGTCCGGCCAGCGACCTGATCGACCGCCAGGTGACACGGCTGGTCAAGCGCCCGGCGCAGGAGGCGGCGCGCGACACCCAGCTGTACTATCTCGACCCGCTGCTGGAAGACGCGCAGGCGCTGTACCTGCTGGCGCGCCACTTCCCGGCGCGCGCCAAGGCGCTGCCGCCGGAGGTGATGGCCAACCTGGTCAAGCCGCTGGCGAACGGCCGCTACAACACGCTGTCGGGCGCCTACCTGATCCTCGCCTTCGACGCCTACGCCAACGCGCTCGGCGCCGAAGCGCTCGGCAAGCTGGCCATCACCGAGGTCGACGCGAAAGGCGCCAGGAGGGCGCTGGCGCTGCCGAACAACGTCGTGCCGCGCGTGCCGTTCACGCCGGCCACCGCCAGGCTGCAGTTCGCCAACGACAGCCCGGTGGTCAGCTACTATTCGGTGACCGAGACCGGCTTCGACAGGGAGGTGCCGAAGGCCGAGGTGCGCGCCGGCATGGAGGTGCTGCGCGAATTCGTCGACGGCGCCGGCAAGCCTGTCACCAGCATAACGGTGGGCGACGAAGTCACGGTGCGCCTGAAGTTCCGCGCGGTCGGCCGTGCGTTCGTCGGCAATGTCGCGCTGATCGACCTGATGCCCGGCGGCTTCGAGCCGGTGCTCGAGCCGGTGCTCGAGGTGGCGGCGGCGCCGGTGGCCGACACGGCGCCCGGCGCGATGTCGGCGCTGCCCGGACTGGCGGGCGGCAAGTCGACCTGGCAGATCCACTACGCCGACGTGCGCGAAGACCGGGTGGTGTTTTACGGCAACGTGAGCGCCGACTTCAGCGAGCTCTCGTACCGCATCAAGGCGACCAACAGCGGCCGCTTCGTGGTGCCGCCGGCATATGCGGAATCGATGTACGAGCGCGGCGTGCAGGCGCGCTCGGCGGGCGGCCAGAGCATCACGGTGGTCACGCCAGGGAAGAAGTAGCGATGTCCCGTTCCAGACGGGCGGCAACGGCGCTCGCGCTGCGCTGCCTCGTGCTGCTGGTGCTGCTGGTGCTGCTGGTGCTGCTGGCGCTGCGCCTGTGGCCGCACCCGCCGCTGCGCGCCGCCGCCGCCGTCTCCACCGCGGTGTACGCGCGCGACGGCCAGCTGCTGCGCCTCGCGCTGGCGCCGGACGACCAGTACCGGCTGTGGGTGGCGCTCGACGACATCGACCCGCGCCTGGTGCAGGCGGTGCAGCTGTACGAAGACCGCTGGTTCTACTGGCACCCCGGCGTCAATCCGGCGGCGCTGCTGCGCGCAGCCGGCGCCACCTACAGCGGCGGCGTACGGCGCGGCGCCTCGACCATCAGCATGCAGCTGGCGCGGCGCCTTTACCGCATCGGCAGCCAGACGCCGGCCGGCAAGCTGCGCCAGCTGGCCGCCGCGCTGTGGCTCGAAGCGCGCTACGGCAAGCGCGAACTGCTCGAGGCCTACCTCAACCTGGCGCCGTACGGCGGCAACATCGAAGGCGTCGGCGCGGCCAGCCTGATCTACTTCCACAAGCGCGCGCAGCACCTGACCCTGGCCGAAGTGCTGAGCTTGGCGGTGATCCCGCAAAACCCGCGCAAGCGCGGCGGCGCCGCCAAGACCGGCGAGCTGGCCGGTGCGCGCGAGCGCCTGTGGCAGCTCTGGCTGGCGCGCCATCCGCAAGCGCTGGCGTACCAGGCCGACATCAAGGCCGCGCCGCAGCTGGCGGCGCCGCGCGAGCTGCCGTTCCTGGCGCCGCACCTGACCGACCGCCTGCTGCGCGAGCAGCACGCCGGCGAAGTATGGTCCGGCGTCGACCTGCGCGCGCAGGCCACGCTCGAGCGCAGCATCGGCCAGTTCATCGACAGCCATCGCGGCATCGGCATCGTCAACGCCAGCGCCATGCTGCTCGACCGCGACAGCGGCGAAGTGCGCGCGCTGGTCGGCTCGGCCAACTACTTCGATGCGGCCATCAACGGCCAGGTCAACGGCACCGAGGCGAAGCGCTCGCCGGGATCGACCCTCAAACCCTTCATCTACGGCCTGGCGCTCGACCAGGGACTGCTGCATCCAGCCACCATGCTCAAGGATGCGCCGACCGCGTTCGGCCCGTTCAGTCCGGAAAACTTCGACGGCCGCTTCGTCGGCCCGATCAGCGCGCAGGAGGCGCTGGTCCGCAGCCGCAACGTGCCGGCGGTGGCGGTGGCGTCGAAGCTGGCGAACCCGCGCCTGTACGACTTTCTGCAAAGCGCCGGCGTGACGCGGCTGGCCAGCGAACGCCATTACGGCCTGGCGCTGGCGCTGGGCGGCGGCGAGGTGACGATGGAGGAGCTGGCGCGCATGTACCTGATGCTGGCCAACCGCGGCGCGCTGATCCCGCTCAGCCACCAGCGCGTAGCCGCCGGCGTCCATCCGCGCGCGCCGCAGCTGCTGTCGGCGGAGGCCGCGTTCATCACGCTGCAGATGCTGCGCGCCAACCGGCGCCCCGACACGGGCGAGCCGGCCGCGCCGCCGGTGGCGTGGAAGACCGGCACCTCGTGGGGCTTTCGCGATGCGTGGACGGCCGGCGTGTTCGGCCGCCACGTGCTGCTGGTCTGGGTCGGCAATTTCGACGGCAGCGGCAATCCCGCCTTCGTCGGCGTGCAGACGGCGGCGCCGCTGTTCTTCCGCATCGTCGACAGCCTGCGCGGCCAGCAGCTCGATCCGCCCGAACCGGAGCCGCCGCTGCCGGCCAACGTGACGCGCATCGAAGTGTGCAGCGCCAGCGGCGAACTGCCCAACGACCTGTGCGCCGAGCGCAGCCAGACCTGGTTCATCCCGGGTAAATCGCCGATCAGGATCAGCCAGCTGCACCGCGCGGTGACGCTCGATGCGGCCAGCGGGCGGCCGACCTGCGCGCGCGGGCCGGGCACGCGCAGCGAGGTGTATGAGTTTTGGCCGACCGACATGCAGCGCCTGTTCCGCGACGCCGGCATGCCGCGCCGGCAGCCGCCGCTGCTGCCCGATTGCGGCGCCGCCGCGGCGCAGGCCGGCGACGGGCCGACCATCGCCTCGCCGAACAAGTCGACGACCTACACGGTGCGGCTGTCGAAGCCGGTACCGCTGGCGCTGCGCGCCAATGCGCTGGCGGCGCAGGACACGCTGTTCTGGTTCGCCAACGGCGGCCTGGTCGGCAAGGGCCGGCCGACCGAAGCGGTGGCGTGGACGCCGGCCGCGCCCGGCCACTTCCAGCTGCGCGTGATCGACCAGGCCGGGCGCGCCGATACGCGCGAGGTCGATATCGAGTTTGCGCCGTGAATACTGACGCTCGCTTTTATCAAATGAATAATGCTATTATTTTCCCTTGGCAATATTAAACAGACGAGAACCTCAATGAATCTGGAATTCGAGCCTGCGGGCGCGCTGGTCACCGCCACCCTCGCGGCGAGCGCCATCGACCAGGCCGGCGATGCGGCCCCCGCCCACGCCGGCGCCGAGACCACCGAGTGCGCCAATTGCGGCACGCCGCTGACCGGGCCGTTCTGCCACGCCTGCGGCCAGCGCGCCCACGTGCACCGCTCGCTGCTGCACCTCGGCGAGGAGTTCCTGCACGGCCTGCTGCATTTCGACGCCAAGGGCTGGCGCACGCTGCCGATGCTGGTCGCCAAACCGGGCAAGCTGACGCGCGAATACATCGAAGGACGCCGCACCCGCTACGTCTCGCCGCTGGCGCTGTTTTTGTTCATGGTGTTCTTCATGTTCTTCGTCGTCTCCAGCGTCAGCCACAATGACATCAAAAACATCAAAACTGTGCGCGGCTCGATCGGCAACGGCACCAAGCACCTCGAAAATGAGGTCGCCAAGGCGAACACCAAGCTGGCGATCGCCGAGACCCGGCTGGCCGCCGCGCGCGCCAGCGGCGGCGACGTACGCGCCGCCACGGCAGGCGCTGAAGCTGCGCGCGCCGACGCAAAGGAGCATCAGGATGCGCTGAAACTGGCCGACGGCGGCGCCAGCAGGGCGGTCGCCGCGGCCGATGCAAGCGGCACCGACAAGGACGACTTCAGCGTCACCACCGGCAACCCGGGGATCGATACGGCGATCAAGAACGCCGTCAAGAACCCTGAATTCACGCTCTACAAACTGAAAAACGCAGCCTCGAAATTCTCGTTTTTGCTGGTGCCGATATCGCTGCCGTTCCTGTGGCTGATGTTTTTCTGGAAGCGCGGCGTGACGATGTACGACCACGCCGTGTTCTCGCTCTACTCGCTGTCGTTCATGGCGCTGCTGGTGGTGACGATGGCGCTGCTGAAGGCGGCCGGCCTCAAGCCGGTGGTGGTGGCGCTGGTGTTCATCGCGCCGCCGCTGCACATGTTCCTGCAGCTGCGCGGCACCTATTCGCTCAGCTTTGCGAGCGCGCTGTGGCGCACGGTGGCGCTGGTGTGCATCTCCGGCACCGTGTTCGTGCTGTACCTGCTGCTGATCCTCATGCTCAGCGTGGCCTGAGCGGCTAAGAGCATGCCGACGTTCCGCGCCGAGGATCCCGGCAGCGCCGACGCCGTCGCGCTGATCGACGCATTGTCGGCGGCGCTGGCGGCGCTCACCGGCGACAGCGGCCGGTCCTCGTTCGCCATCGACGACGTGCGCGCGGCCGGCGCATGCTTCGCCGTGGCGCGCGACGCCAACGGTCACGCGGTCGGCTGCGGCGCCTTGCGGCCGCTGGCGGACGGCATCGCCGAGGTCAAGCGCATGTTTGCGCGTCCCGGCCATCCGGGCACCGGCAGCGCGCTGCTGGCGTTCCTCGAAGCGCGGGCCGCGGCGCTCGGTTACGTCGCCATCTGGCTTGAAACGCGCGCGGTCAATCAGCGCGCGCTGCGCTTCTACCTGGCGCGTGGCTACGCCGCCATTCCCAACTACGGACGATACGCCGGCAACGCGCAAGCGGTCTGCCTGGCCAAGCAGCTGCCGCGCTGAGCTAGCGCCGCTTGCCGCCGCGCTGGCGCGCCGCCGCGTTCTGCGCCTGCAGCAGCGCGTCGACCCGTTCGGACGCGGCGCGCGACAACTCCTGCGCCAGCTCCACGCTGGGGAAGAACTCCGGCACCCGGTAGGCGATCCAGGCATACGCCGAATAGCGGCGGCAGGCGTCCTCGACCTCCTGCAAACCCAGCCAGCGCAGCGCCCCGCCCTCCTGCTCGAGCTTGCTGATGCGCTTCTTCGACAGCGCGATCGACCAGTGTTCCCACGCGCCCTGCAGCGACGGCACCTTCGACGAAATCGGCACCAGCGAGAGCATGAATTTTTCGGCCACCGTCAGCGGCAAGGTGTCGAGCCAGATCGCGCGCTCCGACTGCTCGTCGGTGATGCGCGGGTAGAAGAAGCCGTCCGGCACATCGATGTTGTGGGTGAAGCGCTTGAGCAGCTTGACCAGCGACGTCTCGTTGGTGACGGCGGCGATGCGGTGCAGGTGCTCGATCGACGGCGCCACCGCGAAACCGCTGGCCGGCAGCGGCATCAGCTTTTCCTTCAGCAGCGCGCGCATCACTTCGTGGGTGTCGTCGTCGAAACCGGCCACGAAGCCCTCCTCGTGCACGCCGTAGCGGCCGGCGCGCCCGGCGATCTGGCGCGCCAGCGCGGCCGAAATCTCCTCCTCCTCGACGCCGTTGTACTTGACCGCGGTGGTCATCACGATGCGCGCGATCGGCATGTTCAGGCCCATCGCCAGCGCATCGGTGCCGACCACCACGTCGGCCGAGCCGTCGCGAAAGCGCTCGGCCTGGGCGCGCCGCACTTCGGGCGACAGGTTGCCGTACACGGTGGCCACCGCCAGCCCCATCTCGGTGATCAGGTCGCGCCACTTGAGCACCTCGCGGCGCGAGAACGCGATGACGGCGTCGCCGCGGCGCAGGCCACGCAGCTTGCGCACCGCACCCGGCTCCATCGCCAGCGGCGCCATGCGCTTGAGCACATGCACCTCGAGCTCGACCTCGAGCCGGTCGGCCAGCGCTTCGATCGCGCGGCGCGCTTCCGGTGCGCCGACCAGGTAGACCACCGAGGCCGGCGCGCCGCACACCGCGGCGGTCCAGGCGGCGCCGCGGTCGCGGTCGGCCAGCATCTGGATTTCGTCGATCACGGCGACGTCGACGCGCGAGCGCGAATCGAGCATCTCGACGGTGCTGGCGACGTGGGTGGCGCCTTCGGCCAGCCGGCGCTCCTCGCCAGTGACCAGGCTGACCTTGAGCGGCTTGCCGTGCGGGCGGGCGGCCTGCATGCGCTCGAAGTTCTCCAGCGCCAGCAAGCGCAGCGGCGCCAGGTAGATGCCGCTGGGCGCCTTCATCAGCGCCTCCATCGCGCGGTGCGTCTTGCCCGAATTGGTCGGCCCGAGCAGCGCGATGAAGCGGCGCGGCATGCGGCTGGCCACCTCGAACGAGGCCGGATATTCGGCCAGGTTGATGCTCTGCTTGGTGCGCGCGGCGTGGCGCTCTTCCTGCTCGCGCTCGACCGCGTGGATGATGCGCTGGCGGATGCGCTCGTACACATGCTCGGCCGGGTCGGACGTTTCCAGCTCGGCCAGCGTCTGCAGGAACGTCATCGCATCGAAGTCGCAATCGTCGGCCAGGTCCGCGATCTCGTGCACGAAGCTGCTCACGCTGGCGTGCAGGGCGGCGATGGCGGCGGGGCTGGCGCGTTCGAGCACCAGCGCGCGCTGCGCCTCCGGCTCCATCTTGCGCCACTTGCTCGGCTTGGCCAGCACGCCCTGGGCCGGCACCAGCTGGTAGGGCACGCGCAGGTCGCCATGCCGGACCAGGCCAGCGAAGCGGACGAACACGCGCCCTTCCATCTTGACCAGGCTGGCGCCGAGCGGTGCGAGTTCGCGCCGCAGCGCGGCGTCGGCGCTGTCGTCGCTGTCGTCGGGTACGGCGGCGGGCGGGGGAATTTTCATGGTTGATGCGGGCAAATGGGCAATGGTCGCCACTATATCGCGGAAGCGGGCAAGGATGTGCCGCACGTGGCCGGCCGCATGGCAGCATGTTCTGTTTGTGAACAGGCGGCGGCGCCGGGTGTACCGGAACCGGACCAGCGCCGCCGACGACGGCAGCGGGCAAGCGGCGGCGGCGGCCCACGGCACGGAAGTTGCGTATCCCAGCCTGCGTGGCAGCACCCGCACGTTGTTACCGGAGGAAGGAGCGAGCATCGACACCACGCTGCAATTGATCCTGCTGACCACCGCGGTCGCCGGCGCCGCCAGCATTTCCGCCGCCGCCTTGCTGGCGTATTCGCTGTGCGCGCGCAGCGTCGAACGCATGCTCGGCCTGCCGACCGGGCTGCTGCTGGGCGCCGCGCTGTTGGTTGCGCTGCCGCAGGCGTTCGCCGGCGGCGCCGACACGCACGGCCTGTGCGCCACCTTGCTGGCCGGCCTGCTGTCATTCTTCCTGCTGGAAAAATGCGCCACCTTGCACCAGGCCAGCCAGCGCCCGGCCGGGCCGCCCCGTCCGGCCGGCAGGGCGGGCTGGATGATCCTGGTCGGCGACAGCCTGCATAACTTCACCGACGGCATCCTGATCGCCGCCGCCTTCGCCGCCGCCGCGGAACTCGGCGTGCTCGCCGCGCTGGCCGTCAGCGCCCATGCGGTCGCACGCGCGGTGGGCCACTTCATCATCCTGCGCGCCGCCGGCTGGTCGCGCCGGCGCGCCTACGGCACCAAGCTGCTGTGCGCCGGGCTGGCGGCGGCCGGCGGCCTGGTCGGCTACCTGGCGCTCGCGCGCGGCCTCGCATGGATGCCGTACGTGCTGGTGCTGGCATCGTCCGGCTTCCTGTACATCGCGCTGAGCGACCTGGTGCCGAGAATTCAGCGGCCGGCGTCGACGCGCGATACCGTTCTGCAATTGCTGCTGCTGGGCGGCGGCGTCACGCTGGTGCTGGTGCTGCCCGGGCAGTAAATGTGGTTTAATCTTTGTGCAACCTTGCGCATGCAGATAAGAGTATTCTTGAGCGAAGTCGGCCTTTTTTTCGTCGCATTCAACACGCATAATGAAACACTGAAACACCAATAGTCCATACAGTGGCGCTGGCCGGCGCGGGCAGTACAGCACGGCCATCAGCGACCGGACCCTAGGAGACAGCATGTCCAACTTTGCCGTTGAGCACGTCAAGCGCGTGCGTTCGGTCGTGCAGAACCGGATGGCGCGTGCGCCGGTCGTCAGCGGCAGCCGCATCACCGAGTCGTGGCTGCGCTGCCTGAACGACTACCAGCTCGACCCGGACAGCCGCGAGGATCCCGAAGTGGTCAGCCACGCCGAATTGCGCCAGCGCCAGGACAGCCTGGCCGACCTGCGCACGGTGGCCGAGGTGGAAATGGCCAACCTGTACCAGCAGCTGGCCGGCTCCGGCTACGCGATCATGCTGACCGACCGCGACGGCGTGCTGCTGAACTTCTTCGGCGACCCCAGCTTCACCCATGCGGCCTCGAAAACCGGCCTGATGCAGGGCGCCATCTGGAGCGAGCGGGTGCAGGGCACCAACGGCATGGGCACCTGCCTGATCGAACGGCGGCCGATCTCGGTGCATCAGGAAGAGCACTATTTGTCGCGCAACATAGGCCTGAGCTGCGCGGCGGCGCCCATCTTCAACCACAGTGGCGAACTGGTGGCCGTGCTGGATGCGTCCGGCGAATCCAGGCTGGCCCAGCAGCACACGCTGGCGCTCGTCAGCGCGTCGGTGCAGATGATCGAAAACCGCGTGTTCCTGCACCAGTTCCGCAACGAGTACATTGTGCGCTTCCACAACCGGCCGGAGTTCGTCGGCACCCTCAGCGAAGGCGCGATCGCCGTCAGCGTCACCGGCCGGGTGCTGGCGGCGACCCGCCGCGCGCTGCTGCTGCTGGGCATCCAGAGTCCCGCCGAGATCGAAGGGCGCGACATCACCGACCTGTTCAACATTTCGTTTTCCGGCCTGATCGACTGCAGCGTCAAGAAAGCCTTCCACCCGGTGCCGATCTTCGAGATCCGCAACGGTGCGCGCTTCTTCGCCGTCAGCTACGCGCCGGTGCCGGTGCAGCGCGAAGCGCGCCAGCCGACGCCGGCGATGCCATTGGCGGGGCAGGCCGGCGCCGACACCATGGCCGCGCTCGACAAGCTGCAGTTCGGCGACCCGCTGATGCTGCACAACGTCCAGATCGCCAAGCGCGTCGTCGAGCGCAACGTCGCCGTCATGCTGCTCGGCGAAACCGGCACCGGCAAGGAAATGTTCGCCCAGGCGCTGCACCGCTCTGGCAGCCGCGCCGGCAAGCCCTTCGTCGCCATCAACTGCGCCTCGATTCCGGAGGCGCTGATCGAGAGCGAACTGTTCGGCTACACCTCGGGCGCGTTCACCGGCGCGCGCAAGGACGGCCAGGCCGGCAAGATCCTGCACGCCAACGGCGGCACCTTGTTCCTCGACGAAATCGGCGACATGCCGGTGGCGCTGCAGACGCGCCTGCTGCGCGTGCTCGAGGAGCGCGAAGTGCTGCCGCTCGGCGGCGACGTGCCGATCAAGCTCGACATCCGCCTGATCAGCGCCACCCATTGCGACCTGCAGGCACGCATCGGCCTGAAGCAGTTTCGCGAAGACCTGTACTACCGCCTGCACGGCGTGACGATCACGCTGCCGCCGCTGCGCGCGCGCGCCGACCGCCGCCAGCTGATCGCCCACCTGGCGATGCAGGAAAGCGATGGCGACGGCAACGTCGTGCTCGACGAACCGCTGATCGCCGCGCTCGACCAGCACCCGTGGCCGGGCAACATCCGCCAGCTGCGCCACCTGCTGCGCACCATGATCGCGCTGCGCGAGACCGACCGGCTGACCCTGGCCGACCTGCCGCCCGAATTCGGCGGACGGGCGGCACCGGCCACCACCGCGGCGGCCGGCGCGGCGCCGGACGGCGGCCTCAATCCGCTCGAAAACGCCGAGCGCCAGGCACTGATCCAGGAACTGACGCGGCACGGCTGGAACATCTCGACCCTGGCCAGGCAGCTCAAGATCAGCCGCAACACGCTGTACCGCAAGGTGCAGCGGCTGAACATCACCAATCCCGACAAAGCCATGCTCCACTGAGCCCGAAAGCGCACCCTTGAAACTATTCGCACCCCAACAATTTACCCGCACCGCCATCGCGCTGCACTGGCTGATCGCGCTGCTGCTGGTGGGGCAATTCGCATTCGGCTGGCTGCTCGACGAGATCCCCCGCAACACGCCGGCGCGCGGCTGGTGGATCAACCAGCACAAGAGCGTCGGCCTGGTGATCGGCGTGCTCATTTTGCTGCGCATCGTCTGGCGGCTGCGCCATGCGCCACCGCCGGCGCTGCCGATGCCCGGCTGGCAGCGGCGCGCCGCCAGCGCCAGCCACCTGGCGATGTATGTGTGCATGGTGCTGATGCCGCTGTCGGGCTACCTGGCGTCGAATTTCAGCAAGCATGGCATCAAGCTGTTCAACGTCGTCAAGCTGGCGCCGTGGGGCAGCGACGACAAGGCGATCTATACCTTGTTCAACCAGACCCACCAGGTGACCGCGGTGGTGTTCGCGGTGCTGATCGGCGTGCACCTGCTGGCGGTCGCCAAGCACGTGCTGGTCGACCATGACCGCCTGCTGTCGCGCATGTGGCCGCGCGCCGCCATGCGCTGAGCCGTTCCCTTCATCCATCCGCAGCGAGCATCCATGACCGACCTCTTGCAACAACTGACCCGGCGCCTGCTGCCGGCAGCCGTCCTGCTGGCCGCACTGCCGCTGCAGGCCGCGCCGTTTGCTTACGTGCCGAACGAAGGCTCGGGCACGGTGACGGTGATCGACACCGCCAGCGACCTGGTGGTGGCGCAGATCGCCGCCGGCAGCAAACCGCGCGGGCTGGCCGCCGGCATCGACAGCCGCTGGCTGTACGTCAGCGACCAGCCGAACAACCGCCTGCAGCTGATCGACCTGGTCGCGCGCAAGCCGGCCGGCACGGTGGCGCTGGGCGAGTCGCCCGAGGGCGTGTCGATTTCGGCCGACGGCCGCTGGGTGGTGGCGGCGGTCGAAGGCAAGAACGAGATCGTCTTCACCGACACGCGCAACAACGCGCTGGCGTTCGCCATTCCCGTGCGCGGCAAGAATCCCGAGCATGCCGTGTTCAGCCCGGACGGACGGCTGGTGTTCGTCAGCGCCGAGGAGGGCGACGCCGTCGATATCGTCGACTTTGCCGGCCGCCGCGAGGTGGCGCAGGTGGCGGTCGGCGCGCGCCCGCGCGGCATCGGCTTCCTACCCGACAGCAGCCGCGCGTACGTGGCGACCGAAAACAGCAACGAAGTGTTCGTCATCGACACGCACAGCTACGCCATCGTCGCGCGCGTCAAGGCCGGGCTGCGCGCGAACGGCATCGCGGTGCATCCGGACGGCAGCCGGGTGTATGTGTCGAACGGCGGCGACGCCAGCGTCTCGGTGATCGACACGGCCAGCAACCGGGTCGTGGCCACCGTCGCCGCCGGCCAGCGGCCGTGGAACATGGCACTTACGCCGGACGGCGCCAAGCTGTATGTGGCCAACGGGCGCGACAACAGCGTCTCGGTGATCGATACCGTGCGCAA
>JARXKM010000356.1 GCA_030272785.1 Pseudomonadota bacterium
GCGGCGACCGGCTTCATGCCGCAGGCGCGCACGCCGCCGGCGACCAGCTTGTGCAGGATCGCCGCCGACACCAGCGTCTTGCCGATTTCGGTGTCGGTGCCGGTGACAAAGCAGGCGAAGCGCGACGGCAGGCCGCCGATCGCCTGCGCCACCGGTTCGGCTTCGAGCACCGGCGCGGCGGCGGTGGCGGTCGCCAGCAGTGGATCGACCGGATCGTTCAGGCTCATCTCAGCTCCCTTCCAGCAGGTTGAGCGCAGCGACGAGCTGCGCGACGTCTTCGTGCGTGTGCGCGGCCGACAGCGTCACGCGCAAGCGCGCGGTGCCGGCGGGGACGGTGGGCGGGCGGATCGCCGCCACCCACAGGCCCTGGCCGTACAGGCCGGCGCCGGCGCGCAGCGCTTCGGCGTTCTCGCCGATGATGATCGGCTGGATCGCCGTCGGCGAAGCGGGACGCTGCCAGCGTTCGAGGCGCAGGCCTTGCTGGAATTGCGCGATCACGGCGTTCAGGTGGGCGCGGCGGGCCGCGCCCTCGGCGCCGCCGATGATGTCGAGGCTGGCCAGCAGCGCGTGCGCCAGCGCCGGCGGCGCGGCGGTGGTGTAGATGTAGGGACGCGCGCGCTGGATCATCAGTTCGATCACGCTGGCGTGCGCGGCGACGAAGGCGCCGCCGATGCCGGCCGCCTTGCCGAGGGTGCCCATGTAGACCAGGTTGGGCGAGCGCAGGTTGAAGTGTTCGAGCGCGCCGCGGCCGTTGGCGCCGAGCGTGCCGAAGCCGTGGGCGTCGTCCACCACCAGCCAGGCGCCGTGCTGTTCGCACAGGGCCAGCAGCGCCGGCAGCGGCGCGAGGTCGCCGTCCATGCTGAAGACGCTGTCGGTGACCACCAGCTTGGTGGCAGCGGTGCTGGCGGCCAGCAGGGCTTCAAGTTCGGCCAGGCCGGCGTGCGGGTATAGCGAGACGCGCGCGCGCGCCAGGCGGGCGCCGTCGATCAGCGAGGCGTGGTTCAGCTGTTCGGAGAAGATCTCGGCGTCGGCGTCCGCGCCCAGCGCGGTCAGGATCGCCAGGTTGGCCATGTAGCCGGTGCAGAAACTGAGCGCGCGGGCATTCTCGAGGTGCGGGCCGGCAAATGCGGCCAGCCGCTCCTCGAGCTGCTCGTGGGCGCGCGTGTGGCCGCTGATCAGGTGCGAGGCGCCGCTGCCGGCGCCGTACAGGCTGGCGCCTTCGCGCAGTGCTTCGACCAGCGCCGGGTGGGCGGCCAGGCCGAGGTAGTCGTTGCTGCAGAAGGCCAGCAGCGGCCGGCCTTCCACCACCAGGCGCGGCGCGCACGGCGTGTCGACCACGCGGCGCCGGCGCGTCAGGCTGCGCTCGTCGAGTTCGCGCAGTTGCTGTTCCAGTTTGGCGATCATGTTCATCAGGCGCCCATCACTTCATCAAAGACCTTGCGGGTGCGCGCGGCCAGCAGGTCGGTGTCGTCGTCGTCGAGGATATACGGCGGCATCAGGTAGACGGTGCGGCCGATCGGGCGCAGCAGCAGTTCGTGCTCGAGCGCGGCGGCGAAGAAGCGGCGCGAAAAGGTGGCCGCGCGCGCGGCGTCCGGCTCGACGGCGTCGAACGCCCAGATCATGCCGCGCTGGCGGAAGTGGCGCACGCGCTCGTCGTCGGCCAGCGGCGCCAGCGCCGCGGTCAGGCGGTCGGCGCGCAGCCGGTTGCGGTTCAGGACATCGTCGTCGCGGAAGATGTCGAGGGTCGCCAGCGCCGCGCGGCAGGCCAGCGGATTGCCGGTGTACGAGTGCGAGTGCAGGAAGCCGCGGGTGACATCGGCGCTGTAGAACGCCTGGTAGATGGCGTCGCGCGTGAGCACCAGCGAGAGCGGCAGGTAGCCGCCGCTGATGCCTTTCGACAGGCACAGGAAGTCGGGCCAGATGGCAGCCTGCTCGCAGGCGAAGAAGGTGCCGGTGCGCCCGCAGCCGACGGCGATTTCGTCGACGATCATGTGCACCTGGTACTGGTCGCACAGCGCGCGCACCAGTTGCAGGTAGAGCGGGTCGTGCATCGCCATGCCGGTGGCGCACTGCACCAGCGGCTCGATGATGATGGCGGCGATATGGCCGGCGCGTTCGGCGAACAGGGCTTCGACGTCGGCGGCGGCGCGGCGCGCCACATCTTGCGCCGTTTCGCCGTCCAGCGCGTGGCGCGCGTCGGGCGAGGCGACCACGCGGGCATTGCGCAGCAACGGGCCGTAGGCGTCCTTGAACAGCGCGACGTCGGTGACGGCCAGCGCGCCGATGGTCTCGCCGTGGTAGCTGCCCTGCAGGCAGACGAATTCCTGCTTGCCGTTGCGGCCGGCATTGCGCCAGGCGTGAAAGCTCATTTTCAGCGCGATCTCGACCGCCGAGGCGCCGTCGGACGCATAGAAGGCGTGGCCGAGCACATTGCCGGTCATGGCGGACAGCTGCTCGGACAGGCGGATCACCGGCTCATGCGTGAAGCCGGCCAGCATCGCGTGTTCGAGCTTGTCGAGCTGGTCTTTGAGCGCGGCGTTGATGCGCGGGTTGGCGTGGCCGAACAGGTTGACCCACCACGAGCTGATGGCGTCGAGGTAGCGCTTGCCGTCATGGTCAACCAGCCAGGCGCCGCGGCCGTGGCTGACCGGGATCAGCGGCACGGTTTCGTGGTGCTGCATCTGGGTGCACGGATGCCACACGCTTTTCAGGCTGCGTGCGACCCAGTCGGCCGATTGCGGTGCGGCTTGCATCAGTGGAGCCATGACGGTTGGCGTTTTTCGAGGAAGGAAGCGACGCCCTCGCGCCCTTCCTGCGAGGCGCGGATGCTGGCGATGCGGGCGGCGCTGTCGGCCAGCAGCGCCGCATCGACCGGCCGGCCGGCGACGTCGCGCACCAGCAGCTTGGCCTGCTGCACCGCGTTCGGGCTGTTCGACACCAGCGCCTTGATGATGGCGGCGACCTTGGCGTCGAGGTCGGCCGGCTTGACCAGTTCGTGCACGAAGCCGATACGGTGCGCTTCGGCGGCCGAAAACCGTTCGGCGGTGAGGAAGTAGCGGCGCGCGGCGTTCTCGCCCATCGCCTTGATGACGTAGGGCGAGATGGTGGCCGGGATCAGCCCGAGCTTGACTTCGCTCAGGCAGAAGTTGGCCTCCTCGACCGCCACCGCGATGTCGCAGGCGGCGACCAGGCCCATGCCGCCGGCGTAGCAGTCGCCCTGGATGCGGGCGACGACCGGTTTCGGGCACAGGTAGATGGTGCGCAGCATGTCGGCCAGGCGGGTGGCGTCGGCGAGGTTTTCGGCGTCGGAGTAGGCGGCCATCGCCTTCATCCAATTGAGGTCGGCGCCGGCGCAGAAGGCGCTGCCGTTGGCGGCCAGGATGATGGCGCGCACGTCTTCGTCGCGCCCCAGTTCATCGAACGCCAGCGCCAGTTCGGCGATGGTCGCTTCGTTGAAGGCGTTGCGCACGTCGGGCCGGTCGAGCGTGACGGTGGCGACGCGCTCGTGCATGGTGATGTCAATCGACTGCCAGTTCATTTTTATTCCTTCCATACGACGTCGTCGTCGACGGCGTAGAGTTTACATTCGGCGCGCGCCTGTTTGCGGCAGCTCGCCAGCACGCGTTCGACCGCGTCGGGCGCGGACAAAAAAGCGTAGCCGCCACGCGGGCCGATCGCGTAGGCGCGCGGCACATCGAGCTTCAGGAAGCGCTGGTATTGCTCGCGCGCCTCGGTGGTCGTCACCGGCACCAGGTGGACGTCACCGAGCCGGGCGAAGCCGGTGGGCGCCGGCGCGCCGACGCTCTTGGGGATCGCGAAACCGGCCTTGGAAAGGAACTGGTCGACCAGCGGGCGCCACACTTCGAAGCCCTTGGCGAACAGCGCATGGCCATCCTCGCCGAACGCCGGCATGGCGGCGTAGTCGCCGGTGCCGCCGGTTTTGGCATACGCGGCGAACCAGCGTTTCGGCTCGGTGGCGCCCATCCAGCGGTCGTTTTCGGTGTACAGCCACAGCGTCGGCAGGCGGCTGGTGGCGCCATAGCTGGCGAACGTGCTTTCGAGCCGTTCGGGGTGGCAGGGCGAGCCGGGGTGCTTGTCGGGATCGCCGCCGCCGCCGCCGGCGAAGTTAATCGTCGCCACCACCCCGGCCGGTTGGCGGGCGGCCAAGGCGATCGCGCCGGCGCCGCCGAACGACTGCCCCAGCACGACGATGCGCGCCGGGTCGGCGAACGGCAGCTTGCCGGCGTAGGCGATCAGGTCAAGCGCGCTGGCGGCGACGGCGTCGAACGCCGGGGCATACAGCTTGTTGGTGCAGCCGCCCGACTGTTCCGGATCCGGTTCGACGCCCGATTCGCCGTAGCCGAGCCGGGTCGGCACCAGCACGGCAAAGCCGCGGCGCACGAAGTAGCGGGCCGCCTGGGTGTAGCGAAAGCGCGGCGTGGCGGCGCGGTCCAAGGCGCGCCCGTGCAGCAAAATCGCGATCGGAAACGGGCCGGCGCCGTCCGGCTTGAACTGGGTGACGGTCATCTGGCCGCTGACGGTGGCGCCGGCGCGGCCGGTGACGCTGGCCGGCAGTTTGAAGACAGTTTCGTTCAATGACGCGATCAGCGATTCTTCGGCGGCATGCGCGGCGCCGGCGGCAGCCAGCGACAGGGCGAACAGGAGGGCGCGGATCGTCATCTTACATCCGGAACACGCCGAACTTCGTTGCGCCGATTTCGGCGTTGAGCGCGGCCGACAGGCCCAGGCCGAGCACCATGCGGGTGTCGGCCGGGTCGATCACGCC
>JARXKM010000357.1:0-2491 GCA_030272785.1 Pseudomonadota bacterium
CCAGCGGTAGATCGGCAGGCCGAAGGTCGACTCGGTGATGAAGGTGTCGCAGCGCACCGGCTCGAACGGCGCGCAGGTGCGGTCCGGCTCGACCTTGTAATCGCCCGACGCCACCCACACCTCGCCCTTGTGCTGCATGCGCACCTGGGCCGAGCCGAGCACGTGGCCGGCCGGGTGCAGCGAGATGGTCACGCCGTTGTGTTCGATGCGCGCGCCGTATTCGAGGCCGTCGATATGGATGTCCTGGCCGAGGCGCGACTTGAGGATGCCGACGCCGCTGGCGGCCGACAGGTAGTGGCCGTGTCCCATGCGCGCATGGTCGCCGTGGGCGTGGGTGATCACCGCGCGTTCGACCGGGCGCCATGGATCGATGTAAAACTGTCCGGGCACGCAGTACAGCCCTTCCTTGCGCACCACCACCATGTCTTCCATAGGGGCCGCTCTCCTTGTCACGCCGGCGCCACGAAGTCGGCCATGAAAGTACGGCTGCCGTGCTCGGGGAAGGCGATGGTGACCTGGTCGCCCGCCACCGCCTCGACGACGCCGACGTCGAATTTCGGCACCTTGACCTGGGCGCCGACGGCGAACGGCGGCGGTGCCGGGGCGGCCGCCGGCGCCCGCTCGAACTCGTCGTCGCGGATGGCGATGTCGGCCAGCACGGCCGGCGGATTGCGGCAGTTGTCGCAGCGGCAGCATTGTTCGAAGCCCGGCACGGCGTCGCCGAAGTAATCGAGCAGCACCTTCCAGCGGCACGCGCCGCTGAGCGCGTACGCCACCATCTGTTCGAGCGCCGCGCGGTCGCGCTCCTGCTTTTGCGCGTAGACCTGCGCCAGCTGCTCGAACAGCGCGTCGCCCGGCGCCGTCTTGCCCGGCACGAAGGCGAGCGCGCGGTCCTGGCGCAGCAGCGCGCCGTCCTTGAGCAGCTTGAGGCAGATCTTCAGCCGGGCGGCGGCGATCTCGCCGCCGGCATCGTGGATGCGCGCGAAGCTGGCCGGGCCGGCTTCGATCAGCGCGAGCACGGTGTGGTACACCGCGCGCAGCTGCGCCGCGTCCGGATAGTGCTTGACGAGGAAGAACTGCTGCACCCGCTTGTCGTCCTGCAGGAACAGCAAGGTGCACCAGGCGTCGTTGCCGTCGCGCCCGGCCCGGCCCGACTCCTGGTAGTAGGCTTCGAGGTTGGCCGGCACCTGCAGGTGGATGACGAAGCGCGTGTCGCTCTTGTCGATGCCCATGCCGAAGGCGTTGGTGGCGACCATCACGCGGCGCTGCCCGTCCATGAACAGGTCCTGGTTCTGCTTGCGCTCGCGCGCCGGCAGCTTGCCGTGGTAGATGGTGGCGCTCTCGCCGGCATCGCGCAGCGCGGCGAGCATGTCTTCGGCGGCCTTGACGGTGGCGGCGTAGACGATGCCGAAGCCGTCGGAGTGGCGCACGATGCGCAGCGCGGCGCCGATTTTCTCGCGCTGGTTGACCACCTGGACGACGCTGTAATGCAGGTTCGGCCGGTAGATGCCGGTGTTGATGACGTTCAGGCGCGCGCGGCCGAGCTGGCGGGCGATGTCGGCGACCACGTCGTCGGTGGCGGTGGCGGTCAGCGCCAGCAGCGGCGGGCGGCCGAGCGCATCGATGGCGGCGGCCATCTCGAGATAGGCCGGACGGAAATCGTGACCCCACTGCGAAATGCAATGGGCTTCATCGATCACCACCAGCGCGATGTCGATCTGCTTGAGCACGGCGAGAAATTCGGCCTGCGCCAGCCGCTCGGGCGTGCAGAACACGATCTCGTGCGACCGGTCGCCGATGCCGTCGAGCGCGGCCTGCTGCTCGTCGGCGGTGAGGCTGCTATTGATCTGGGCGGCGCGAATGCCGAGTTCGGTCAGCTTTTCGAGCTGGTCCTTCATCAGCGAAATGAGCGGCGAGACGACGATCGTGGTGCCGCCGAGCATACGCGCCGGAATCTGGTAACACAGCGATTTGCCGCTGCCGGTGGGCATGATCGCCAGGGTGTCTTTGCCGTCGAGCACGCTGTCGATGACTTGCTGCTGGCCGTCGCGCAGGCGCTCGACGCCGAACACGCCGCGCAGCAGCTTGCCGATGGCGTTGCGGCACACGGCGCGCACGCCCTGGTGCATCAGGAGGGGGTCATGTTTCGTCATAAGCACAACTGTAGGACGGGGCCGGCGGGAACGCCATAGGACGCCGCCCAGCGCCGGCGTAGGAGCGGCACCCCACCGATGTCGTTGCCAGTCATACACGCTGCTGCGTCAAAGTCCTACAAAGTCGCGCTCGCTTTGCTGATGCTTTGCGACATCGTCAAGCCTAAGATGACGTCATACAAGCAAACAATCAAGACCTTCGGGAGGACATCATGATGCGCTCATTACCACTGACCTGGACCGGCTTGCAAATCGCCCTGGCAAGCGCATCGACCTACGTGGTCTGCACCACCGACCTGCTGCGCAGCGCCGCCATCCTGCTGCACTGAGCAGCACTG
>JARXKM010000357.1:2591-4761 GCA_030272785.1 Pseudomonadota bacterium
GCGGCGATGCGGCCGATGTCGCGCAGTTGCGACGACGACATGCCTTCCTTCTTGAGCAAGTCGAAATGCGACTTGATGCAGTATTGGCACTTGCCGATGATCGACGCCGACAGCGCGTACATCTCGAAGCGGCGCTTGTCGACGCCGCCGTTGGTGGCGTAGGCGTTCATGCGCAGCTGGGCCGGCTGGCTCTTCAGGTCGGCGTCCTCGGTCATCTCGACGTACGGATACCAGACATTGTTCATGCCCATCAGCGCCGCCGCCGTCAGCGCCGCGTTCTGCTCCGCTTCGGGCAAGGCGCCGCTGGCGCAGATGATGTCGATGATGGCGCGGCTCTTGGCCGCGAATGCCGCCGCCAGCGCCACGCCGACGGCGTCGCTGCCTTCCAGGCTGGAACGGGCGATGGTTCCGTCGATGTTGAGACGGATATCCTTGGCGTAATCCGGAATCAATTCTTTAATTGAAGATAAGAAATCCATAGCTAAATCCTATTATTCAGAGGGTTAAAAACCCGCCGAAGCGGGTTGGTGTGCAGCTCTTACAGCGTGGCGCCGCCGACGCTGCGGTTGCAAGGGCACAGTTCGTCCGTTTGCAGACCGTCGAGGATGCGCAGGATTTCCGATGGATTGCGGCCGACGTTCAGGTTGTTGACCGACACGTGCTGGATGGTGTTGTCCGGATCGACGATGAAGGTGGCGCGCAGGGCGACGCCGGCGACCGGGTCGCGCACGCCGAGCATGTCGACCAGGGCGCCGTGCGAATCGCCGAACGAGTAGTGGTTCAGCTTGCTCAGGTCAGGATGTTCGCGGCGCCATGCCAGCTTGCAGAACTCGTTGTCGGTGGAACCGCCCATCAGCACCGCATCGCGGTCGGCCAGGTCGTTGTTCATCTTGGCGAATTCGACGATTTCGGTCGGGCACACGAAGGTGAAATCCTTCGGGTAGAAGTAGATGATCTTCCACTTGCCCGGGAACGACGATTCAGTGATGGTTTCGAAGCCCGACACGCCGTTTTCTTCGTGCTGGTTGAAGCCTGGCTTGGCCGCTGGGACGCTGAATGGATCTAATTTATCGCCGACAGTTTTCATGATCAGTTTCCTTGGTGATGAGTGGATAAAAGCAGGTGGCTAGTATAGGGCTATTGCTTTGACAATTGAAATAGTATTTCTTGAAGCGGACGATAGCGTGCAGCTTCAGCGCCCGCCCTGTCCGGCGCTGTCGGCGCGCGCGCGCAATGGCAAGGTCAGGCTGAAAGTCGAGCCGCTGATGCCGTCGCTGGCGACGCTCAGGCGCCCGCCATGCGACTCGGCCAGCTGGCGCGAAATGGCCAGGCCGAGGCCAAGGCCCTTGACGTCGCCGCTGCCGCTGCCGCGTTCGAACGGCTCGAAGATGCGCTGCAGGTCGGCCGCCGCGATGCCGATGCCGGCGTCGACGACGTCGATGCGCACGGCGTGCTCGCCCGCTTCGAGCGCGATCTCGATCGGCTTGCCGCCGCCGTAGCGCAAGGCATTGGTGAGCAGATTGATGATCACCTGCTCGATGCGAAACTCGTCCCAGCAGCCGGCCACCGGCGCGTGCGGGCGCAAGGTGAGCGTGCTGCCGTAGCCGGTCGCCTGCAGCGCCAGGTCGCTGATGACGCGCTTGAGCAGGCCGGTCAGTTCGAACTCGGTGGGGCGGATCGACAGGCTGCCGCTGCGCATGCGCGAGACGTCGAGCATGTCGTCGATCAGCCGGATCATCGACTGGATCTGGCGCTGGTCGCGCGCGATCATGGCCGGCAGGCGGTCCGGGCCGAGCGCGTCGAAATTGCCGCGTTGCAGCTGCAGGATGCGCATCTGGCTTTCCAGGAATAGCGTGTTGAGCGGCGTGCGCAGTTCGTGCGCCACCAGCGACATGAAATCGTCGCGCATGCGCAGCGAGCGCTGCAGCTCGAGCTGGGTGCCGTTGAGCTGTTCGAGCAACAGCTGCTGCTCCTTGCGGCTTTGCTCCAGCTCGGCCACCTGGCGGCGGCTTTCGCGCCGCTGCTGGTCGAGCGCGACGAACACGTTGACCTTGCTGCGCACCGCGTCGCTGTCGAGCGGCTTGTAGAGGAAATCGACGGCGCCATTCTCGTAGCCCTTGAAGGCGTAGTTCAGTTCGCGCCCGGCGGCGCTGGTAAACACGATCGGGAT
>JARXKM010000358.1 GCA_030272785.1 Pseudomonadota bacterium
ATATCGCCGTCGCGTTGAAGGATGCCACCGGCATCCTGGTGGTCGGTCCGGCGCAAGAAAAAAACGTCTTCGCGACCTACCTGACCACCCACGCGCCGGCGGTTTCGGCGTGTGTCGAAGCGGTCGAGACGGTCGACCATCCAACCAGCGGCGAATTGCTGACGTATGCGCGCAAGTATTTCGTTAAAGCCGGCGCGATGAAGTAAACGCACTCAGGCCGGCGCTTCGGCGCCCGGCCTGGCGCATGCCGTGATTGCCAGCGCCGCCATGATGCTGGCGGCAAGCTTGCCGGGCAGCATGCAGGTCCGCCCCATTTCGCACAGCGCCCGTACGTACTGGCGCTATCGCACAATCCCCTGCCTTGATGATCGCTGGCGCGCCGACTAGTGCCGCGTCCGCCATGTATAACAACAGGCAAGCGCTGTCACATCCTGTCGCCAGACAGGTCTGGTAACGCGACTTACCTGAACGCGCTGGATGCGTTCGCGCAGCGCAACGATCATGGCAATGACCGCAACGACCAGCGGCAACACGACAACGGCAGCCGCAACAACAATAACGATCATGGCAACGACCAGCACCGCGGACGCAACGACCGCCACGATTCCACCCCGGCCGCCAACAATGGCCTGCACAACGGCCAGCGCGGCGCCGAACCGGGCCACGACATGCGCGGCCGCAGCCGCTTCGCCAATGAATATCGGGGCAACCTGTACGTCGTCAACGACTGGCGCGGCCACCACCTGAGCGCGCCAGCGCGCGGCCAGCATTGGGTGCAGACCGGCGGCGACTATGTGCTGGTGGCGATCGCGACCGGCATCATCGCGCAGGTGTTGCTGAATAACTGATGGAGTGGCATCGGCGGCCGGCGGCGTCGGCTGCCGCCGTCAGACGAAGCCGAGATTGCGCGCCGCCGCGTTGTAGTTGACCAGACTCGGCAACAGACTGAGCAGGTCGGTATCGGACACCCCCATCCACTTGCCCAGCGTGGCGGCGAGCTGGTCGACCGAGGTGGTCGGCAGCAGCCGGCCCTGCCCCACATCGTCCGGGCCGTTGTTGGCCACCACCGGCGCGGTGCCGTAGAAGTTCTTGCCCTTGACCGCCCCGCCCAGCACGAAATGCATGCTGCCCCAGCCGTGGTCGGAACCGTCGTTGTTGCCGCTCATGGTGCGCCCGAAGTCGGACGCGGTGAAGGTGGTGACCTTGTCGGCCAGGCCCAGTTCGGCCGTCGCCTGCTGGAATGCCGCCAGCGCGCCGGCCACGCTGGTGAGCAGGCCAGGGTGCGCCGTCAGCATCGCGTCGTGGTTGTCGAAGCCGCCCAGCGAGACGAAAAATACTTGGCGCTTGGCGCCCAGCTTGGGCGCCGCGGCGATCATGCGCGCCACCATTTTGAGCTGGTCGGCCAGGCCGTTACCGGCCGGGAACACGGTCGCCAGCGCCGGCGTCGCCGCCAGCGCGCTGGTGAGCACGGTGTCGGCGTCGATCGAGCGCTTGGTGACGCGGCTGTACTCGTTTTCCAGCAAGTGCGCGCGCGGCTGGCTGACCAGCGTGCGCAGCGCGTCCGAGCACGCGCTCGAGCCGAACAGCGGGCTTTTCAGCGCCGCCAGCGGCACCGAGCCGGCGGTCGACACCTGGTACTGCACCGCCGATTTGCCCGACATGAACACCGCGTTGCCCGACACGTTGACGCAGGTGAAGGTGGCATTGCCGTTGCCGCTTTCAAACATGTCGCCAATGCGCCCGCCCCAGCCGGCGGTGGCGCCCTCGGCCGCCGACGACTGCCAGACCGACTGCTGGTCGTTGTGCGAAAACAGCTTGGGCGGCAGCTTCACCGACTTATTGGTGTATTGCAGCTTGGTGGTCGGCTGCACCAAGGTGCCGACGTTCAGGATCACGCCCATCTGGCCGGCATCGAACAGCGGCAGCAGCAGGCCCAGTTCGGGCGCCAGCGCGTACTGGTGCGCCAGGCCGGCGCTGTCCTTCGGCGCGCTGACCGGCGTGAGGGCGGTCGCCGCCAGACTGGCGCGGCTGTACGCGAAGTTCGGCCGCATCTGCTGGTAGGCCGCGTAGCTGCCGCTGTCGTACGGCACCAGCGTGTTGGCGTAGTCGTTGCCGCCGTACAGGAAGACGCACACCAGCGCCTTGTAGTCGGTGGCGGCGGCGGCCGATGCCTCGGCCATCGCCGCCAGGTTCAGCGCCCACGGCGCGGCCACGCCGGCGATCGACAGCGCCGAGGCGCGTTTCAGGAAAGCCCGGCGCGAAGCCGTCATGTCGTGCTTGCTGTGCATGGCGCTGTCCTCATTTCTGGATGATGAATTCGGGGGCGGCCAACACCAGCACCAGCGCCGCGTAGATCCGGTTCAGGCGCGCCGCGTCGGTGCCGGACGCCAAGGTGTCGATGCCGCCCTTCATCAGCGCCAACGTTGCACTCGATATCTGTCCGGCCGCCAGCACCACGTTCAGTTCGTCGAGCAGCGCGGCGCTGCTGTCGGCCAGCGGCAGCAGGGCGCTGTAGTCCGCCTTGACGTCGCCGGCGCCCTTGCTCACCACCGTCTGCATGTAGTTGAGGTAGCCGACGACGCTCGACTCGTTGGTGATCTGAAATTCCGGCGCGACCAGGCCGGCGTTGCCGACGGCGCTGTTGGGCGGCACGTAGCCGGGGCGGAAAAAGTTGAACACGCTCGACGAGCGCACCGGGCTCTGGCCGAGCCGGCTGGCCGGGTCCGACGTATTGCCGATGGTCCAGGTATCGGCGGCCGAGCTGGCCTTGAACGCGCGTGCCCAGGCCGCCAGGCGCAGCACCGGCTCGCGCTGCTTGCCAAAGGCCGGATCGGTCAGCCTGGCCGCGTTGCGCGCCTCGTCGTCGAGCAGGATCGCCTTGAGCACCGCCTTCAGGTTGCCCTTGACGCCGCTGCCGTCGTTGTTGAACACGCCCGCCACGCGGGTCACGTAGGCCGCGCTCGGATTGCTGCACACCAGCCGCAGGATCAGCTGGCGGCCGATGAACGGCGCCACGTTGGGGTGCGCGAAGATGGCGTCGAGCGCCAGGCGCAGGCTTTCCTCGCCGCTGGTGCCGGCGGCGATGGTGGTGCCGAGGAAGACCTTGCTGCCGGTTTCGTGGCGGCTTGCCGTCATCGTCATCGGGCGCCGCTTGAAGTCGGGCGTGTTGGTGTCGCCGCTCGCCAGATCGTAGTTCCAGCCGGTGAATACGCGCGCCAGGCCGGTGATGTCGTCGAGGATATACGTTTCCTGCTGCGCGCCAGCGGCCAGCTTGGGCGTGCCGTCCAGGTTCAGCTGCAGCAGGCCGATGGTAAACAGCTGCATCACCTCGCGCGCGTAATTTTCGTCCGGCATCGCGCCGGTGGTGGCATTGAACTTGACGTTGCCGCGAAAGGTCAGGTACTCGCCCATCGGTGCGCTGGTCGACACTTGCTGCATCAAGGTGCGGTAATTGCCGAACGCCTGGCCTTCGAGCAGGTCGAGGTAGGCGGCGGTCGAAAACGTCTTCCAGCCGCCATTGAAGCCCGATACCGACGCCACCATGATCTCCGACAGCGCCAGGGTGATGCGCTGGCGCAGCGTGTCGGGCGAGGACAGCAGCTTGCGCCAGATGGTCGGGTCGGCGCCCGTTTCGCTGTTCTTGTTGGCGAGCGCGTCGTAGCCCTTGGCGACCAGCCAGTCCCAGTGCGAGCCGGACGGCGCCATGGCGAACTGTTCGTCGAGCCAGCCGGCGTAGCCGATCGCCTGCACGCGCGCGATCTGCTCGCGCGTGGCGCCCATCGACGCCTGCGCCAGGAAACGCGACGCCTCGACGGCGGTCGGCCCGGCGGCCGGCGGCGTGGGCACCGGCGTCGGCGTCGGCGCGGGCGAGGACGCGGAGCCGCCGCCGCCGCATGCGCTCAGCAGCGTTGCGGCGAGCAGCGCGGCGGCCGCATGGTCGGTGGCGCTGACGGCGGTTGCCGGTGCCGGGTCGATTGTCGTTTCGAACTCTGCCATAGTCGCACCCGAAGTTGTGTTTGAACAAGTCTCAGCTGATAGTAGGTCAGCGCGTTCAGAATTCCAATCGGCAAGTTGTAAATATTTGTGCCGCCGACACAACCCCCGGGGTCAGTGCCGGCAATCGTACACGAGCTCGACACAACCCCCGGGGTCAGTGCCGGCAATCGTACACGAGCTCAGCATTCGCGCCTTGCCTCATTGGCATATCGGCATGGCAGGCGGGGCGCGTTCGTCTAGCCTCCACTGGCCGTGCTGGCGCGCCAGCCGTACCGGCGATGCCATCACCTGCGACGCCGGGCAGATGGTCGGGTCGGCATGCGTGAGCTTGCTCAGTTCGACAGTTGTCGCATTCGACCAACGCACGAAGTGATACAAGGCATAGGCGGCCGGTTCCAGGCGAAATTGTTCGATCAGCTCATCGCCACGAATTTCCCACAGGAAGACGCCGTTCGTGCCGCCGAGCTCGACGGGATTGGCGGTCACGATATGTGCGCGATCCGGTGCGGCATGCGGCTCTGCGTACACCTCGGTTTGCTTGCCGCTGGCGCGGGCAATCCAGAAGCGCGTCGCCGCTTCGTAGCCGGTGCGTTCGACCGCGAAGAATTGGCGATCCGGCGACAGGCCCAGCAAACGATAGATGCTGCAGTCGTCGCGCCCGGCGCAGCGGTCGAGCGTATGCAGGCGCAGCGTGGCTTTGCCGGCGAGCGTCAACGCGAGCGTGTTGCCCTCGCGCGTGGCGAGCGGTGCCAGATCGCGC
>JARXKM010000045.1 GCA_030272785.1 Pseudomonadota bacterium
GTCGTCCAAGGTGCTCGACGCGCAGATGCGCGCGCTGGGCGCCAACCCGCAGGTGTTGGCGTTTTCCGAGGTCTACCAGGCGCTGCAGACCGGCGTGGTCGACGGCACCGAGAATCCGCCGTCGAACATGTACACCCAGAAGATGCACGAGGTGCAAAAGCACGTGACGATTTCCAACCACGGCTATCTGGGCTATGCCGTCATCGTCAACAAGAAATTCTGGGACGGCCTGCCGGCCGACATCCGCAGCCAGCTTGAAAAAGCCATGGCTGACGCCACCACGTTCGAAAAGGCCATTGCCCAGCGCGACAACGACCTGGCGCTCGAGGCCATCAAGAAGACCGGCAAGACGACGATCTATACCTTGACCCCGGCCGAGCAGGCCGTCTGGCGCAAGACGCTGCTGCCGGTACATAAGGAAATGGAAACGCGCATCGGCAAGGATCTGATCGTCGCGATCACCAAAGAAGCGTCCAAGTAAGCATACCCAGTTCGCCGTCCGCTGTGCCGCGGCATGCCGTCGCCGTCGTGTGCCCGCGGGCGCCGGCGGCGGCGCGCCTGAACGCGCCGCCGCGTATCCCGATCCACGTTCACGGAGCCGTGTCATGTTATTGAAAATACTCGATCATCTGGAAGAATGGATGATCGCTTTCCTGATGGGCGGCGCCACGCTCATCATCTTCCTGTCGGTGGTGCACCGTTACGGCACCGGCATGCCGATTCCGTATGTCCAGGACTACCTGCTGGCGCTGCACTTCGAGTGGGCGCAGGAGCTGGCCATCATCATGTTCGTCTGGATGGCCAAGTTCGGCGCTGCCTACGGCGTGCGGATGGGCGTGCACGTCGGCGTCGACGTGCTGGTGCGGCGCCTGCCGGCCGCCTGGCGCCGCAACACCACGCTGGGCGCGCTGGTGTGCGGCATGCTGTTTACCGGCATCATCGGTTCGCTCGGCCTGCGCTTCATCTGGGGCAATGGCATGCACTACGCGCTGTTCACGCTGTTCGGCCTCGACGCCGCCGGCGCGCCGCAAGGCCCGACCACCCCTGACCTCGAATGGCCAACCTGGATCGTCTATTCGGTGGTGCCGATCGGCTCCTACCTGATGTGCTTCCGCTTCATGCAGGTGAGCGTGCATTTCTTGCGTACCGGCGAGCTGCCACACCACAATGAAGCCCACGTCGACGGACTCGACGACGATGACGACGACATGTTCGCCGCGCTCACGCCGGTGACACCGCTGTCCGCGCTCGGAGTAGCACGATGAGCGCCGCGCTGCCAATGGCGCAGGACGATGGCGCCTGGTCGAAGCGGAAAGCGGCCACCTGGCTGGGCGCGATCGGGCTGATCCTGCTGGCCGTGTGCGTGGTCGGCGGCAAGGTCGGCATCGTCTTCTCGTTGCTGATCCTGCTGATGCTGACCGGCATACCGGTCTCGATCGCGCTCGGTTTGACCGTCTTGATGTTCCTTTACCTGCTGACCCATGTGCCGGTCGAGGCGGTCGCGCTCAAGCTGTTCAGCGGCATCGAAAAATTCGAGATCATGGCGATCCCGTTGTTCATCTTGGCCGGCAACTTCCTCACCCACGGCGGCGTGGCCAAGCGCATGATCGCCTTCGCCACCAGCCTGATCGGGCATTGGCATGGCGGCCTGGCGCTGGCCGGCATCATTGCCTGTGCGATGTTCGCGCTGGTGTGCGGCTCGAGCGTGGCGACGGTGGTGGCAATCGGCTCGATCATCTTGCCGGCGATGGTCAAGCAAGGCTATCCCAAGGCGTTCGGTGCCGGCGTCATCATCACCGCCGGTTCGCTCGGCATCCTGATGCTGCCGTCGATTCCGAAGGTGATTTACGCGATCTCGACCAACACCTCGATCGGCGCGCTATTCCTGGCCGGCCTGTTTCCCGGCATCCTGCTGACCGTGATGCTGTGCACCACGACGTGGGTGATCGCCCGCAAGAACGGCTACCCGCGCATGCGCAAGTCGACCTGGGGCCAGCGCTGGAAGGCGTTCCGCAAGAGCGTCTGGGGCCTGATGCTGGTGGTCATCATCATCGGCGGGATTACCAAGGGCATCTTCACGCCGACCGAGGCGGCGGCCATGAGCGCGGTGTATGCGTTCATCATTTCGGTGTTTGTCTACAAGGACTTGCCGCTCAAGAAGGTGCCGGAAGTGCTGAAACGCTCGGCCAGCCTGAGCGCAATGCTGTTGTACATCATCACCAACGCGGTGCTGTTCTCGTTCCTGATGGCACACGAAAACATCCCGCAGGCGATGGCCGACTGGATCCTGGCCAAAGACCTGGGCCAGGTCGGCTTCCTGTTCTTCACCAACATCTTGTTGCTGTTGGCCGGCAATGTGATGGAACCGTCGTCGATCATCCTGGTGATGGCGCCGATCCTGCACCCTGCCGCAATCCGGCTCGGCATCGATGCTGTGCACTTCGGCATCATGATCGACGCCAATATGGAGATCGGCTTGTGCCATCCGCCGGTGGGCCTGAACTTGTATGTGGCCAGCGGCATTTCCAAGATGAGTATCTCGGAACTGACCGTGGCGGTGATCCCATGGCTGCTGACCATGCTGGTATTCCTGGTGATCGTCACCTACTGGCCGGGGCTGTCGTTATGGTTGCCGAGAGCAATGGGGTTGATGTAGCGCAGCCGCCTAGCACACAATTCGACGCCGCTGCCAAATTTGATTTATAAGTGAAAATTTTACAACCTTCGTGCGAAAAAAATCATGCCCTCCAAATTTAGATGCGTTATGATTGGCTCCGTTCCAAGGCACCACGATGGTGCGGCCGGTGGTGCAGCAGGTGTTCAGCAGTAACGCCATCACGGTACGGAGCGGATCGAACGGATTGAAGATTTGGGGAGTTGTGATAAGAGCACGGTAGTCCATACCGGAGAAATATCGAGGAGACACACGTTTTACAGAATGTCGTTGGCACTGACCAAACGACCGGAAACGTGAACGAACTTAGAGCGCACCCACGGGTGCGCTTTTTTTGTGTCTGTGTCCCGCCGGGACTGCCCGCGCGCCATGCAGACCGCGTCGCGCGCGGATGCCGCGCCGGCATCGAGGCGGCACCGAAGCGCCACCGAAGCGCCATCTGCCGTGACGCCGATGCGCTACACTGTTGTCATGACAGAGTTCTCTCCCGCAGTCCAAGGCAGCGCCCTTTTCAGCGCCATCGTGGCCGCGCCGTTCGGCGCGATCGGCATCCGCACCGAAGCGGGGCAGCTGCGCGAACTGGTCTACCTGCCGCCCCATTTCAGTGAAAAAGCCGCCACCGACGCCGTCGCCGCCGCCGCCGCCCGGCAGGTGGAGCGCTACCTGGCCGATGCCGACTTCGCCTTCAGCCTGCCGCTCGCCGAGGTCGGCAGCAGCTTTCAGCAGCGCGTCTGGGCAGCGATTGCCGCCATTCCGCGCGGCAGCGTGCGCACCTACGGCCAGGTCGCCAAGCACATCGGCTCGGCGCCGCGCGCGGTCGGCCAGGCCTGCGGCGCCAACTGGTTTCCGCTGGTGATTCCGTGCCACCGCGTCACCGCTGCCGGCGGGCTCGGCGGCTTTTCGCACCACGACGACGAACACGGTTTCCACCTGGGCGTCAAGCGCTGGCTGCTGACCCACGAAGGCGCCGTGCAAAGCGGCACGCCATGGCAGCAGCAGTCGATCTGGTGAGCGCGGATGCGCCGCCGTCGGCCGCCAACCTGGCGCTGATCGACCAGTTTTGCGACAACCTGTGGCTCGAACAGGGGCTGGCGAAGAATTCGCTCGATGCCTACCGGCGCGACATGCGCCTGTTCGCGCGCTGGCTGCAGGTGCGCCGGCCGGCCTGCGCCAGCCTGCACGCGGTCGGCGCGCACGACCTGGCCGCCTATTTCGCCGAGCGCCATGCCGAGACGAAGCCGAGCTCGGCGAACCGGCGCCTGTCGGTGCTCAAGCGCTTCTACCAGTTGGCGCTGCGCCAGCACCAGGTGGCGGTCGATCCCTGCCTGCAGCTGGCCTCGGCCAAGCAGCCGCAGCGCTTCGTGCACACCCTCACCGAGGCGCAGGTCGAAGCGCTGCTGGCCGCCCCCGACGTCGCCACCCCGCTCGGCCTGCGCGAGCGCAGCATGCTCGAACTGATGTACGCCAGCGGACTGCGGGTGTCCGAACTGGTGACCTTGAAACTGGTCGAATTGAGCATGAATGACGGCGTGCTGCGCATCACCGGCAAGGGCAGCAAGACGCGCCTGGTGCCGTTCGGCCAGGAAGCGCGCCGCTGGATCGAGCGCTACCTGGCCGAGGCGCGCGGCGTGATCCTCGACGGCCAGGTCGACGACGCCCTGTTCGTCACCGCGCGCGGCGGCCCGATGACGCGCCAGATGTTCTGGGTCGTCGTCAGGAAGCACGCTGCCCACGCCGGCGTCCAGGCGCCGCTGTCGCCGCACACCTTGCGCCACGCCTTCGCCACCCACCTGCTCAACCATGGCGCCGACCTGCGGGTGGTGCAGTTGCTGCTGGGACATGCTGATATTTCCACGACGCAAATTTACACCCATGTTGCGCGCGCGCGCCTCAAACACCTGCACAGCGCGCATCATCCACGTGGTTAATTCAAATGCAGGTAGCATAATGCGTCATAATGTGGGAACGGCATTCCTTTCTATCGCGACAACTCAAGAGGTGATTCATGGCTAAAACCAATTTTTCGTACGAAAAGCGGCAACGGGAATTAGAGAAGAAGAAAAAAGCGGAGGAAAAGGCCAAGCGCAAGCTCGAAGCCAAAGCGACGCCGGGCGAAGCCGGCGAGGCAGTCGAGCAGGACGACGACGACGACACCGAACCGGCAGCGTCAGAAACACCAAACCCGGCCTGAGCCGGGTTTTTTCGCGGCCGGCGGCCTCTCAGCCCGCTGCCGCACCGCCCGTCGTCCGCGTGAACGACGGCGCCATCATGCTACTCATCAAGCTACTCATCAAGCTACTCATCAAGCTACTCATCGTGCTACTTCCACCAGTTCCACGCGCGCCGCCGCCGGCTCCGCGTGCGCATCGGCGTGGGCGCCGCGCTTGAACCAACGCACCGCGCGCTTGCCCAGGCTGTCGAGGTAGGAATAGGCCACCGGCACCACCACCAAGGTCAGCAAGGTCGAGGTGATCACCCCGCCGATCACCGCGCGGCCCATCGGCGCCTGCTGTTCGCCGCCGTCGCCCATGCCGATCGCCATCGGCAGCATGCCGAAGATCATCGCCAGGGTCGTCATCAGGATCGGCCGCAGGCGCACCTGGCCGGCGTCGAGGATGGCGGCGAACTGCGCCTTGCCTTCGCGCTGGCCGTGGTTGGTGAAGTCGACCAGCAAAATGGCGTTCTTGGTCACCAGCCCCATCAGCATGACGACGCCGATCACCGAGAAGATGTTCAAGGTGCTGCCCGTCACCAGCAGCGCCAGCAGCACGCCGATCATCGACAGCGGCAGCGACACCATGATGGCGATCGGCTGCAGGAAGCTGCCGAACTGCGAGGCCAGCACCAGGTAGATGAAGATGATGGCGATGACGATCGCGGCGAGGAAGCCGGACATGGTCTCGGCCATCTGCTGGGCGTTGCCGCCGACGTCGAAGCGCACGCCGTCGGGCAGCGCGATCGATTTGATGGCCTTCTGCACGTCGCTGTCGACGTCGCCGTTGGGACGGCCCTCGACGCCGGCGTAGATCGCCACGCGGCGCTCGAGCGCCTGGCGCTTGAGCACCTGCGGACTGGTCGAGGGCACGAACTGGACCACCTGGCGCAGCGGCACCATCACCGGGTTGCCGGCGGCGTCCTTGCGGCTCGACGCCACCGACAGCTCGGCCAGGTCGGCGATCTTCTGGCGCCCCGACTTGGGCAGCTGCACGTTGACGTCGTAGTTCTGGCCGTCCGGCGCCAGCCAGCGGCTGACCTGGTCGCCGGCGACGAACGGGCGCAGCGCGGCGCCGATTTGCTGCACCGACAGGCCCAGGTCGCTGGCGAGCTCGTTGTTGATCTTGACGATGGTGGCCGGATTCGCCCCTTCCTGGCTGTACTCCATGTCGGCGACGCCCTTGATGGTGCGGATCTTGTCCATCAGCTTGTGCGCCACGGCGTCGAGCTTCGATTCATCCTGGCCGAGGATGGCGATGAAGATCGGCCGGTTGCCCACCGACATGGTGATGCCGGCGATCGACTGCAGCCGTTCGCGGATCAGCTTCTCGAGCGTCTGCTGCGAGCGCCGCTTGACCTTGCGCACGTCGGTCAGCTTCAGGTTCACCTGCGCCGTATTGCGCCCGTCGTAGGTGCCGACGGTGGTCGAGACGTTTTCGATATCCTTGAATTCGGCCAGCGCCGCTTCGAGCTGCTTGACCTTGGTGTCGGTGTAGGCCAGGCTCGAGCCGACCGGCGTCTTGAAGCGCAGCTGCACGTAGCCGTTGTCCGTTTCCGGGAACATCTCGCCGCCGATCAGCGGGATCAGGGCCAGGCTGCCGACGAACAGCGCCAGCGCCAGCGCCAGAGTACTCTTGCGCCAGCGCAGCGCCAGCGCCAGGGTGCGGCCATACCAGACGTGCACGCGGTCGATGCCGTGCTCGATTTTTTCCATCAGGCGACCCAGCCACGGCACGTACTTGAAGCGGTCCTTGACCGGATCGGGCCACAGCGACGACAGCATCGGGTCGAGCGTGAAGCTGACGAACAGCGACACCAGCACCGCCACCGCCACCGTGATGCCGAACTGCAGGAAGAAGCGGCCGATGATGCCCTGCATGAAGGCGATCGGCACGAACACGGCGACGATGGCGAAGGTGGTGGCCATCACCGCCAGGCCGATCTCGTTGGTGCCGTCGTAGGCGGCGCGCAGGTGGCTCTTGCCCATCGCCAGGTGGCGCACGATGTTTTCGCGCACCACGATGGCGTCGTCGATCAGCAGGCCGATGCACAGCGACAGCGCCATCAGGGTGAGGAAGTTGAGCGTGAAGCCGAAGCATTTCATGGCGATGAAGCTGGCCATCACCGAGATCGGCAAGGTCAGGCCGGTGATGATGGTGCTGCGCCACGAATGCAGGAACAGGAACACGATCAGCATGGTGAGCAGGGCGCCCTCGATGATGGTTTCCTTGACGTTGTCGAGCTGGCTCTGGACGCGCTCGGCCTGGTCTTCCATGATCTTCAGGTGGATGTCGGCGGCCAGGCTTTTCTGCAGTTCCAGCACAACCTTCTTGATGCCGGTGCCCACTTCGACGACGTTGGCGCCCTGCACCTTGGTCACTTCGAGCGAGATGGCGCGCTTGCCGTTCAGGCGCGAGATCGAGGTCTCTTCCTGCTCGCCGTCGACGATCTCGGCGACCTGTTCGAGGTACACCGGGCCGCTGGCGCGGCGCGCCACGATGATGCGGTTGAATTCGCGCGCCTGTTTCATCTTGCCTTCGATGCGCACCAGCCGCTCGGCGGCGCCGTAGCTGATGTTGCCGGCCGGCAGATTGGCATTGGTGGCCTGGATCGCGCGCAGCACTTCGTCGACGCCGATGTTCTGGCTTTGCAGCTGCTCCGGTTTCAGGCTGACGAGGATCTGGCGGTTGGTCTTGCCGTTCACGCGCACCTGCCCGACCCCGGCCACGCCCTGCAGCCGCTTGGTGATCACCTGCTCGGTGAGGGTCGACAGCTCGCGCAGGCTGTGGCCGTCCGACGTCAATGTCAGTTCGACGATCGCCTGCGCGTTGTCGCCCTCGGCGCGCACGATGAACGGCTCCTTGGCCTCTTTCGGAAAGCCCGGGCGCACGCGCGCGATGTTGTCGCGCACTTCCTGCATCGCCTTGTCCATGTTGGTCGAGAGCTGGAATTCGAGCGAGATGCCGGCCCGGCCTTCCCACGAATTGCTGCGGATCGACTTGATGCCGCTGACGGTGTTGATCGCGTCTTCCATCGGCCGCGTGATGTCGTTCTCGACCTGCTCGGGCGAGGCGCCCGGATACTGCACCTCGACCCAGGCGAACGGGATCTCGACGTTGGGCATGCTCTCGAGCCCCAGGCTGCGGTAGGAGAACAGGCCGAGCACCATCAGGGCGACCATCACCATGGTGGCGAACACCGGGTTCTGGATACTGGTTTTCGTGATCCACATGGCTTATCCCTTCGCCGGCGCGGTCGTCGCGGCCAGCGCCGGCGCGGCGCCGACCCGCACCTTGTTGCCCGGCTTGACGCCGTCGAGCTTTGCGACGATGACGGTGGCGCCGGCGGCCAGGCCGGCGGTGACCTGGGCCATGCCGGCATCCTCGTTGCGCATGCCCAGGGTGACCGGCTGCGCCACCACCTTGTCGGCGACGATGGTGTAGACCACCTGGCGGCCTTTGTCGTCGCGCACGGCGGCGAGCGGCACCAGCGGCGCGACGGCCGACTTGGCGGTGGTGATGTCGCCCTTGGCGAACATGCCGCCGCGCAGCACCGCGTCGCGGTTGTCGACGCTGATGTAGACCAGCATCGCGCGCGAGCCGGCCTCGGTGGTCGGGTTGATGCGCGCCACCGTGCCGGTGAAATCGCGCGCCGCGAAGCCGTCGACCTTGAAGCGCACTTCCTGGCCGATCTTCACGCGCGGCACGTCCGAGGCCGGCACCTGCGCCTCGAGCGTGAGCTGGCGCAGGTCGACGATGGTAAACACCGGCATGTCGGGCGCGACCTTTTCGCCGGCCTGCGCGTGGCGCTTGCTGACGACGCCGGCGAGCGGCGCACGGATCACCGTGTCGGCCAGCGCGATGCGCGCCAGTTCGAGCTGGGCGGCCATCGCCTTCACGCTCGCCTGCGCCAGTTCGACGCTGTTCTGCGTGGTGTCGTAGGCATTTTGCGAGATGTAATTCTGCTTGAGCAGCGCGCCGCTGTTGGCGTTGTTCTTTTTGGCCAGCGACAGGCGCGCGCTGGCCTCGTCGAGCGCGGCCTGCTGCTGCGCCACGCGGGCGCGCTGGTCGGCGGCGTCGAGGCGGGCGATGACCTGGCCGGCCGTCACGCTCATGCCTTCCTGCACGGCCGTCTCGAGCACCACGCCGGACACCTTGGCCTTGACGGTGGCCTGCGACAGCGGCGCGAGCGAGCCCGACAGCGGCAGGTTCTGGCGCAGTTCGCGCGCCTCGACCGCGGCGACGTCGGCGCTCGACAGTTCGTAGACGTCGACCTTCGGTGCGCCATCCTTGCCGGCGCCGGCCTGGGCGCTGCCGGGCTTGGCCGTCACCGCCTTCGACTTCTGCATGGCGACCCAGCCGCCGCCGGCCAGCAGCACGATCAGCAGGGCGGCGACGGGTTTTTTCCAGCGGCGCGGGCGGCTGGTCGGCTGGGCTTGCGCCAGCGGCACGGATTCGATTTTCATGGTGTGGGTCTTCGCGGTGGGTCGTCGTTATTGTTCGGGTGCGTCTGGTTCGGGTGCGTCTGGTTCGAGTGCGTCAGTGGTGCTCAAGTTCGGTGCTCACGTTCGGTACTCAAGTTGCCGATGCGGCGCGCGCGTGCTCCGTCTTGTGACGAGATGGAGCTCCAGGCGCATGTTGACACTATAGAAAAACCACGCCGGCCCGGCCACGCAAATGCGACAGGAAGTGGTTTCGGCACGCTGGACGGCAGAAAACACCGATAAAGCGCAAAAATTAACAAACGGAAATATCGCGATCCGGCGTCGTTTGCGCCCGCACAAGCGGCGCGGCCAAGCTCTGGACAAAAATGGTCTCTTCGGGGCGCGCGCCGACAACGAAAAAGGAAGCCGAGTGGACGACGAGATGCAGGCACGGGGGCCTGGCGAACCGGAGGGGCAGGGGCTGGCCGCGCTCGACTTGTTGTACCGCTTCGTCGCCGCCGTCGAGCTCACGCCCAACGTGGCGGTGCACAGCAGCGACCGCGCCGGCATCGTGCGCTACTGGAACAATACGTGCGCCCAGTTGTTCGGGGTGGCCGCGCGCGATGCCGTCGGCCAGCCGCTGGCGGCGCTGGTGACGCATCCCGAGCGCGAAGCCGAGTTCGCCGCGCTGCTCGCATCGATCTGGCGCACCGGCAGCGCGCCGGCGCCGCGCGACTGGCGCATCCGCCGCGCCGACGGCAGCGAGCGCTGGGTCTACTCGAGCCACTTTCCGGTCAGCCGCGACGGCGCCACCCAGCAGGTGCTGTGCATGGAGATCGACGTCACCGCGCGCAAGCTGGCCGAGCAGGCGCTGCTGCGCGCCGGCGCCAACTTCCGCCAGCTGTTCGAGCGCTCCACCGACGCCATCGTGCTGCTGCACGGGCGCACCATCGTCGACGTCAATCCGGCCGCGCTGCGCCTGTTCGGCTGCGCCCACCAGGGCGAGATGGCGGGCCGCAGCCTGCTCGATTTCTCGCCCGCCGAGCAGCCCGGCGGCGTCGCCTCGGCGCTGCGCGACGCGGCGCTGGCGGCGCAGACCCACAGCGACGGCAATCAGCGCTACGAATGGCTGTACCAGAGCCGCGCCGGGGCGCCGTTCTGGGCCGAGGTGCTGCTGACGTCGGTGGCGCTCGACCATGAACAGCTGTCCTACGCGGTGATCCGCGACATCTCGCTGCGCAAGTCGACCGAGCGCACCCTGGCGATGGCCGCGCAGGTGTTCGAGAACTGCCGCGACGCCATCGTCATCATCGACGGCGCCTACCGCGCGGTGGCGGTCAACCAGGCGTTCTCCGACATCACCGGCTTCGCCCCGGCCGAGGTGATCGGCGAGCCGGTGCCGGGCTTGCGCAGCGGCCTGCACGAGGCGGCGTTCTACCAGCAGATCTGGGACTACGTGGCGACCCACGACCACTGGGAGGGCGAGCTGTTCAGCATGCGCCGCAACGGCGCCGTCTACCCGGCGTGGGTGGCGCTGACGGCGATCCGCGACGCCGCCGACCAGATCTACAACTACATGGCGATCGTGTCCGACATCACCGACCGCAAGCGGGTCGAGGAAACCACCCGCCACCAGGCCGAGCACGACTTTCTCACCGACTTGCCGAACCGGGTGCTGTTCCTCGACCGCCTGCACCAGGCGCTGGCGACGGCGCGACGGCGCCACACCAAGGTGGCGGTGATGTTCGTCGACCTCGACCGCTTCAAGGCGATCAACGACAGCCTCGGCCACCAGGCTGGCGACGCCGTGCTCAAGGAAGTGGCGGTGCGCCTGGTGCGCTGCGTGCGCGGGGTCGACACCGTCAGCCGCCAGGGCGGCGACGAATTCGTCGTGCTGCTGGCCGACATCGGCGGCGCCGACCAGGCCGCCCACGTGGCCGGCAGCGTGATGCAGGCGGTGGCGCAGCCGATGACGGCGGGCGGCCAGCAGGTCACCCTGTCGGCCTCGATCGGCATCAGCATCTGCCCGAGCGACGGCGACGACGGCGACACCCTGCTCAAGCACGCCGACGTGGCGATGTACCATGCCAAGCAGCACGGGCGCAACGCGTTCCAGTTCTTCAGCCCGGCCATGAACGCCCACGTCGTCGAGCGCGCCGAACTGGCCAACCGGCTGCGCCTGGCGCTGGCGAACGACGAATTCCTGCTCGAGTACCAGCCCGAGATCGACATCGCCAGCGGCCGCACCATCGGCGTCGAGGCGCTGATCCGCTGGCGCCATCCCGAGCGCGGCCTGCTGCAGCCGGACCAGTTCATCGGCGTGGCCGAGGCGACCGGCCTGATCGTGCCGATCGGCGCCTGGGTGCTGCGCCAGGCCTGCGCGCAGGCGCGCGCGTGGCGCGACCGCGGCTGCCCGGTGGTGGTGGCGGTCAACCTGTCGAGCGTGCAGTTCATCCACGACCACCTGCTGCACTACGTCGACGAGGCGCTCGCCACGTCCGGCCTGGAGGCGCAGTTCCTCGACCTCGAAATCACCGAGGGCATGATCATGAGCGGCGACGACGCCACCATCGCCACCGTCGACGCGCTGCGCCGGCGCGGCGTGCAGCTCACCGTCGACGACTTCGGCACCGGCTACTCAAGCCTGGCGCGGCTGCGCCGCTACCGGCTGTCGAAACTGAAGATCGACCGCTCGTTCGTCGACGACATCACGCGCGAGCCGGCCGACGCGGCCATCATCCCGGCCATCATCGCGGTGGCGCGCAGCCTGAAGTTGCGGGTGATCGCCGAAGGGGTCGAGACGGTCGAGCAGCTGCGCTTCCTGCAGCAGCACGGCTGCGACGAATACCAGGGCTACTACGCCAGCATGGCCAGCAGCGAGCCGGACCTCACACGCCGGCGTCCATGAGGCCGCTGGCGACGTCGAACAGGCGGATGCGCGCCAGCACCTGGCCGTGGTCGGACGCCTCCGGCAGCTCGAGCACCAGGTGGTCGTTCAGGTAGACCACGTCGACCACTTCGCCGAGCGCGTTCGGCAACGCGGCGTTGAACTCCTCCGACACCAGGATGTGGTCGATGGTGGTGTAATGGCCGTCGTGCAGGCTGGAAAAGCCGACGTGGCGCAGGTGGTCCTGGCGGCGCTGCAGCTGGTAGGCGTCGAACAGGCGGTCGCCCAGCGGCGCGCCGGCGCCCAGCACGATGCCGGTGGTGACGGCGTCGGCGACGTCGTTGAAGTCGCCCAGCACCACCCGCGCGCGCTGCTTGCCGCGCGTCAGGTTGCTCAGCAGCACGCGCAACGCCACCGCCTCGGTGCCGCGCCGGATCAGCGAGCGCAGGCAGGCCAGCGCGTACAGCTGCGGGTCCTCGCCGGTGTCGCCGGTGCGGTAGTCGGGGCGCTTCGATTTCAGGTGCACCACGACGACGTCGACCGTGACGTCGGGCGCGACGATGACCTGCGCGTGCACCACCGGGCGGGCGAAGCGGTCGGCGTCGCGGCTGCCGGCCGGCATCGCCACGCCGGCCGGGAACAGCGCATGCGCCACGCCGGGCGCGGCCAGCGGCAGGCGCGACACCAGCGCCACGCTCGGCGTGAGCCGCTCGGCGCCCGGTTCCGGGTCGAAGCCGACGTGCACCGCGTCGCGGTAGTTGCGGGTGCGCGACAGGGCCAGCTTGAGCGCCGCCTGCGAAAAGATCTCCTGGAAGCCGATCACGTCGGCGTCGAGCAGATCGATCTGGCGCGCCGTCCAGTCGACCTTCGCCTGGAACTCGGCTTCGGTGCACGGCACCAGGTTGTCGTACAGACGGGCGCCGGCCGGGGCCAGGTTGAAGACGTTAAAAGTGGCAAAGCGAATTTCCTGCTGCATAATAAGAAACTCCTCAATGAACGAACAGCGTATCACGCATGGCCACCAGAGCGCACATTTCCGAAACACCCGCCACGCAGTTCCTGCGCCAGCACCAGGTCGCCTTCAGCGAACATCCGTATGCCTATGAAGACAAGGGCGGCACCGCGGTGTCGGCGCGCGAACTGGGCGTGCCCGAGCACAGCGTGGTGAAAACGCTGGTGATGCAGGACGAGGCGGCGCGCCCGCTGATCGTGCTGATGCACGGCGACTGCAAGGTGTCGACCAAGGAACTGGCGCGCCAGATCGGCTGCAAGCGGATCGAGCCGTGCAAGCCGGCCGACGCCACCCGCCACACCGGCTTCCTGGTCGGCGGCACCAGCCCGTTCGGCACGCGCAAGCAGCTGCCGGTGTATGTCGAAAAATCCATCCTGGCGCTCGAGACGCTGTACATCAACGGCGGCCGGCGCGGCTACCTGGTCGGCATGGCGCCGGCGCAGCTGGTGGCGCTGCTGGCGCCGCGCCCGGTGGAGGTCGCGCTGCCGCTTTGATGCAGCGCAGGAGGTGACGCGATACGTCACCTGGCACGGCCGATGTCGGGTACGGTGGCGCTCTTGCCATCGCCGGGGAACGACATCGGGCGCAAGCTTACACCGTCGTCCCGTGCACGCGGCGCCAGGCCTGGACGGCCTGGGCGGTGGGCGCGCTGGTCGTGGCGCTGTTTTTCCGCCAGCAGATCGTCAACGGGTTCACCTTGCTGTCGAGCGATCGCTACGACGGCGTCATCTTCATCGCGCTGCTCGAGCACTGGTTCAACGTGCTGCGCGGCCTGGCCGAGTGGAACCGGCCCCATTACTTCTTCCCCTACGCCAAGACGCTCGGCTACAACGACGGCTATTTCCTGTACGGCCTGATCTACGCGCTGTTTCGCGGCGGCTCGCTCGATCCGCTGCTGTCGGGCGAGCTGGTGAATGTCGTCCTCAAGGCGCTCGGCTTCGGCGCTTTCCTGCTGGCGGCGCGGCGCATGCTCGGGCTGTCGTTCTGGTGGGCCCTGCTGGGCGCGGCGCTGTTCACCCTGGCCAACAACAGCTACGTCCAGGTCGGTCACGCGCAACTGCTGGCGGTCGCCTTCGTGCCGCTCGAAGCGCTGCTGATGCACGAAGCCTGGCAGGCGTTGCTGGGCGCGCGCCGCTGGCGCTTCGTCGGCTTCGCCAGCGCGGCGGTGCTGCTGTACGCGGCGTGGGGCATGAGCGCCGTCTACACCGCCTGGTTCTTCGGCCTGTTCACCGCCATCTTCGTGCTCACGCACATGCTGCTCGGCGGCCTGACGACGCTCGCCGGCGTGCAGCGGGCGCTGCGCCCCAACAAGCTGGCGCTGCTGGCGGTCGGCGTGCTCGCCGTCGCCGCGCTGGCGCCGTTTGCCGACGCCTATTGGTTCGGGCCGCACGGGCCGCGCGCCTGGGACGAGGTGGCGCTGTACAGCCCCAGCGTCTTCGACAGCGTCAACGTGGGCGCCGGCAACCTGCTGTTCGGCGACCTGATCGCGTATCTGAAGCATGCCTGCCGCGCGTGCGACCTGGGCGGCGGCGAACGCGAGGCCGGCATCGCGCCGCTGCTGTTCGCGCTCGCCGCGCTGGCCGTGGCGCAGGCGCTGCGCGGCAGCCGCGGGCGGCGCGGCGCGTCGCCCCTGCTGATCGGCGCGCTGGCGCTGGCCAGCACCGCGACCTGGCTGCTTGCCGTGCGGGTCGGCACGTACACCGGCTGGCACTACGTGTATGCGCTGTGGCCCGGCGCCACCGGGCTGCGCGTGGTGGCGCGGATATTCCTGTTCCTGTCGGCGCCGGCCTGCGCGCTGGCGGTCTGGTACCTGTCGGGCAGGGCGCGCGCGTGGCCACGCCTGCTGACGGCGGCGCTGTGCTGCCTGCTGCTGGCCGAGGAAAAATCAATCTCGGGCCGACGGTGCAGCTGGACCGCTACCACGAACTGCGGCGCACCGCGGCGGTGCCGGCGCCGCCGCCGGCGTGCCGCGCCTTCTATGCCGGCGCATCGCCGGACAGCGACACCAGCGCCGCGGCCAGCGACCTGGCGGCGTCGCTGGTGCACAATATCGATGCGATGCTGATCGCCGAGACGATCAATTTACCGACCATCAACCGCCACGCCAGTTTCGTGCCCGCCGACTGGAACTTCGGCAAGCCGGCGCGCGACGACTACCCGGCGCGGGTGGCCGGCTACGCGCGCCATCATGGCGTGACCGCGCTGTGCCGGCTCGACCTGATGACGATGCGGTGGGATGCCGGCGCGGCGCTGCTGCCGGCCGCGGTCGCGCGGCGCGACCAGGGGGGCGCCGCCGCCGGGTATCGCTGACGGCGGCCCTTCGCGGTGCGGCGCCGATGGTGTATATTCACGAGCCGGCGCGTGAGACCGGTTCGACAACGAGAGAGACGATGACCGCCACCCTGATATTTGTGCTTGCCGCCTACCTGATCGGCTCGATTTCGTTCGCCGTCGTGATGAGCCGCGTGTTCGGCCTGTCCGACCCGCGCACCTACGGCTCGAAAAATCCCGGCGCCACCAACGTGCTACGCAGCGGCAACAAGAAAGCGGCGATCGCCACTTTGATCGGCGACGGCGCCAAGGGATGGTTCGCGGTATGGCTGGCGCAGCGCCTGGCCGACCAGTACGGCGTGACCGATGCCGGCATCGCGCTGGTGGCGCTGGCGGTGTTCCTCGGTCACCTGTGGCCGGTGTTCTTCCGCTTCGTCGGCGGCAAGGGCGTGGCCACCGCGCTCGGCGTGCTGATCGGCCTGAACCCGTGGCTCGGGTTGGCCACGTTGGTGACCTGGCTGGTGATCGCGTACGCGTTCCGCTATTCATCGCTGGCCGCGCTGATCGCGGCGCTGTTCGCGCCGTTCTTCTACGGCCTGATGTACGGCGTTGACGAAAAGCTGTTCGCGGTGGTCGCGATGTGCATGCTGCTGGCCTGGCGCCACAGCAAGAACATCGCCAACCTGATCGCCGGCAAAGAAAGCCGCATCGGCGCCAAGGACGCACCGGCCGCGCCCGCCAAACCCGCCAAAAAGAAATAGTTTCTCTAAAATCGGGACAGACCCGGTTTTGTATTGCCTCAAAACCGGGTCTGTCCCGGTTTTTTGCATTGAAATTGGATTCCTCGGGCCAATATGGAAGTTTGGCCAAATAGAGGAGGTGGGTGTGAGCAAGCAGATCAGAATTGATTTCGTGTCCGACGTGTCGTGCCCGTGGTGCGTCATCGGCCTCAAGTCGCTCGAGCAGGCGCTCGCGCGCGTCGGCGAGAGCGCCAGCGCGCAGATCCATTTCCAGCCGTTCGAGCTCAATCCGCAGATGGCGCCGGAAGGCCAGGACATCGGCGAGCACCTGGCCGAAAAATACGGCGCCAGCGCCGAGCAGCGCGCCCAGACCAGCGCGATGATCCGCGCGCGCGGCGCCGAACTGGGCTTCGCTTTCGGCCCGCGCGAGCGCATCTACAATACTTTCGACGCCCACCGCCTGCTGCACTGGGCCGAGCCGCAGGGCCTGCAGCATGCCCTGAAGATGGCGCTGTTCGATGCCTATTTCACCGACGGCGCCAATCCTGCCTCGCACGACGTGCTGGTGCGCCTCGCCGCCCAGGTCGGCCTCGATGCGGCCGAGGCGGCGCGCATCCTCGCGTCCGATGCCTTCGCCGCCGAGGTGCGCGAGCGCGAGCAGTTCTTCCAGCAGCAGGGCATCCATGCGGTGCCGGCCGTCATCATCAACCAGCGCCACCTGATCTCCGGCGGCCAGCCGCCCGCGGTGTTCGAGCAGGCGCTGCGCCAGATCCTCGCCGGGCAATAAGGCCACCGCGCCCGCCGCCGCGCCCGTTCGTGGCGCGCCGGGTGCCGTCTTGGTGCGTCGCACAATATGGGTGCTTGAAAGCGCCCGCGGCGGCACCACGCGCTGTCAATATCGCCATTTCCCGCCGTTTTCTCGCTGGCACGCCACTTGCTGATGTCAGGGTAACGGCAAGCGCCGCAGGCGCTTGCTCCGACTGTCCGCCAGCCGACGCTTACGAGGGAACGATGACTACCGATACCACCACCAACCACACCCGCCGCACCTTGCTGATGGCCGGCGCCACCGCATCGCTGACTGGCCTGGCCAGCGGCGGCGTCTGGGCCGCCGGCTCGGACAAGCCCGAAAAAGAGGAAGTCAAGGTCGGCTTCATTCCGCTCACCGACTGCGCCTCGGTGGTGATGGCCTCGGTGCTCGGCTTCGACAAGAAGTACGGCATCAAGATCGTGCTGTCGAAGGAGTCGTCGTGGGCCAGCGTGCGCGACAAGCTGGTCAATGGCGAGCTCGACGCCGCGCACGTGCTGTACGGCCTGATCTATGGCGTGCAGATGGGCATTGGCGGCGCCAAGAAGGACATGGCGGTGCTGATGAACCTGAACCAGAACGGCCAGGCCATCACGCTGTCGAAAAAGGTCGCCGACAAGGGCGGCGTCGACGGCCCGTCGCTGGCGCGCCTGATGCAGACCGACAAGCGCGAGTACTCGTTCGCCCAGACCTTCCCGACCGGCACCCACGCGATGTGGCTGTACTACTGGCTGGCCACTTACGGCATCAATCCGATGAAGGACGCCAAGGTGATCACGGTGCCGCCGCCGCAGATGGTGGCCAATATGCGGGTCGGCAACATGGACGGCTTCTGCGTGGGCGAGCCGTGGAACCACCGCGCCATCGTCGACGGCGTCGGCATCACCGCCGCCACCACCCAGGATATCTGGCGCGACCATCCGGAAAAGACGCTCGGCACGACCGCCGAGTGGGTCAAGGCGCACCCGAACACCGCGCGCGCGCTGGTGGCGGCGGTGCTCGAGGCCGGCAAGTGGATCGACGCCTCGCTGTCGAACAAGACCAAGATGGCCGAGACGATCGCCGACAAGTCCTACGTCAACACCTCGGTCGACGTGATCAACCAGCGCATCCTCGGGCGCTACCAGAATGGCCTGGGCAAGACCTGGGACGACCCGAACTACATGAAGTTCTTCAACGACGGTAGCGTCAACTTCCCCTACCTGTCGGACGGCATGTGGTTCATGACCCAGCACAAGCGCTGGGGCCTGCTCAAGGGCGAGCCGGACTACCTCGGCACCGCCAGCGCGGTCAACCAGATCGCGCTGTACAAGGAGGCGGCCACGCTGGCCAAGGTGAGCGTGCCGAAGTCGGCCATGCGCACCACCAAGCTGATCGACGGAACGCTGTGGGACGGCAAGAATCCCAAGGCCTACGCCGAGTCCTTCAAGATTAAAGCCTGAGCGAAAAGGAGTACCCCATGAGCGCAGTATTCGAATCGGTGACGCACGGCGCCGGCAGTGCGCCGGCAGCCACGCCGGCGCCGGCATCGGCGCAGGACCGGCCGCGCCGCAGCGAGCGCCTGGCCAACCAGGGCTACCGCATCGGCGCCCGGCCGCGCGGCCGCGCCTTCCTGCTGGCGGTGCTGCCGCCGCTGCTCGGGCTGGCCCTGCTGGTGCTGGTGTGGCAGATCATCTCGGTCAAGAACAGCACCTTCCCGTCGCCGCTGGTGACCTGGCAAGAAGCCGTGCGCCTGTTCGCCGACCCGTTCTACAGCAAGGGCCCGAACGACCAGGGCATCGGCTGGAACATCCTCGCCTCGCTCAAGCGGGTGGCGGTCGGCTTCGGCCTGGCGGCGGCGGTCGGCATCCCGCTCGGCTTCATGATCGGCCGCTTCAAGTTCCTCGCCGGCATGTTCAACCCCGTCATCAGCCTGTTGAAGCCGGTATCGCCACTGGCCTGGCTGCCGATCGGCCTGTTGGTGTTCAAGGCGGCCGACCCGGCGGCGATCTGGTCGATCTTCATCTGCTCGATCTGGCCGATGATCATCAACACCGCCATCGGCGTGCAACGCGTGCCGCAGGACTACATGAACGTGGCGCGCGTGCTGAACCTGTCGGAGTGGAAGATCTTCACCAAGATCCTGCTGCCGTCGGTGCTGCCGTACATGCTGACCGGCGTGCGCCTGTCGATCGGCACCGCCTGGCTGGTGATCGTCGCCGCCGAAATGCTCACCGGCGGCGTCGGCATCGGCTTTTGGGTGTGGGACGAGTGGAACAACCTCAATGTGCCGCACATCATCATCGCCATCGTCACGATCGGCGTGGTCGGCCTGCTGCTCGAACAGGCGCTGGTCGCGCTGGCCAAGGCCTTTACCTACGAAGACACGGGAGCGTGACATGAAACAGCATAAATTCATCGACGTGCAGCACGCCGAGATGCGCTTCGACACCAGGAAGGGCAGCTTCCACGCGCTGGCCGACGTCAGCCTGGCGGTCGAAGAAGGCGAATTCATCACCCTGATCGGCCACTCCGGCTGCGGCAAGTCGACCTTGCTGAACCTGATCGCCGGGCTGACCACCGCCACCCAGGGCGTCCTGATCTGCAACGGCCGCGAAATCGCCGGCCCGTCGCCGGAACGCGGCGTGGTGTTCCAAAACCACTCGCTGCTGCCGTGGCTGACCTGCTTTGAAAACGTCCACCTGGCCGTCGAGCGGGTATTCGGCGCCAGGGAGTCGACTGCACAGCTGCGCGCACGCACGGCGGCCGCGCTGGCGCTGGTCGGCCTGACGGCGGCGGCGGCGAAGCGGCCGAATGAGATCTCGGGCGGCATGAAGCAGCGCGTCGGCATTGCGCGGGCGCTGTCGATGGAGCCGAAAGTGCTGCTGATGGACGAGCCGTTCGGCGCGCTCGATGCGCTCACCCGCGCCCACCTGCAAGACGAGCTGCTGCGCATCGTCGCCCAGACCGGTTCGACCGTGGTGATGGTCACCCACGACGTCGACGAGGCAGTGCTGCTGTCGGACCGCGTGGTGATGATGACCAACGGGCCGGCCGCCACCATCGGCGACATCATGCAAGTGCGCCTGGCGCGGCCGCGCGACCGGGTCGCGCTGGCGACCGATCCGCTGTACATGGAATACCGCACGCGGGTGCTGGAGTTCCTGTACCACCGCCAGGCGCGGCCGGAGCGCGCGGCGGCCTGACGGGCCAGGATCGGGCCAGGTTCAGGCCAGGTCCAGCACGATCGGCTGGTGGTCCGACGCTGCGGTGTCGGCCAGCACCTCGACGCTGGCCAGCCGCGCCAGCAGGTCGTCGGTGAGGAGAAAGTAGTCGTAGCAGCCGGCCTGGTCGGGCCAGTCGAAGCCGTGCAGGCCGGCGGTGGGCGCATGTGCGCGCTGCGGGTGGGCCGCGCACCAGGCGTCGACCAGCGCCAGCGCCGTGCCTTGCTGCGGCGCGATCAGGGCCTGGTAGTCGGATGAGTCGGGTGTGCAGTTGAAGTCGCCGCAGTAGATCGCCGTGGCCGGACGCAAGCCCAGCTGGAACGGTGCGTCCAGGCGCGGGTCGGGCTGGAAGATGCGGGCGCGCTCGCAGGCTTCCCAATGCAGGTAGCGGATCTGCGCGATTTGCGCCAGCCGCTGCACCGGCGAATAGTATTCGAGATGGGTGGTGAGCACGCGCAGCTTGCCGGCGGGCGGGTCGATGACGGTTTCGATCATGCCACGCGGCATGCCGGCCGGATGGTCCGGGTCGGGCGGCCAGGGCAGCAGGTGGCGGTGCACCTGGCTGATGCGAAATTTCGACAGCAGCAGGTTGCCGAACAGGCGCGGCAGGTTGTTCTTGTACAGTTCGCTGGTGGGCGCCAGCACCGCGTGATAGCCGCCGAACGCGCCGGCCAGCTGGTGGAACTGGTTGGCGCTGGCGTTGCCGGCCAGCTCGGGATGGTTGGCCGCCACCTCCTGCAGGCAGATCACGTCGGCGTTGAGCTTGCGCAGCACGTCGATGATCGCGTGGATCCGGATCCGGCCGTCCTTGCCGCAGCCCCAACGAATGTTCCAGCTAACAACCCGCATACCGCACCTCGCGCGACGCTATACACCGTTCGAGTGTGCCATTGTTTGGCGGCGGACGGTAGCACGGTTGCGTACGTCACCATTTTCCGTGCCGCGGCGCTTGGCGCGGCCGGCTAGACCACCTTGATGTCGTCGAGCGGCCAGCGCGGCCGCACATTGAACGCGTAATCCTTCTGCGCCGCCTGCGGGTTGATCAGCAGCCGCATCGCGCCGGCGAAGGCGATCATGGCGCCGTTATCGGTGCAGAACTCGAGCTCCGGATAGAACACGCGGAACTTCCTGGCCGCCGCCGCCGCGTCGAGCGAGGCGCGCAGCTGCGCGTTGGCGCCGACGCCGCCGGCGATCACCAGCCGCTTCAAGCCGCTGTGCTTCAAGGCGCTGACACACTTGGCGGTGAGGACGTCGACGATGGCATCGACGAAGCCGCGCGCGATGTCGGCCTTGTCCTGCTCGCAGATATTGGCGATCACCTTTTCGTGGTGGTTCTTCACCACCGTCAGCACCGCCGTCTTCAGGCCCGAGAAGCTGAAGTTGAAGTCCTTCGAATGGAGCATCGGGCGCGGCAGCTTGTAAGCGCTGGGGTCGCCGAATTCGGCCAGGCGCGAAATCGCCGGCCCGCCCGGGTAGCCCAGGCCGAGCAGCTTGGCCGACTTGTCGAACGCCTCGCCGGCGGCATCGTCGAGCGTCTCGCCCATTAGCGTGTACTGGCCGACGCCGTCGACCCGCATCAGCTGCGTGTGTCCGCCCGAAACGAGCAGCGCGATGAACGGGAAGGCCGGCGGGTCGGCCGCCAGCAGCGGCGACAGCAGGTGGCCTTCGAGGTGGTGCACGCCGAGCACCGGCTTGTCGGCGGCCAGGCCGAGTGCGCAGGCGATCGACGCGCCCACCAGCAGCGCGCCGGCCAGGCCCGGGCCCTCGGTGTAGGCGATCGCGTCGACCTCGGACAGCGTCACGCCGGCCTGCGCCAAGGTCTGTTCGAGCAGCGGGATGGCGCGCCGGATATGGTCGCGCGAGGCCAGTTCCGGCACCACGCCGCCGTACTCCTCGTGCATCGCGACCTGCGAATGGAGGGCGTGAGACAGCAGGCCGCGTTGCGTGTCGTACAACGCAAGGCCGGTTTCATCGCAGGAGGATTCGACGCCGAGAACGATCATGGAAGGTGCAGACAAAGGGAGGCAATGCGTCATTGTAAAGCACGCTGGGCGCGGCCGCGCTCCGTGCCGGTGCGTTCGGCGCCGGCCGGCTGGCGCGGCGGCGCTGGCACCGCTCTTGCTATATCGAGCAACAAGGCCGGTGTCAGCGGGCAGCGCTACCGCGTTGGCGCGCTGGCGGCGCTGGCCGGCGCGCCAGTGCGATCCGCTGGCCGGTCATCCAGGAGGACACTATGTCGGAACAATGGAAAATCATCTGCAGGGTCAAGGACATCCCGCTGGCGGGCGCGCGCATGGTGCAGCGCGGCTTTGCGTGGCAGGAGCTGCCCAGCGTCGTCATCTTTCGCACTGACGGCGACAATCTCATCGCGCTGCTCGACCGCGACGCCAGCGAAACGGCGGACGGCTGCGTCAAGCGCTTCAAGGTCAAGGTGGCGGATGGCCAGGTCTGGCTCGACATGACGGAATTGAGCGCGCCGGCCAGCAAGGCCGAAGCGGCGCTGGCCGGCGGGTACGGCGTGGCGACCCGCTTCGTCACCGCCTAAGCGGCGATCAAGGGCGCTGCAGCAGTTCGCGGTGAGCGGCGCGCAGCATGGTTTCGGTATCGGCCCAGTCGATGCAGCCGTCGGTGACGGAGCAGCCGTACTTCAGTTGCGACAGGTCGGCCGGAATCTTCTGGTTACCGGCGGCGATGTTCGACTCGATCATCACGCCGACCAGCGACGTATTGCCGTGGCGGATCTGCTGGACCACGTCGGACATCACCAGCGGTTGCAGTTCCGGCTTCTTGTAGCTGTTCGCGTGCGAGCAGTCGACTACCAGGTTGGCCGGCAGGCCGGCCTTCTTGAGAGACTGTTCGGCGATCGCGATCGACACCGAGTCGTAGTTCGGGCGGCCGTCGCCGCCGCGCAGCACCACGTGGCCGTAGGCGTTGCCGGTGGTGCGCACGATCGACACGGTGCCCTCGCCGTTAATGCCGAGGAAGGAGTGCGGATGGGCTGACGACAGGATCGCGTTGACGGCGATGCTGATGTCGCCGTCGGTGCCGTTCTTGAAGCCGACCGGGGTCGACAGGCCGGACGACATCTCGCGGTGGGTTTGCGATTCGGTGGTGCGCGCGCCGATCGCGGTCCAGGCGATCAGGTCGCCCAGGTACTGCGGCGAGATCGGGTCGAGCGCCTCGGTGGCGGTGGGCAGGCCCAGTTCGCAGACGTCGAGCAGGAAGCGGCGCGCCTTCTGCATGCCGACGTTGACGCGGAACGAATCGTCCATGTCCGGATCGTTGATATAGCCCTTCCAACCGGTGGTGGTACGCGGCTTCTCGAAGTACACGCGCATCACCAGCAGCATGGTATCGGCCACCTCGGCCTGCAGCTTGAGCAGGCGCTCGGCGTAATCGAGGCCGGCGACCGGATCGTGGATCGAGCACGGGCCGACGACGACGAACAGGCGCTTGTCCTTGCGGTCGATGATATCGCGCAGCGCCGCGCGGCCCTTCATGACGGTATTGAAGGCGCGGTCGGTGAGCGGCAGCGTGGAATGCAGCTCGAGCGGCGATGGCATGCGCGCGAACGACGTGACGTTGGTATTTTCGATATCTGGAATGATCATGGTCCGGCTTCTTGGCGTGATGTTGCGAGGTGCAAGCAGTTTAGCGTTAATTCGCCGCGATTGCTGACGGGCGGCAAAAAAACCGCTGGGGTCAGGTCTGACAATCGGACATTTTGGTGGGGTCAGGTCTGACAAATGGACAAAAAGCTGGGGTCAGGTCTGACATTCGGACATTTGGCGAGGGCGAACACGAGAAATCGCGATCGCAGTGGCAACTTGGGCGCCAGGAAGCGGACGCGTCGGACTCGAAAAGGCGCGGAAATGTCCGATTGTCAGACCTGACCCCAAAAAAATGTCCGATTGTCAGACCTGACCCCACCAAAATGTCCGATTGTCAGACCTGACCCCAAAAAAAATTGAGAAAAAAAGCGATCGCCTATGCCGCCAGCACCTTCAGGTCGAACATGCGCTCGACCAGCCAGACCGCCGCGATCAGCACGATCAGCGCGGAACCGGTCGTCAGCAGCTGCCGATAGAACCAGGTCTTGCGCAGCGCGAAGGCGAGCGGCAGGAACACGCCGACGATGGCCAGCTGGCCCAGCTCGACGCCGACATTGAAGCCGAATAGCGACAGCACTAGCGCAGACTGCGGCAGCCCGAGGTCGGCCAGCACGCCGGCGAAGCCGAAGCCGTGGATC
>JARXKM010000359.1 GCA_030272785.1 Pseudomonadota bacterium
CCAGGTGGTGCAGGCCGGTGCCGTCCGAGGTGTCGCCGATGTACATGCCGGGGCGTTTGCGCACCGCCTCCAGGCCTTCGAGGATCTGAATCGACGATGCGCCGTACTCTTCGACCTTGGCAGGGATGGCTGGCGGGGTGTTCTCGGACGGGGTGTTCTCGGACATGGACTGCTTTCTCTAAAAACGCTACTGAATCTGTTTCGGGCACTCTTGGGGTTTCCCGCTTGTGACGGCAGCCCCCTTTTCATCGCTAACCCCGAGACCGTCGTTCCTGGGCTAGCGGTGTTGGCTAAATCCGCATCGGCATGACAACGTACTTGAAGTCGGCGTTGTCCGGAATCGAGATCAGCGCCGACGAATTCGAGTCGCCCAGCGCGATGTTGATCTGGTCGCACTTCAGGTTGTTGAGCACGTCGAGCAGGTACGTCACGTTGAAGCCGATGTCGACCGAATCGCCGCCGTAGTCGATCTCGAGTTCCTCGACCGCTTCTTCCTGGTCGGCGTTGGTCGAGCTGATCTTCATGCTGCCGGGCGTGATGATGCAGCGCACGCCCTTGAATTTGTCGCTCGTCATGATGGCGGCGCGCTGCAGCGAGCGCAGCAACTCGTCGCGGCCGATCGTGAAGTCGTTCGTGTAGCCCTTCGGGATCACCCGCGTGTAGTCGGGGAACTTGCCCTCGACCAGCTTCGACACCAGCTCGATGTCGGCGAACGTCAGCTTGACCTGGCTGGCGGCGATGTCGAGCTGGACCGTTTCGTCGCTCTCCTCCAACAGGCGCTGCAGCTCGATGATGGTCTTGCGCGGGATGATCACCTCCTGGCGCGTGAACTCCTGCTCCGTCTCGACCTGGCAGAACGCCAGCCGGTGGCCGTCGGTGGCGACGGCAATGACGTTGCGGCCGTCGAGCACCAGCAGCAGCCCGTTCAGGTAGTAGCGGATGTCCTGCTGCGCCATCGAGAAGTGCACCATCTGGAACAGGTGCTTGAGCGTCTTTTGCGGCAGCGTGACGGTGGCGTTGAAGGTCTCGGCCACGGCGACGGTGGGGAACTCCTCGGCCGCCAGCGTCTGCAGCGCGAAGCGCGACTTGCCGGTCTGGACGGTGAGGCGCTTGTTGAGCAACGTCATCGTGACGTCGCCCGATTCGGGCAGCGCGCGCAGGATGTCGAGCAGCTTGCGCGCGGCCACGGTGGTGCCGGCGACATCGCTGCCGGAGCCGATTTGGGCGTGCGTGGTGATCTGCACTTCCGTGTCGGTCGACAGGAAGGAGACGTTTTCGCCGTCTTTGCGGATGAGGATATTGGCCAGAATCGGCATAGTGTGCCGACGCTCGACAATACCGCTCACGATCTGCAGAGGCCGGAGAAGGGTATCTCGGGTGGTTTTGACCAATTGCATAGTAATCCTCGGTAGGTTAATCGTAAATGCTGGGTACGGACTGCTTGTTATTTGTTTGATACTGCCTAGGCGGCCGCCTGCACCGCGCACTACCGCTATTTTGCCAGAAATTGCCCGTCCAAAATACCCGCCGGCGCCGACGGTGAGGGGCAGACCCAAGCCGAGGGGTCAGACCCGGATTTTTCAGTTAGGGGTCTGACCCCGGTTGCGATAGCGGCTGCGCACCAGGGTCGGACCCCAGGCTAACGCTACCCCTTCAACGTCTGTTCCAGCACATGCAGCTCGTGGTTGCACTCGGCATTTTTGGTGCGGTCGAGCGCGATCTTGCGCACCGCGTGCAGCACGGTGGTGTGGTCGCGCCCGCCGAACAGCTCGCCGATCTCCGGCAGGCTCTTTTGCGTCAGTTCCTTGGCCAGGTACATGGCGATCTGGCGTGGCCGCGCGATGTTCGCCGGCCGCCGCTTCGAGTACATGTCGGCCACCTTGATGTTGAAGAAGTCGGCCACCGTCTTCTGGATGTTCTCCACCGAGATCTGGCGGTTCTGCACCGACAGCAGGTCCTTGAGCGCTTCCTTCACCACGTCGATGGTGATGTCCTTGCCGTGAAAGCGCGAGTAGGCCAGGATCTTGCGCAGCGCGCCTTCGAGCTCGCGCACGTTCGAGCGCACGTTCTTGGCGACGAAGAAGGCCACATCCTCGGGCATCGTCGTGCCTTCGGCGTCGGCCTTGCGCAGCAGGATCGCGACGCGCATCTCCAGCTCGGGCGGCTCGATCGCCACCGTCAGGCCGGAGTCGAAGCGCGAGATCAGGCGGTCGTCCATGCCGGTGATCTCTTTCGGATAGGTGTCGCTGGTGATGATGATCTGCTTCTTGGCCGCGATCAGCGCTTCGAACGCATAGAAGAACTCTTCCTGCGTGCGGCTCTTGCCGCCGAAGAACTGGATGTCATCGATGAGCAGCATGTCGAGCGAATGGTAGTAGTGCTTGAAGTCGTCGAAGCCCTTGCGCTGGTAGGCGGTGACGACGTCGCGCACGTACTGCTCGGCGTGGATGTAGCGGATCTTGGCGCCCGGCTGGTCGGCCATCACCTGGTTGCCGATCGCGTGGATCAGGTGGGTCTTGCCGAGGCCGACGCCGCCGTAGAAGAACAGCGGGTTGTACGACACGCCCGGGTTGTTGGCCACCTGGATGGCGGCGGCGCGCGCCAGCTGGTTGGCCTTGCCGGTGACGAAGCTGTCGAACGTGAGCTCGGTGTTGATGCGGCTTTGCTCGCGGCGCGGCGAATTGCCGATGTTGAACATCTCCGGCGCGGGCGCCGCCTCGCCGTGGCGCGGCAGGTTCAGCGAGCCGTCCGGCGCCGGCGCCGGCACCGGCGCGGCGGCCTTGCGCGGCAGCGCGTTCTTCGGGTCGAGCACGAACTGCACCTCGATCGGCGCTTCCCAGTACTGGTGCGCCAGCGCGGTGATGCGGGTGGCGAATTGCGACTTGACCCAATCGAGCTTGAAGCGATTGGGCGCGGCAATGCGCAGCCGGCCGTCTTCGTAGTCGAGGGCGACCAGCGGCTTGATCCACGCACTGAATTGTTGCGGTGTCAGCTCCAGTTCCAACTGCGCGGAACAGGTCTGCCAAAAGTTTTCCATGAATCGTCTTGTGATAAATAAGGTGTGGAGGGGCGTTTCGAGGCTGCCTTGTGAGCATGCGTCGCGCGAGGGGTTCGCCACACGTAACACGCTATTCTACCTGTGCCGGGCCGGGTTATCCACAGGCGCGGCCGTTATTTTCGCGGCGCGCTGCCAGCGCCGCAGGCAGCGCGCGCGCCGAATCGGCGCGCCACCGCGCCACATGCGGGGACCGGGAAAATGACGCCGACCTTGACACGGCGGCGCGAAATGCCGGATAATTCAGGGTTCCCCGGCCGTATTCCGTGCAAACCAGTCATCGGCTGCTTGCGCGACAGCGGGCAAAAAGAGTATTTGCTGTGGCGTGTCGCTGGCTTAACCATCTGCGAAATGTCCTTGGCGCCGAACACTGACGGGACGTCAGACCCGATTTTGCATTTAATTTTGCTTTAAGCGAGAACTCCATGAAACGTACTTACCAACCTTCCGTCGTTCGTCGCAAGCGCACGCACGGCTTCCGCGCTCGTATGGCTACCCGTGGCGGCCGCGATGTCCTGAACGCTCGCCGCGCCAAGGGCCGCAAACGCCTGGCAGTATAAGGCCACGAATGACTAGCGAAGGTTCACACGACTTCGCGCGCGTTCGGCGTATCGTTAAAACGGATGAATTTTCATCCGTTTTTCGTTTGCGTCCGGCGCAAAAAACGGCGCATTTCGTGCTCTACACCCGCTCCAACGAATTGCCGCATGCGCGGCTGGGCGTCGTGGTGGCCAAGCGCTTTGCGCCGCGCGCCGTCACGCGCAACACGATCAAGCGTGTCACGCGCGAGCTGTTTCGCATGGCGAAGCTGCCCGCGCTCGACTGCATCGTGCGCCTGGCGCGTCCGGTCAACAGCAAGACCGGCCCGGCCACCAATGCGGCGCTGAAGGCGGCCATCGGCGTCGAAATTGCGCGCCTGTTTGCGTCGCAGGCGAACCTGCGCCCGGCGCCGGCGCCGCTGCCGCGCGCCCCGGAAGCGAGCGCGCCATGAACCGCATGCTGGTCTGGCTGGTGCGCGCGTATCAGCTGCTGCTGTCGCCCATGATGGGACAGAGCTGCCGCTTTTACCCGACCTGCTCGAACTATTCGATCGAGGCGATCCGCACCCACGGCGCGGCGCGCGGCTCCTTGCTGGCGGTGCGCCGCGTGTGCCGCTGCCACCCTTGGAACGACGGCGGGGTCGACCTGGTGCCGCCTGCGCGCGACAAGCATTCCCCTTCGACCGCTCGCGGTTGCAACCACCCCTGAATTTAACTCCTGACCAATACCTCAATGGATATCAATAAACGTACCATCTTGTGGATCGTGTTCGCCGTGTCGCTGTTCATACTCTGGGACGGCTGGATGGTCTCGAACGGCCACCAGTCCATCATGCCGGGTGCTGCACCGGCCAAGGTCGTGATCGCGCCGGCCGCCCCGGCAGGCGCGGTCACGGGCGTGCCGACGGCCGCCGCTGCAATGCCCGGCGTTGCCGCCGTGCCTGGTGCCGCGGACGCCGCGCCGGCTCCCAAGCGCGAGGTCATCACCATCACCACCGACGTGCTGAAGGTCGACATCGACACAGCCGGCGGCGTGGTGCGCCGCCTCGAGCTGCTCAAGTTCAAGCAGACCGGCCACCCGGGCTGGTTCGGCGGCTGCTTCGGCCTGT
>JARXKM010000360.1 GCA_030272785.1 Pseudomonadota bacterium
CTAGCGCGCCCGCGCGCGCGGCACGCCGGCCTTCGCCGCGCTCGAACAGGCGGTGCTGGACAAGGTGCTGCACGAGGAGGCGCACGAGGAGGCGGACCAAGCGCGATGAGCGACGGCACGCGGCCGACGCGGCGGGGTGCGCACGATAGCCCCGGAATTCTGGAACAGCGCCGGATACGGTTAGAATGTTCTCATGAAGATCCGTGTAGCCACCTATAACATCCACAAAGGCGTGTCGTCCATCGGCAGCCGACCGCGCGTGCTCGCGCTGAAGAAGGCGATTGGCCTGTTCGGGGCCGACGTCGTGTTCCTGCAGGAAGTGCAGGGCAAGCACGAGAAGTTTTCGGCAAAGTTTGGCGAGGAAAGCCACGGCACGCGGCACTGGCCGGAAGCGGCGCAGCACGAATTTTTCGCCGGCGACTCGCACCATTCGGCCTACGGCATGAACGCGGTGTACGACCATGGCCACCACGGCAATGCGTTGCTGAGCGCATTTCCGATTTCCGACACCCTCAATCACGACGTCTCCGACCACGCCTACGAACAGCGCGGCATCCTGCACTGCGTGCTCACGACCGAACGCGGGCCGGTGCACTGCTACGTGGTGCACCTCGGCCTGTTCGAGTCGGGCCGCGGGCGCCAGACCGAGGCGCTGATCGAGGCGGTGGCGGCGTCGGCGCCGAACGGCGAGCCGGTGATCATCGCCGGCGACTTCAACGACTGGCGCAATAACCTCAGCGCCAAGTTGCGCGACAAGCTCGGCGTGGTCGAGGTGTTCGACGAACTTGGTTCCGGCACGGGCCTGGGCACGATGGTGCGCAACCTGGTCGGCGGCGCGCAGAAGGTGCGGCCGGCGCGCACCTTCCCGGCCGCGCTGCCGTGGTTCCGCCTCGACCGCATCTACGTACGCGGCTTCACGGTCGACACGGCCGAGGTGCTGCATGGGACGTTGTGGGCGAAACTGTCCGACCATGCGCCGATCGTGGCCACCCTAAAAATGTCCTGAGGCTGCCGCACAGCGCCTATGCACACGGTCAATTTCATCGGACAAAACGACGTCATCCTGCTCGAGAGCGGCACCGCACTGTTCCCTGCGCTGATCGCCGCGATCGACGCCGCCCAGCAGGACATCCATTTCGAGACTTATATTTTCGGCGCCGACAGCGCCGCCATGTCGATCCAGGCGGCGCTGATGCGCGCTGGCCAGCGCGGCGTCAAGGTGCGCGTCGTGGTCGACTGGTTCGGCACCGGCGACGTGCAGTCCAAGCGGCTCGGCGTCGCGTTCGCCGAAGCGGGCGTGCGCTACCGCGTGTTCAACCGCTGGTTCCGGCGCGGCGTCACGCGTACCCACCGCAAGATCGCCGTGATCGACCGCGCCATCGCTTTCGTAGGCGGCATCAACACCAACGACGACTGGCTGTGCGACTACGATCCGACCCGGCGCCTGCCTGCGCCGCGCTGGGATTTCGCGGTGCAGGTGAGCGGCCCGCTGGTGGCGCAGATCCACCGCGAGACGCAGGCCCAGTGGGCGCGCATCGGCCACCTCGGGCTGCTGCGGCGCATCGACCTGTTCCGCGAAATGCGCGCCAAGCCGCGCGCCGGCGGCGAGGCGCCGATGCAGGCCGCCTTCGTGGTGCGCGACAACTGGCGCAACCGCCGCACCATCCAGCGCGCCTATCTGCAGGCGCTGGGCCGCGCGCGCACCAGCGTGATGATGGCCAATCCCTACTTTGCGCCCGGCCGCAAGTTCCGCGAAGCGCTGGCGAAGGCGGCGCAGCGCGGCGTCGAAGTGACGTTGCTGATCGGCGTCGGCGAGTTCTGGCTGCAGGACATGGTGGCGCACTCGTTCTATCCGAAGCTGCTCGACTGCGGCGTCAACGTGATCGAATACCGCAAGACCCAGTTGCACGCCAAGGTCGCGGTGATCGACGACGACTGGTCGACGGTCGGCTCGAGCAATTGCGACGGCCTGTCGCTGTTCCTGAACCAGGAGGCCAACGTGGTGGTCAGAGACGCCGCATTCGCGCGCAGCATGCGCGAGCACATCGAGCGCGGCGTCGCCGACGGCGTGGCGATCCAGCGCGACCATTTCGTCCATGTCGGCCGGTTCCGCCGTGCCGGCTACGGCATCGCCTACTTCCTCTACAAACTGACGATGCGCGTTTTCGCCATCGGCTACGCCTGAACGACACCATCATGGACAATCTACGCATCGACAAATGGCTATGGGCGGCGCGCTTCTTCAAGACGCGCACGCTGGCCAGCGACGCCGTCGACAACGGCAAAGTGCGCCTTGGCGGCGAGCGCGTCAAGCCGGCGCGCGCGGTCAAGGCCGGCGACCTGCTGGCGATCGACAACGGCGCCGAGAGCTGGGAGGTGACGGTGCTGGGGATATCCGACAAGCGCGGCGCCGCGCCGGTGGCCCGGCTGTTGTATGCCGAAACCGCCGCCAGCGTCGCCCGGCGCGAAAGCGAAGCCGACGCGCGCAAGTTGTATCGGGAGCCGGGCACCACCATCAAAGGGCGCCCGACCAAGCATGACCGCCGCGCGCTGAGCAAAGTGAGCGAATAACCCCGGGGGTCAGTGCCGGCATTCGTACACAGGCTCGGCCGTCCGACGCCAAATGTGCGTCCACATGTGCCTCCTAATGATGAGCTCGTGTACGATTGCCGGCACTGACCCCCGGGGTGGCGCCGGCGGCGGCGCATGTTGCGCTGCGTCAAATAGAATCTCGACTCTAAGTTCCTGTTTGACATTTACTCCCGAGTGGATAATAGTACGAGCGTTCGGATTTATTTCGCGCATCGCGGCGCCGTCACTTTCAGCAGGTACGCTTATCAATACTTCAGTCAAATTCATGCGCAAGGGCGAGCTCACCCGCGCGGCCATCCTCGACGTGGCGCTCGACCTGGCCAGCCGCGACGGCCTCGAAGGGCTGACCATCGGCTTGCTCGCCGATAAGATGAACATGAGCAAGTCCGGCGTGTTCGCGCACTTCGGCTCGCGCGAGGATTTGCAGCTCGAAGTGCTCAAGCTGTACCACCACCGGTTCGAGCAGGAAGTGTTTTTCCCCAGCGTGCAGGAGGCGCGCGGCATGTCGCGCCTGAAGTCGATGTTCGCCCGCTGGATCAAGCGCGTCAGCGTCGAAATCGCCTCGGGCTGCATCTACATCAGCGGCGCCGTCGAGTACGACGACCGTCCCGGCCCGATCCGCGAGGAACTCGTGTCGATGGTGCAGGCCTGGCAGGGCGCGCTGCTGCGCTGCGTCCTGCAGGCCATCGAGGTGGGCGACCTGAAGGCCGATACCGACGCCGACCAGCTGGTCTACGAGATGTACGGCCTGATCCTGGCCTTGCACCACGACGCCCGCTTCCTGCGCATGCCCGGCAGCGTCGACCGGGCCCGTATCGGCTTCGACCGCTTGATCGACAATTTCCAGAATCCGCAAAAGAACCACGTCGGCTGAAGCAGGCGTAAGCTTGTCCGGCTACCACAATACCTCGTCAGGAGAATCACCATGGGTCAATACGTCGCACCACTTCGGGATATGCAGTTCTTGCTGCATGAACTACTCAATGTCACGGAAGAGTTGAAAATCATGCCGCGGTTCGAGGATGTCGATGCCGACATCATCAACCAGGTCCTCGAAGAGGGCGCCAAGTTCACCCAGGAAGTGCTGTTCCCGCTGAACCACTCGGGCGACCGCGAAGGCTGCCATTACGACGCGGCGACCAAGTCGGTCATCACGCCGAAGGGCTTCAAGCAAGCCTACAAGCAGTACGTCGACGGCGGCTGGGCGGCGCTGGCCTGCGATCCTGAATACGGCGGCCAGGGCCTGCCGCTGGTGATCAACAACTCGTTCTACGAGATGCTCAACTCGGCCAACCAGGCCTGGTCGATGTATCCGGGCCTGTCGCACGGCGCCTACGAGTGCCTGAAAGAGCACGGCACCGACGAACAGAAAAAGACCTACCTGCCGAAACTGGTATCGGGCGAATGGACCGGCACCATGTGCCTGACCGAATCGCATTGCGGCACCGACCTGGGCATGCTGCGCTCGAAGGCGCTGCCGCAGGCCGACGGCTCATGGCTGATCACCGGCTCGAAGATCTTCATCTCGGCCGGCGAACACGACATGGCCGACAACATCCTGCACCTGGTGCTGGCCCGCGTGCCGGATGCGCCGGAAGGCTCGAAAGGCATCTCGCTGTTCCTGGTGCCGAAGTTCCTGCCGAACGCCGACGGCAGCGTCGGCGAGCGCAATCCCGTCACCTGCGGCGCGATCGAAGAGAAGATGGGCATCCACGGCAATTCGACCTGCCAGATCAACCTCGATTCGGCGCGCGGCTGGATCATCGGTGAGCCGAACAAGGGCCTCAACGCCATGTTCGTGTTCATGAACGCGGCCCGCCTCGGCGTCGGCATGCAGTCGCTCGGCCTGACCGAGGTCGCCTACCAGAACGCGCTGGTGTACGCCAAGGACCGCATCCAGATGCGCAGCCTGTCTGGCGTGAAGGCGCCTGACAAGCAGGCCGACCCGATCATCGTGCACCCGGACGTGCGCCGCATGCTGCTCACCGCCAAAGCCTACGCCGAGGGCGCACGCGCCTTCTCGTCGTATGTCGCGCTGCAGATCGACCGCGAACTGAACCACCCTGACGAAGAGGTGCGCAAGGACGCCGCCGACGAAGTGGCGCT
>JARXKM010000361.1:0-1673 GCA_030272785.1 Pseudomonadota bacterium
ACCCAGCTGCACCTGGACCGCTGCCTGACGTGCCGCAATTGCGAAACGACCTGTCCGTCCGGGGTGCAATACGGCCGCCTGATCGACATCGGCCGCAAAGTGGTCGAGCAGCGGGTCGCGCGCCCGCTGGCCGAACGCGTCACCCGCACCCTGCTCAAGGAAGCGCTGCCGAGCAAATGGATATTCAAGCCGGCGTTCAAGGCCGGCCAGCTGGTACGCCCGCTGCTGTCGAAAAGCCTGCAGGACAAGCTGCCGCCGACGCCGGATGCCGGCCACTGGCCGAGCCGCGTTCACGCGCGCAAGATGCTGGTGCTGGACGGCTGCGTGCAGCCGGCGATGGCGCCGAACATCAACAGCGCCACCGCGCGCGTGCTCGATGCCTGCGGCGTGCAGCTGGTGCTCGCGCCCAAGGCCGGCTGCTGCGGCGCGCTGCGCTTTCACCTGAACGACCAGCAGGGCGGGCTCGCTGACATGCGCCGCAATATCGACGCCTGGTGGCCGCTGGTGGAGCAGGTCGAGGCGATCGTGATGACCGCCTCCGGCTGCGGCGTAACGGTCAAGGAATATGGTCACCTGCTGGCGCACGACAGCGCCTACGCCGAAAAGGCGGCGCGCATCTCGGCGCTGACGCGCGACTTGTCCGAAGTCATGCCGCAATTCGAAGCGGAGCTGGGCGCGCGCCTGAAGGGGAAAATCAGCAAGCGCATCGCCTACCATCCACCGTGCACGCTGCAGCACGGCCAGCAGATCCGCGGCAAGGTCGAAGGCGTGTTGCGCGCGGCCGGCGTCGACGTCACGTTGTGCGCCGACAGTCATCTGTGCTGCGGTTCGGCGGGCACCTACGCGGTGCTGCAGCCGGAGCTGTCGCTGGCGCTGCGCGAGCGCAAGCTGGCCAACCTGGCAGCCACCGGCGCCGACGAAATCGTCTCGGCCAACATCGGCTGCCTGACGCACCTGCAGGCGGGCACCGATACGCCGGTCACGCACTGGATCGAACTGATCGACCGGGCGCTGGCGCAGTCCTAGTCCGTTTCAAGGATCAACGTCGGGCGCTTTGAACAGGTCGTTGAGCGCGTCGCGTGACTGCGATGACGCGCGCGGCGCCGCCCGACGGCCGCTGAACTCCTCTTCGATCTTGTCGCGATAATAGCTCCACGCCGCGCCGGAGGTCGAGAGCTTGCGCCAGACCTCGCTGTCGACGCCGGCGTATTCGATGGCGCTGCCGTCGTCGAGTTCGACGCGCAGCAGGCGCTCGCGGGTATCGTATCCAATGGCCCGCAGTTTGCCGGCATTCACGCGCTTCATTTCCATGATCAGCTCCCAGTGAGCGTTTTGCGCCTGGCCTTGCTCAGCGAGCCGAGCGCGCGGTCGTATGAATGTTGCACCAGTTCGATCAAATAATCTTCAGGGAACGTGCGCACGTCGACGATCGTGACCCAATGAAACCGCCCCATGTAGCGGGCTGGCTTCACGCCCGGCATGTCGGTCAGTTCGAGAAAGCGGTCGGCGGTGACGCGCACGCTGAAACGCCAGCGTTCGGGCTCGCTGGTCTTGAAGTACGCGAACGTCTTGCTATCCACTTTATACGCGAGCACGTTGCTGGGCGCCGCGTGAAGCACGGCGGCCATCCCTGGCAATTCCACGCAATGGGCTTTGAGCTGTTCTGTATCCAT
>JARXKM010000361.1:1773-4692 GCA_030272785.1 Pseudomonadota bacterium
CGCGCCGCGATGTCGGCCAGCAGCCGGTTCAGCTGCGCCGTGTCGACCGGCTTGGTCAGGTGGTGGCGGATGCCGGCGTGGACCGACAATTCGCGGTCGCTCTTGCTGCCGTAGCCGGTGATGGCGATGATGGCGGCGTCGCGCGTGGCCGGCAGGGCCTGCAGGCGGCGCGCCAGTTCGTAGCCGCTCATGTCGGGCAGGCCGACGTCGAGCAGGCAGGCGTCGGGACGGATGTCGCTCGCGCGCGCGAGGGCATCGTCGCCGGCGAACGCGAGATGGATCTCGTGACCGGCCGCGCCCAGGTACATGCCAAGCATCTCGGCCGCGTCGCGGTTGTCGTCGACGATCAACAGGCAAAGACGTCCGCAGTCGGACAGCGCCGCGGCCGGCGCCACCGGCGCCACCGCGCCACCGGCCAGCAGCGGCAGCATGACAACGAATTCGCTGCCGCAGCCCTTGCCGGCGCTGTGGCCGCTGACCGTGCCGTCGTGACGGTCGACCAGGCTCTTGACCAGCGCCAGGCCCAGGCCCAGGCCGCCGGTGGCGCGGTCCGATGAACGGGTCGCTTGCGAAAACAGGTCGAACGCCTTCTCCAGGGTGTCCGCTTCCATGCCGATGCCGTCGTCCTTGACGCTGATGCGCGCCTGTCCGCCCTCGCAGCGAAGGCGCAGCGCGAGCTGGCCGCCGCGCGGCGTATATTTGGCGGCATTGTTGAGCAAATTCGACAGCACCTGCACCAGCCGCTTGTCGTCGCCCAGCACATACGCCGGCGTCGGGTCGAGCTGCACGGTGAACTGGTGCAGGTACTGTTCGATCATCGGGCGCGCCTGCTCGACCGCATCGGCCACCACGCGCTTGAGGTCGAGCCGGGTCATGCTCAGCGCGACCAGTCCCTGGGTCACGCGCGAGACGTCGAGCAGGTCGTCGAGCAGGCGGTTCATGTGGCGCGCCTGGCGGTCGATGATGGCGCCGGCCTTGAGCGTGAGCGCGGCGTCGGCGCGGCCCATGGTGAGGATCTGCGCCGCCGCGCTGATCGGCGCCAGCGGGTTGCGCAATTCGTGCGCCAGCATCGCCAGGAATTCGTCCTTGTTGCGGCTCGCTTCCTGCAACTGCTCGGTGAGGCGCATGCGCTCGGTGATGTCGGACACCAGCCCGATCAGGCGGTCGGGCCGCCCGGCGCTGCGATACAGGCTGCCGTGCGCGCTGATCCAGTGCACGCTGGCGTCGGGCCAGATGACGCGCGCCTCGAAACGCAGGGCATGCGCGCCCTTGCCGGCGGCGTCGAACGCGGCGTCGACGCGCGCGCGGTCGGTCGGGTGGATGTGGGCGAGCATGATGTCGACGCTCCATTCCGGCACCGCTTCGGCATACCCGAAGCACTGATCGTGGCGCAGCGTGCGGGTCGACTTGAGCGTTTCCAGATCGAGTTCCCACTCGCCGAATTCGGCCACCTCGAGCGTAAATTGCAGGCGCGCGGCCAGTTCGAGCTGCTGTTCGACGGCGCGGCGCACCTCGGTGATGTCGCGCGAGACGGCCAGCAGGTGGCTGACCTGGCCATCGCTGCCGGTGATCGGCGTGATCAGCACGTCCCACCACTTCGGCGTTCCCTTGACGGTCGGGCAGAAGGCGTCGAAGTGGCCGGGCACGCCGCTGCGCGCGCATTCCAGCGCCGCTTCGAGCTTGGTGCGCGTGGCCGCCGGCCACATGCCGGACCACAGCTGGCCATGCACGGCGCTGAAGTCGTCGATCTCCATCGCGCACTGGCCGTTGCGGTTCATCGCCTGCAGGCTGCCGTCGCCGTCCATGATCTTGATGCAATCCGGACTCTGTTCGAAGGCCCAGTCCATGTTGACGGCACCGTCGGCGATCGGTATTTCGAGGGTGGGTGGAACGGTCGTATCCATGGCGGCGAGCACGCTAGTCGGTATTTGACCAGCGATGATACCGTAAAGGCGGGCTGCGGCGTCGCGCGTGGCGCGCGCCTGCACCCGCGGATTTTTCGCGATTTCGCCTGCCGGTCAAACCTCGGGAGCCGCGAGCAGCTGTTCGATGTCGCCGGCCAGTTGCTCCGGCTTGGTGGCCGGCGCGTAGCGCTTGTAGACGGTGCCGTCGCGGCGCACCAGGAACTTGGTGAAGTTCCATTTGATCGCCTCGGTGCCGAGCAGCCCGGGCGCATCCTTCTTTAGCTGGCGGAACAGCGGATCGGCGCCATCGCCGTTGACGTCGACCTTGGCGAACAGCGGGAACGTGACGCCGAAGTTCTTCTCGCAGAACGCGCCGATCTCGCTGGCGCTGCCCGGCTCCTGGCGGCCGAACTGGTTGCACGGGAAGCCGAGCACCACCACGCCCTGGTCGCGGAACCGCTGGTACAGCTGCTCGAGGCCGGCGTATTGCGGCGTGAAGCCGCAGGCGCTGGCGGTGTTTACGATCAGCAGGACCTTGCCCTTGTACTGCGCCAGTTCCACCGGCGCGCCGGCCAGGCTGGCGGCGCTGTAGTCGAAAATGTTCATGTCAGACGATCCCCAGGTGTTGTGTGCCGGACGACAGGTCGCGGTGCTTGGCGTCCTTGCCCTGTAGTTTGATCGCCAGGCGCAGGTCGTTGACCGAATCGGCGTTGCGCAGCGCATCCTCGTAGCTGATCTTGTCGGCCTCGTGCAAGTCGAACAGCGCCTGGTCGAACGTCTGCATGCCCAGTTCGCGCGACTTCTTCATGATCTCCTTGATCTCGTGGACCTGGCCCTTGAAAATCAGGTCGGAGATGAGCGGCGAGTTGAGCATGATTTCGATCGCCACCACGCGTCCCTTGGCCTGCTTGCGCGGGATAAGGCGCTGCGACACCATCCCTTTCAGGTTCAGCGACAGGTCCATCAGCAGCTGCGCGCGGCGCTCCTCCGGGAAGAAGTTGATGATGCGGTCGAT
>JARXKM010000046.1 GCA_030272785.1 Pseudomonadota bacterium
TCAAGGGCCGCGATCCGCGCGACGCATGGGCCTTTGTCGAACGCATCTGCGGCGTGTGCACCGGCTGCCATGCGCTCGCCTCGGTGCGCGCGGTGGAAGACGCGCTCGGCATCAAGGTGCCGAAAAACGCCCACCTGATCCGCGAAATCATGGCCAAGACGCTGCAGGTGCACGACCACGTGGTGCACTTCTACCACCTGCATGCGCTCGACTGGGTCGACATCATGTCCGCCCTGAAGGCCGACCCGAAGGCCACCTCCACGCTGCAGCAGACGGTGTCGCCGTCGCACCCGACCTCGTCGCCGGGCTACTTTCGCGACATCCAGAACCGCATCAAGAAGTTCGTCGAGAGCGGCCAGCTTGGCCCGTTCAAGAACGGCTACTGGGGCAATCCGGCCTACAAATTGCCGCCCGAGGCGAACCTGATGGCGCTGGCGCACTACCTCGAAGCGCTCGACTTGCAGAAAGAGTGGGTCAAGATCCACACCATTTTCGGCGGCAAGAACCCGCATCCGAACTACCTGGTCGGCGGCGTGCCCTGCGCGATCAACATCGACGGCAACGGCGCCGCCGGCGCGCCGCTGAACATGGAGCGCCTCAATTTCGTCAAGGCGCGCATCGAGGAAGCCATCGAATTCTGCCGCAACGTCTACATTCCCGACGTGCTGGCCATCGGCACCATCTACAAGGATGCGGGCTGGCTGTACGGCGGCGGCCTGTCCGCCACCAACGTGTTCGACTACGGCGCCTACCCGAAGGTCAATTACGACGAGCGCACCAACCAGATGCCCGGCGGCGCCATCCTGAACGGCAACTGGGACGAGATCTTCCCGGTCGATCCGCGCGACCCGGCCCAGGTGCAGGAATTCGTCGCCCACTCCTGGTACAAATATGCCGACGACAGCAAGGGCCTGCATCCATGGGACGGCGTGACCGAACCTGACTACGTGCTGGGGCCCAAGACCAAGGGCACCCGCACCGCAATCGAGCAAATCGACGAGGAAGCGAAGTACTCCTGGGTCAAGTCGCCGCGCTGGCGCGGCCATGCGATGGAGGTGGGGCCGCTGGCGCGCTATATCCTCGGCTATGCGCATGCGCTGAAAGATCCGCAGCACGCCGGGGCCGCCTACATCAAGCAGCAGTGCGACGATGCCGCCCAGGCCATCAACGTCGACATCCCGAAGGCGCTCGGTCTCAAGCCGACCGCCTACACCGTCAAGCAGCTGCTGCCGACCACCATCGGTCGCACCCTGGCGCGCGCGCTTGAGTCGCTCAATTGCGCGCAGATGATGCAGGACGATTTCAACGAGCTGATGGCCAACATCAAGGCCGGCGACTCGAGCACTGCCAATGTCGAAAAATGGGATCCGAGCACTTGGCCGAAGGAGGCGCACGGCGTCGGCACCGTGGCCGCGCCGCGCGGCGCGCTGGGCCACTGGATCCGCATCAAGGACGGCAAGATCGAAAACTATCAGTGCGTCGTGCCGAGCACCTGGAATGCCGGCCCGCGCGATGCCCAGGGCCAGATCGGCGCGTTCGAAGCATCGCTGATGAACACGCCGATGGCCAACCCGGAGCAGCCGGTCGAGATCCTGCGCACCTTGCATTCCTTCGATCCGTGCATGGCCTGTTCGACCCATGTCATGAGCCCCGACGGCCAGCAACTCACCCACGTGACGGTGCGCTGACGGCGCCGCATGCACACCCGAGAAGGAGCAGACATGTCTACCAAAACAGCGCACGACTACGACACCGTCCAGGAGGCGCGCGAAGTGGCCCGCGCCGCCTCGGTCAAGTCGGTCTACGTGTACGAGGCGCCGGTGCGCCTCTGGCACTGGATCAACGTGCTGGCCATCGTGGTCTTGTGCGTGACCGGCTATTTCATCGGCAGCCCGCCGCCCACCCAGGCCGGCGAGGCCAGCGCGCACTTCCTGATGGGCTATATCCGTTTCGCCCATTTCACCTCCGCGTATGTGTTCGCCATCGGCCTGCTGGCGCGCATCTACTGGGCCTGCGTTGGCAACCACCACGCCCGCGAGATGTTCTGGGTGCCGATCTTCACCAGGGCCTACTGGCGCGAAGCGCTCAACATGCTCAAGTGGTACAGCTTCCTGGTGCCGCAGCCGGGCCGCTACGTCGGCCACAATCCGCTGGCGCGCTTCGCCATGTTCTTCCTGTTTTTCCTCACCTCGCTGTTCATGGTCTTCACCGGCTTCGCCATGTACGGCGAAGGGCTGCAGCGCGGCTCCTGGGCTGACCGCCTGTTCGGCTGGGTGATCCCGTTGATGGGGCAATCGCAAGACGTGCACACCTGGCACCACCTGGGCATGTGGGCGCTGATTGTGTTCATCATCCTGCACGTCTACGCCGCCGTGCGCGAGGACATCATGGGCCGCAGCAGCGTGGTCAGCACCATGATCTCCGGCTACCGCACCTTCAAGGGCGAGCCATGAGCGCGGTGCGCGGGCAGGGCGCCGCAGCCATCGTGGTGCTCGGCATCGGCAACCTGCTGTGGGCCGACGAAGGCTTCGGCGTGCGCTGCGCCGAACTGCTGCAGCAGCGCTACGAGTTCGCCGCCAACGTGCGCCTGATCGACGGCGGCACCCAGGGCCTGTACCTGATCCAGCACGTGCAGGGCGCTGACTGCCTGCTGATCTTCGACGCCATCGACTACGGCCTGCCGCCCGGCACCCTGAAGGTGATCGAGAACGCCGAGGTGCCAAAATTTATGGGCGCCAAGAAGATGAGCCTGCACCAGACCGGCTTCCAGGAGGTGCTGGCGCTGGCCGAACTGACCGGCCGCTATCCGCGCCAGGTGGTGCTGATCGGCTGCCAGCCGCAGGAGATCGAGGACTTCGGCGGCAGCCTGCGCCCGGCCCTGAAGGCGGCGCTCGATCCGGCCGTCGCCGTCGGCCTGGAATACCTGGCGCGCTGGGGCGCCGCACCGCGACCGCGCCGCAGCGCGCTCGAACCGGGCGAGAGCATCACGCTGCCGCACCTGGCGCTGGCACGCTACGAAGCCGAGCGCCCCTCCGAGCAACGGGCCTGCCGCATCGGCGACCAGCGCTTCATGCCGACGTCTTGAGGAGTTGCCATGTGCATGGGCATACCTATGCAGGTCGAGTCGGTGCAAGCCGGCTTCGCCCTGTGCGCCGGCCGCGCCGGCCGCTGCCGCGTCGCCACCTTGCTGGTCGGGCTCTGCGCGCCCGGCGACTGGCTGCTCACTTTCCTGGGCGACGCGCGCGAGCGCATCTCGGCCGAGCGCGCCGGCGAGATCGACGCCGTGCTCGACCTGCTGCAGGCGGCGATCGACGGCCGCGCCGGCGACGCCTTCGCGCCCTTCGTTCTGCCGTCCAGCATGAGCGCGGCCGCTTGCGCCGGCGCGTGCGCCACCGATCAACCTGAACTCTCCATTGAAGGCCTGTCATGACCACCGATACACTGATGCTGCAAATGCCGGCGCCCCACACCGTGCCCGCCACGCCGCCGCTGATGCAGCGCTTGGTCGCCGAATTCGGCGCCGCCTGGGTGCGCGATACCCCTGACCAGCCATTCCTGGCCGCGCAGGGAGACTGCGTGCTGTTCATCGCCGGCGATCCGGTGCGCTTTCCCGAATGCCTCGACGTCGCCGTCGTGCTGCCCGAACTGCACCGCGCTTTCGAACGCAGCTTTCGCATCGCCATCGCCGAGCGCGATTGCGAGGACGCGCTGGCGCGCCGCTACGCCGCCACGCGCCGCCCGGCGCTGGTGTTCCTGCGCGGCGGCCAGTACGTCGCCACCGTCTCCGGCATGCTCGACTGGGACGACTACCTGCGCGAAGTGGCGCGCGTGCTATTGCTGCCGGTCTCGCGCGTGCCCGGCATCGGCATCCCGCTCGTCGCCGCCGCCAGCGGCGCCGCCTGTCATTAACAAGGAACCAGCATGGAAATCAGCAGAGAAAAATCGGCCGCCCGGCCGTTCCCGATTCCGGTCGTCGCCCTCGGCGCCGGCAGCCAGAGCGAGGACGTCGAACTCGATTACCTGGTCATGCCGCAGGGGATGCAGACCTACGCCACGCCGATCCTGCCTGAGCCGGAGGAACTGGTCGGCCTGAGCGCCGCGCAGCGCGTGCTGCGCACCATCCTGGCGGCGGCCGACCTGGCCGCCGCCGGCGGCCAGCCCGAACCGGTCAGCCTGGTCGCGCTCGACCGCGCCAACCTCGCGCTGGTCAACCAGGTGCTCGGCGAGGGCGAGGTCAGCGCCCGCGTCGAGGGCGCATCGTCGATCCGCATCCAGGAGTCGATTTTCGCCGGCATCTGGCGCAGCGTGATCAGCCAGGACGGCCGCGTCGTGGCTGACCAGGTCGACTGCGGCCCGGTGCCGCCGGTGCTGATCAGCGCCGCCCGCGCCGGCGCCCATGCCGGCACGCTCGCCATGCCGGACGACCTGCCCGCCGGCGTGATGAACGCGCCGTCGTTGGTGGCCGAACTGAACGAGCACCTGCAGGCCTGGCGAAACGGCATGGCGGCCCATGTCGTGAACCTCAGCCTGCTGCCGTTGTCCAATGAGGACGCGGCATTTCTCGAGCAGCGCCTGATGGGCGGATGCGTATTGATCCTCTCGCGCGGCTACGGCAACTGCCGCATCCTCAGCACGCTGGTGCCGAACTGCTGGCGCGTGGTGTATTACAACTCGTCCGATACCATCTTGCTCAATACCGTGGAAATCACCGACATCCCCGAAGTCGCCTGCGCCGCCCGCGAAGACCTGGTCGACTCGAGTGAACGGCTGCGCGAAGTGCTCGAATGGGTGGCCCGCGCATGAGCGCCGCCGGCCCGGGCGAGGCAGTCTTCGCCGGCTTTGAAGGCAGCTACATGGGCGATGCCGGCAAGCTCGCGCCGCACACCCGGCTCGAATGCAAAATCTGCTGGTGGGTCTACGATCCCGCGCACGGCGATCCGGTCTGGCAGGTCGCCGCCGGCACGCCGTTCGCGGCGCTGCCGGCGCACTGGCGCTGCCCCAACTGCGACGGCGCCGCCAACCAGTTCATGATCCTGTGCGAGGACGCACCATGAACCTGCGCACCAGCGCCGCGCCCGACCTGGCCGCACGCACCGACGCGCTGCGCCGCTGCTTCGAATCGATCGGCGTCACCCGCATGCACGGCGTGCCGGTGATGAACCGCGCCTTGTCGGTCGAGGCGATCGGCTTTGAGCCGTGCACTGGCAGCGCGGGCGACGGCACGGACGGTGCGCTCGGCATCCTGCTCACACCTTGGTTCATGAACCTGATCTGGCTGGCGCCGCACGGCCAGGCAGCCAGCCCGCAAGGCCAGTCGCACGCGCGCCGTCTCGGCGGCAAGCGGTTCGACTTCATCGGCGCCCACGAAGCCGGCTTTGGCTCTTACGACATGTGCTCGCTGTTTTCGCCGATGTTTGAATTCGCCGACCAGGCCGCGGCGCGCGCCACCGCGGCCGAAGTGCTGCTGGTGCTGCGCCGCGCCGAGCGCCAGATCGCCGCCCGGTTGGCCAGCGAGCCGAAGCCCGGCCGGCGCGGCTTCCTGCTCGGTCGCGTGGCGCCGGGGCCGCGTCCATGAACACGTTCGCCGCCGGCGGTGGGCTGACCATGTGCCCGGGGCAGGGGCTGCCGGCGATCCGCAGCAGCCGCGCCTCGCTGGCCGGCCTGCTGTTGCGTGGCAAGCCGGCCAGCGCGGCGGCGCTGCAGTTGCCGCGCCTGTTTTCGCTGTGCGGCGAAGCGCACCGCCTGACCGCCGGCCTGGCGGTCGACGCCGCGCTTGGCCTGCGCACCGCGCCGCGAGCGCCGGAGCGCGCCAGCCTGGCCGCCGAAACCGCGCGCGAACACGTGCGCCGCCTGTTGATCGACTGGCCGCGCCTGCTCGGCGGTTCCGACGGCAGCGCCGCGCACGCCCTGCGCGCCTGCCCCCTGTTCGCTGCAGGCACAATGGAGGACAATGGCCTGGCCACGCCCGCCTTGCGCGCCTGGGTCGAGCGCGAACTGCTCGGTGGCGCGATCGCTCCATGGCTGGCGCGCTGGCGCGACGACCCTGCCGATTGTCTGCGGCACTGGAGCCGGCGTGCCGCGACCCTGCCGGCGCTGCTGCTGCGCGCCATCGAGGACGACGCCAGCGCCATCGACGCCGGCGTGGCGCCGTTGCTGCCGCATGCCAGCGCGGCGTCACTGCGCGTGCTCGGCGCCGCGCTGGCCGGCCCCGCCGACTTTGAACGCGCGCCCAGCAGCGCCGGCGAAGCTTGCGAAACCGGCACCTGGACCCGCCTGGGCGAGCCGGCCGCATCGGCCGGCGGCGTGCCCGCCAACGCGTGGCTGCGGATGGGCGCGCGGCTGGCCGAACTGTGCGCGCTCGCCAGCGGCGACGGCCCGCTGCTCTCTCTCGGGGCGCTCGCGCTGGCGCCCGGCGCGGCGCTGGCATGGAGCGAAATGGCGCGCGGCCTGCTGTTGCACTGGGTCCGGCTCGACCTCGCCGGCGGCGCGCCGGTGATCGTCGACTATCGGGTAGTGGCGCCGACCGAATGGAATTTTCACCCGTGCGGGGTGGTGGCGCAGGCGTTGGCCGCAATGCCGGCCGCGCGGTGCTCCGAATCGCGCGCTGTCGCCACGCGCCGGATCGGCGTGTTGGCCGCTGCCTTCGACCCGTGCGTCGATTTTAAGATAGAGTTTCCCCATGCATGAATTGAGTCTGGCAGGTGGCATCTTGAAAATCGTCGAGGATACGGCGCGCCGCGACGCGTTCGTCCGCGTCACGCTGCTGCGCCTGGAGGCCGGCGCCCTGGCCGGCGTCGAAGTGCGCGCGCTGCGCTTCGCGCTCGAGGCTATCGCACCGGGCACGCTGCTGCAGGGCGCCCGCATCGAGATCGATACGCCGCTGGCGCGGGCCTGGTGCATGCCCTGCGGCGCCACCGTCGACATCAAGGCGCGCGGCGATCCATGCCAGCGCTGCGGTGGCTACCAGCTGCAGCCTGACGGCGGCAGCGAACTACGGATCGTCGACATGATGGTCGAAGACATATAAGAACAGAAGTCAACAGCAGGGAGACAAATCATGTGTGTCATATGCGGCTGCAGCGATGCGGCCAAACCAGTCGAAGTGGCCTACGTGCGCCATCAGCACCACGGCCATGCGCATGCGCACGGCCACGATCACGGCCACGATCACGTGCATGGCGACACCCACGCCGCGGTCGACGCGCGCACCGGCGACCTGCATTTCGGTGCCGGCGCGGCGCGCGTCTCGGTGCCCGGCATGAGCCAGGCGCGTGCGATACGCATCGAGCAGGACGTATTGGGGGAAAACAACCGCCACGCGCGCGCCAACCGTGCCCACTTCACCGGCCACGCCATCCTTGCGCTCAACCTGGTCTCGAGCCCCGGTTCCGGCAAGACCACGCTGCTGTGCGCCACCATCGCCGCGCTCGGGCTAAATCCGGCGAGTCCCCGGGTGGCGGTCATCGAAGGCGACCAGCAGACCAGCCACGACGCCGACCGCATCCGCGCCAGCGGCGCCCCGGCGATCCAGGTCAACACCGGTAAGGGCTGCCATCTCGACGCGCAGATGGTCGGCCAGGCCTTCGGCGCACTGCCGCTGCATCGCCACGACGATGCCGGCGACGAGGAGGGCGGCATCCTGTTCATCGAAAACGTCGGCAACCTGGTCTGCCCGGCGATGTGGGACCTCGGCGAAGCGGCCAAGGTGGTCATCCTGTCGGTCACCGAAGGCGAGGACAAACCCCTCAAATACCCCGACATGTTCGCCGCCGCCACGCTGATGATCCTCAACAAGACCGACCTGCTGCCCTACCTGCAGTTCGACGTGGCCGCCTGCATCGCCTTCGCCCGGCGCGTCAATCCCGCCATCGAAGTGATCGAACTGTCGGCCTCCAGCGGCGAGGGCATGGACGCCTGGATCGCCTGGATCGAGACGGCACGCGCTGCCCTGGCCGCGCCGGCGAGCGCCCCATGAGGCGCCAGCCGCTGCCGGCCGACGGCGCCGCAGCGGACCTGCGCGTGCTCGCCTGCGGCGCCTGGCTCAAAAATTCAGCCTGCCTGCTGGGCGACGGTGCAGCGCTCTGGAGCCCGCTGCACGGCGACCTGGGCGACCCGCGCAATTGCGTCGCGCTGGCCGACTCGGTGCAGACGCTGGTAGATCGGGCCGGCGGCGGCATCGACGCCGTGGCGCACGACCTGCATCCGGATTTCTTCAGCACCCGCCTCGCGCTCGAAGTGGCCGGGCAGCTGGGCGTGCCCGCCGTCGCGGTCCAGCACCACCATGCCCACATCGGCGCGGTGATCGCCGAGTACGCCCTCGACGAACCGGTGATCGGCATCGCGCTCGACGGCGTCGGCTACGGCAGCGACGGCGCTGCCTGGGGCGGCGAACTGCTGCTGCTCGACGGCGCGGCGTGGCGCCGGCTCGGCCACCTGCGCCCGCTCGCGCTGGCCGGCGGCGACGCCGCCGCGCGCGAACCGTGGCGCATGGCCGCCGCCGCGCTGCATGCGATGGGGCGCGGCGCCGAAATCGGGCCGCGCTTCGCCGCCGGCGCCGGCGCCCAGGCCGCCCGCACCGTGCAGGCGATGCTGGCGCGCGGGTTCAATTGCCCGCCCAGCAGCGGCGCCGGCCGCTGGTTCGACGCCGCCGCCGGCGCGCTCGGCATCAGCGTGCGCCAGGATGCCGAAGCGCAGGCGGCGATCGCGCTCGAAGCGCTGGCCGCAAGCTGCCTGGCGCAGCATCCGGCGCCGCCACGCTGCGCCAGCCACACGATCGGCGCCGACGGTACGCTCGACCTGCTGCCGTTGCTGGCCAGCCTGTTCGACCTGGCCGACAGCGCCGATTTGACGGCGCGCGCGCGCGGCGCGGCGCTGTTCCACCTGGCGCTGGTCGATGCGCTCGCCGACTGGGCCGGCCAGGCCGCGCACACGCACGGCGTGCGCACCGTGGCACTGGGCGGCGGCTGCTTTTTCAATCGTATCCTGGCCACCCGGCTCGACGCGCAGCTGAGCGCGCGCGGGCTGCGCGTGGCCGCCCCGCGCAGCGTCTCCTGCGGCGACGCCGGGCTGGCGCTCGGCCAGGCCTGGGTCGCGCGCCGGCAGCTGCACGCCGGCCGCCTGAACCTTACCAATCACACCAACGTCAACGAGAGCGCCTTATGTGCCTAGCCATCCCGGTCCGCGTAGTCGAAGTGCTGCCGGACCAGCAAGCCATCATCGATGTGGGCGGCGTGCGCAAGCAAATCTGCACCGCCCTGATCGACAGCGTCGCCGTCGGCGACTACGTCATCCTGCACGTCGGCTACGCCATCGGCAAGCTCGACGAAGAAGAAGCCGTGCGCACGCTGGCCATGTTCGGCGAGCCGGCCGTCGCCGCGGCGCTGGACATCGACGATCCGATCGCCACGCTGTTTTTCCTGGAGACCTGTCAAGCATGAAGTACATCGACGAATACCGCGACGGCGAGCTGGCGCAAAAGATCGCCGCCCGCATCCGTTCCGAGGCCGACCCGGCCCGCAGCTACAGCTTCATGGAATTTTGCGGCGGCCACACCCACGCCATTTCACGCTACGGCATCGGCGAACTGCTGCCGCCCAATGTGCACATGATCCACGGGCCCGGCTGCCCGGTGTGCGTGCTGCCGATAGGGCGCATCGACCAGGCCATCGGCCTGGCGCTCGAGCCGGGCGTGATCGTCTGCACCTATGGCGACACCATGCGCGTGCCGGCCTCGAACGGCCTCTCGCTGACCAAGGCCAAGGCGCGCGGCGGCGACATCCGCATGGTTTACTCGGCCAGCGACGCGCTGCACATCGCCCAGCTGCATCCCGATCGCGAGGTGGTGTTCTTCGCCATCGGCTTCGAGACCACCACGCCGCCGACCGCGCTGGCCGTGCGCGCTGCCCACGCGCGCGGGCTCGACAACTTCAGCGTGCTGTGCTGCCACGTGCTCACGCCGTCGGCCATCACCCACATCCTCGAGTCGCCCGAGGTGCGCGACTACGGCAGCGTGCCGATCGACGGCTTCATCGGCCCGGCCCACGTCAGCATCGTGATCGGCTCCGAACCCTACGTTCACTTCGCCGAAGAGTACCGCAAGCCGGTGGTGATCGCCGGCTTCGAGCCGCTCGACGTGATGCAGGCGATCCTGATGCTGGTGCGCCAGGTCAACGACGGCCGCTGCGAAGTCGAGAACGAATTCGCCCGCGCCGTCAGCGCGCACGGCAACCTGACCGCGCAGGCGGTGGTGTCGGACGTGTTCGAGCTGCGCCCCAGCTTCGAGTGGCGCGGCCTGGGCGAGGTGCCGTACAGCGCGCTGCGGGTGCGCCCGGCCTACGCGCGCCACGACGCCGAGCGCCGCTACGGCCTCGAATACAAACCGGTCGCCGACAACAAGGCCTGCGAATGCGGCGCCATCCTGCGCGGCGTGAAAAAGCCCACCGACTGCAAGGTGTTCGGCACCGTCTGCACGCCCGAAAATCCGCTCGGCTCGTGCATGGTGTCGAGCGAGGGCGCCTGCGCCGCGCATTATTCGTATGGCCGCTTCAAGGATATCGCGCTGGTGGCGGCATGAACGGCGCGGTGAAGAAAGGCTACGTGCGCCCGCTCGACTTCAAGCACGGCCAGATCGACATGGGTCATGGCGCCGGCGGACGCGCCTCGGCGCAGCTGGTCGAAGAGCTGTTCCTGGCCGCCTTCGACAACCCGTGGCTGCGCCAGGGCAACGACCAGGCCGCGTTCGACGTCGCCGGCGGGCGCATGGTGATGGCCACCGATGCGCACGTGGTCTCGCCGCTGTTCTTCCCCGGCGGCGACATCGGCTGCCTGTCGGTGCACGGCACCGTCAACGACGTGGCGATGTCGGGCGCCCGGCCGCTGTACCTGGCCGCCAGCTTCATCCTCGAGGAAGGTTTTCCGCTGGCCGACCTGAAACGCATTGTCGATTCGATGGCACGCGCCGCGCGCGAGGCCGGCGTGGCCATCGTCACCGGCGACACCAAGGTCGTCGAGCGCGGCAAGGGCGACGGCGTGTTCATCACCACCACCGGGGTCGGCGTGGTGCCGCCCGGGATCCACATCGACGGCGCCGCCGCGCGCCCCGGCAACGCCATTCTGCTCTCGGGCAGCATCGGCGAGCATGGCGTGGCGATCATGTCGAAGCGCGAATCGCTCGATTTCGACACCGCCGTCGAATCGGATACGGCGGCCCTGCATGGGCTGGTCGCGCAGATGCTGGCGGCGGTGCCGGGCGTGCGCGTGCTGCGCGACCCGACCCGCGGCGGCCTGGCCACCACCCTCAACGAGATCGCCAGGCAATCGGGCGTCGGCATGCTGCTCGAGGAGGCCGCCATCGCCGTCGCGCCGCAGGTCGACGCCGCCTGCGAGTTCCTCGGCCTGGACCCGCTGTACGTGGCCAACGAGGGCAAACTGGTGGCCATCTGCGCCGCGCAAGACGCGCCGGCGCTGCTGGCGGCGATGCGCGCCCATCCGCTGGGCCGCCAGGCGACGCGCATCGGCACCGTGACGGACGACCCGCACGGCTTCGTGCAGATGCTGACCCGCTTCGGCGGGCGCCGCGTCGTCGACTGGTTGTCCGGCGAGCAGTTGCCGCGCATTTGCTAGGGGCACGGCGATGCGCATCCTGCTGCTCGTGCACAGCTTCAACAGCCTCACCCAGGCACTGTTCGTGGCGCTGCGCGCGGCCGGCCACACCGTCTCGGTGGAGCTCGACATCGCCGACTCGGTCGCCGCCGAGGCGGTCGCGCTGTTCCGGCCCGACCTGATCCTGGCGCCCTTCCTCAAGCGCGCGATCGGCGCCGCGATCTGGCGCCGCTACCTGTGCCTGGTGGTCCATCCGGGCGTGGCCGGCGACCGCGGGCCGTCATCGCTCGACCGGGCGATTCTGGACGGCGAAGCACAGTGGGGCGTGACGGTCCTGCAGGCCGACGCCGAGATGGACGCCGGCCCGGTATGGGGCGAGGCGCGCTTCCCGATGCGCGCGGCCAGCAAGAGCAGCCTGTATCGCAAGGAGGTCTGCGCCGCGGCGCTGCTGGCGGTGGCGCAGGCGCTCGAGCGCCTCGTTGCCGGTGCCGGCCCGCTGACGGCGCAACCGGCGCGCGCGCCGCTGCGTCCCCTGCTGCGCCAGCCTGAGCGCCGCATCGACTGGCAGGCCGACAGCACTGCGCTGGTGCTGGCAAAACTGCGCAGCGCCGACGGCGTGCCCGGTGTGCTCGACAGCCTGTTCGGCCAGCCTTGCTATCTGTCCGACGCGCACGCCGCCACGCCGGCCAGCCTGGCGCTGGTGGGCGGCGCCGCCGGCGACGTGGTGGCCAGGCGCGACGATGCGGTGCTGCGCCGCACCGTCGACGGCGGCGTCTGGATCGGCCATGCGCGCCGCGCGGCGGCGGCCGGCCAGGCCGGTCCGGCGCCGTTCAAGCTGGCGCTCGCGCACTGCTTCGCGGCCGATTTCCGCGCGCTGCCGGAGCTGGCCGTGCCGACCCGCCGCGCCTCGGCCGAATGGGCCGCGCTGCGCTACTGGGAGGATGGCGGCGCCGGTTTCCTGAGCTTCGATTTTCACAACGGCGCGATGTCGACCGAGCAGTGTCAACGGCTGGCACAGGCGGTGCGCGAAGCAAGGCTGCGCCCGATCCGCGTGCTGGTGCTGCTTGGAGGGGAGGATTTCTTCAGCAACGGCATCCACCTGAACCGGATCGAGGCGAGCGAGAGTCCGGCCGACGAATCCTGGCGCAACATCAACGCCATGAACGACCTGGCGCTCGACATCTTGAGCGCCACCGACCAGCTCACCGTGTCTGCGCTGCGCGGCAACGCCGGCGCCGGCGGTGCCTTCCTGGCGCTGGCGGCCGACCTGGTATGGGCCTGCGAACCCGTGCTGCTCAACCCGCACTACAAGAACATGGGCAACCTGTACGGCTCCGAATACTGGACCTACTCGCTGCCGCGCCGGGTCGGCGCCGAGGCCGCGCGCGCGCTGATGCAAAACCGCTTGCCCTGGTCCGCAGGCGCGGCGCTGGCGGCCGGCCTGGTCGACGCGCTGCTGCCGGCCGGCCTGGCCGCGCTCGAACAGCGCGCCATTGCGCTGGCGCGCGATCCCGCTTTCGCCGCGCGCCTGGCCGAAAAGCGCGCGCGGCGCGCCCGCGACGAGGCCCACAAGCCGCTGCAAAGCTATCGCGACGAGGAGCTGGCGCGCATGCACCGCAATTTCTACGGCTTCGATCCGAGTTATCATGTCGCCAGGTTCCATTTCGTCCACAAGATGCCGCACGCCTGGACGCCGCGCCACCTGGCCGTCCACCGCAACCCCGTCCTGAAAGCGCCGCCCACTACCTATGAATAGCACCGACAGCGCGGGCCTGCCCGCCGTCCTCGTGGTCGACGACGAAACCGGCTCGCAGGATGCGATCCGGCGCACGCTGGAAGAGGACTTCACGGTGTTTACGGCCGGTTCGGCCGATGAAGCGCGCGTGCTGATGGAACGCCACCCGCTGGCGGCAATCCTGTGCGACCAGCGCATGCCCGGCACCACCGGCGTGCAGTTCCTCAAGGAGGTGCGCGAGCGCTGGCCCGACGTGGTGCGCATCATCATCTCCGGCTATACCGATTCCGAGGACATCATCGCCGGCATCAACGACGCCGGCATCTACCAGTACGTGCTCAAGCCCTGGATGCCGGCCCACCTGCTCGACTGCATGCGCGGCGCGGTCGAAGCGCGCGGCCTGCAGCACGACATGAACCGGCTCGACCTGGAACTGCGCAGCAGCACCGCGGTGCTGCGCACGCGCAAGCAGGAAAAGCAGCAGCGGGTCAAGGCCAGTTTCGACTTCGACCGCATCGTGCGCACCCCCGGCGGGCCGATGGACGCCGTCTGCGAGCTGGCCGCGCGCATCGCCGCGCACGACCTGTCGGTGCTGGTGCTGGGCGAATCGGGCAGCGGCAAGGAGCTGCTGGCACGCGCCATCCACTATTCCAGCAAGCGCGCCGAACGCGTCTTCGTGATGGAAAACTGCGGCGCGATTTCGGACAACCTGCTCGAGTCGGAGCTGTTCGGCCACAAGCGCGGCTCTTTTACCGGCGCTTACGAGGACCACATCGGCATCTTCCAGCGCGCCGACGGCGGCACCGTCTTCCTCGACGAGATCGGCGACACGTCGCCAGCCTTCCAGGTCAAGCTGCTGCGCGTGCTGCAGGAGGGCGAGGTGCGTCCGGTCGGCGCCACGCGGGCAGTGCCGATCAATGTGCGCGTGCTGGCCGCGACGCACCGCGACATCGACCAGGAAGTGCGCAGCGGTCGCTTTCGCCAGGACTTGTACTACCGCCTGGCCGGCATGACGCTGACCATGCCGCCGCTGCGCGAACGGCCGGCCGACATCATGCCGATCGCCGAGGCGTTGCTGCTGCAGGCGGCCGGCGAGCTTGGCCTGCCGGCGCGCGCGTTCGCGCCCGGCGCGATGGCCAGCCTGGTCACTTATCCGTGGCCAGGCAACATCCGCGAATTGCGCAACGAGATCTACCGCGCGGTGGCGCTGGCCGCGCCCGAGCGCAGCCACATCGACGTGCGCGGTTTTTCCAGCAAGGTGCTGCAGGGCCAGGGCGGCGGCGACGGCGCGCCAGGCCCGCATACGCCCGCGTACAGCGGCACCCTGCAGGAGCGGCTCGACGTGATGGAGGCGGCGATCGTCAAGGAGACGCTGCTGCGGCTGCGCTGGAACAAGACCCACGCGGCGCGCGAGCTGGGCCTCTCGCGCGTCGGCCTGCGCGGCAAAATGGTACGCTTGGGACTGGAGAAAAAATGACACCGACCGCCCCCTTCGCCGCGCGTCAGCCCGGCTTCAACGTGCTCTGGCTGCAATCGGGCGGCTGCGGCGGCTGCACCATGTCGCTGCTGTGCGCCGACACCCCCGACTTCTTCGGCGCACTCACCGACGCCGGCATCCGGCTGCTGTGGCACCCCTCGCTGTCGCTCGAGAGCGGCGCCGACGCGCTGGCCATCCTGCAGGACTGCGTCGACGGCAAGCTGCCGTTGCACGCGCTGTGCGTCGAAGGCTCGCTGCTGCGCGGCCCGCACGGCAGCGGGCGTTTCCACATGCTGGCAGGCAGCGGCAAACCGATGATCGAGTGGGTGCGCGCGCTCGCCGCGGTAGCCCATTACACCGTCGCCGTGGGCACCTGCGCCGCGTACGGCGGCATCACGGCGGCCGGCAGCAACCCGACCGATGCCTGCGGCCTGCAATACGAGGGCGACCGCATCGGCGGCCTGCTGGGCGCGGCCTACCGTTCCGGCGCCGGCCTGCCGGTCATCAACGTGGCAGGCTGCCCGACTCACCCGAACTGGGTAATGGAGACGCTGATGGCGCTGGCCGCCAATTTGTTCGACGCCAGTCAGATCGATGCGCTCGGGCGCCCGCGCTTTTATGCCGATCACCTGGTGCATCACGGCTGCACGCGCAACGAGTTTTACGAGTTCAAGGCCAGCGCGGTGAAACCGTCCGACCGCGGCTGCATGATGGAAAACATGGGTTGCAAGGGCACCCAGGTGCACGCCGACTGCAATACCCGGCTGTGGAACGGCGAAGGCTCCTGCACGCGCGGCGGCTATGCCTGCATCAGCTGTACCGAGCCGGGCTTCGAGGAGCCCGGCCACCCGTTCCACCTCACCCCGAAGATCGCCGGCATCCCGATCGGCCTGCCGACCGACATGCCCAAGGCCTGGTTCGTCGCGCTCGCCTCGCTGTCGAAGTCGGCCACGCCGAAACGGGTGCGCGAGAACGCCGTGGCCGACCATCTGGTGCAGGTGCCGGCGATCCGCAAGACCGTGCGCGGCAAATGAGGCCCGCATGACACGCCTGATCGTCGGACCATTCAATCGCGTCGAGGGCGACCTCGAAGTGCGCCTCGAAGTAGTTGGCGGCGCGGTGCAAAGCGCGCACGTGAACTCGACCATGTACCGCGGCTTCGAGCAGATCCTGCAGGGCAAGGTGCCGTACGACGCGATGGTCTACGTGCCGCGCATCTGCGGCATCTGTTCGGTGTCGCAGTCGGTGGCGGCGGCGCGCGCGCTGGCCGACGCGATCGGCGTGGCGCCGCCACCCAACGGCCTGCTGGTCACCAACGTCATGCTGGCGACCGAAAACCTGGCCGACCACCTGACCCATTTCTACCTCTTCTTCATGCCCGACTTCGCGCGTCCTGTGTACGCGGCGCAGCCCTGGCACGGCGCCGTGCAGGAACGCTTCGCCGCGCTGCAGGGCAGCCACGCGCGCCTGGCGCTGGCGGCGCGCCAGCGCTGGTTCACCCTGCTCGGCACCTTGGGCGGAAAGTGGCCGCACACCCAGTCGATCCAGCCGGGCGGCTCGTCGCGGGCGGTCGAGGCGGCCGAGCGGATCCGCCTGCTGGCGCGCATCCGCGAGTTTCGCAGTTTTCTCGAGCAGACACTGTTTTGCGCCCCGCTCGAGGCGATCGCGGCGATCGACAGCGAGGCGGCGCTGCGCGCCTGGCACACCGGCGCCGGCGCCGACAGCGGCGACCTGCGCCTGTTCCTGACCTTGGCCTGGCAACTCGGCCTGGACCGGCTCGGCGCCGGGCCGGGCTTGTACATGTCGAACGGCTCTTATCCCGGCGCCGACGGCGTGCCGGCGTTCGCGCGCGGCCTGTGGGACGGCGCGCTCGGCCAGGCGCGCCCGCTTGACCCGGCCGGCATCGCCGAAGACGCCACCCACGCCTGGCTCGACGACGCCGGCGGAGCGCGCCATCCGGCCGTCGGCCTGACCGTGCCGGCGCCGGACAAGCCGGGCGCCTACACCTGGAACAAGGCGCCGCGGCTGGACGGGCGGGTGCTTGAGACGGGCGCGCTGGCGCGCCAGCTGGTGAACGGCCATCCCTTGATGCGCGACGTCGTGGCCCGCTGCGGCGGCAACGTCTACACGCGCGAGCTGGCGCGCCTGCTCGAGCTGGCGCTGGTGGTGCCACTGATGGAGCAATGGATCACCGCGCTGCGCATCGACGAGCCGTATTTCACGCCGGCCGAGCTGCCCGAGCATGCCGACGGCGTCGGCCAGACCGAGGCCGCGCGCGGCAGCCTGGGGCACTGGGTGGCGATCCGCGGCGGCAAGATCGCCAACTATCAGATCGTCGCGCCGACGTCGTGGAATTTCTCGCCGCGCGACGCCGCCGGCGTCCCCGGCGCGCTCGAAGCGGCGCTGGTGGGCGCGCCGGTACTGGCGGGCGAAGACACGCCGGTGGCGGTGCAGCACATCGTGCGCTCGTTCGACCCGTGCATGGTATGCACCGTACACTGAACGTGGAGCGTCTTTCGATCGTGCCCGGCGCTGGTGCGCACGCGCCAAATCAGCTATCCTGCCACGATCGTCCGATGGATTTTTCGATTCCCAGCATGCCGCGCAGCCCCGACCTTCCGATCGACGTTCCCGCCCAGCTTGAAGGCATCGACGAGGCCACCTGGCTGGACGTCATCCAGAAAATGGACGAGGTCTACTCGCGCCTGGTGCAGGACGAGATCGCGCTGGAGGAAAAGAACGAGCAGCTCGAACGCGCCTACCGCGAACTGAGCGACACCCACGAAGCGCTCAAACGCACCCAGCAACAACTGCTGCACGCCGAGAAAATGGCCTCGCTGGGGCGCCTGGTGGCCGGCGTTGCGCACGAATTGAACAATCCGATCAGCTTCGTGCTCGGCAACGTGCATGCGCTCAAGCGCTACGGCGAACGGCTGGCCAGCTACGTCGCCGCCCTGCACGACGGCGCCGCCGATGCGCAACTGCGGCGCACGCTGCGCATCGACCATATCCTGCACGACCTGCCGTCACTGATCGAGGGCACGCTGGAAGGGGCGATGCGCACCACCGACATCGTCAACGGACTGAAACGCTTCTCCGCCGTCGACCATGCCGAGCGCAGCGCGGTCGACCTTAACGAAGTGATCGAGCGGGCGATCCACTGGATCAGCAAGGGCGCCGCGCCTGCCTTCCAGGTGCACTGGACGCCAAGCGGTCCGTTGCCCGTGATGGGCAACGCCGGCAAGCTGCTGCAGGTGATGATGAACCTGATCGAGAACGCCTGCGATGCCGCGGTGGCGGCCGGCGCGGCGCCGCCGCAGCTGTGGATCGCGGCGCAGCGCGACGGCGCCAGCTTGCGCGTGAGCCTGCGCGACAACGGCGCCGGCATCGCGCCCGATTATTTGTCGCGCCTGTTCGATCCCTTCTTCACCACCAAGCCGGTCGGCAAGGGCACTGGCCTGGGACTGTCGATCAGCTACGGTATCGTTGAGCAGCACCAGGGCAAGCTGTCGGCCCGCAACCATCCGCAGGGCGGCGCCGAATTCGTCATCACGCTGCCGCTGGGCAAGGACGCGCCGACGGTCAGAAGCTGAGAGTTCTTAGTGCGTGCCAGGGCAGCGCGCCGGAACGTGGCCGTTCGAGGCCCTGCGCCTGCCGGCGGCGCGCACTTGCGGGTGCGCGACGGTGCCGCCGCGATGGCTCAAAAACCGAGTTCGCGCCACATCAGCGCCATCGCCGAGCGCAGGTAGACCAGGCCTGGCGCTTCCCAGCGCCCGTGGATGACCACGTGCCCGCGCCAGCTGTGCTGGGCCAGGCGGCCCGGCGGCGTCTCGACCAGCAGCGTGACCCGGTACACGGCTTGGTCGGGAACGAGCTGGCCATGCTTTTCGCGCGTCATGACCGAGCCGCCGAACTGGCTCGCCAGTTCGGCACGCTGCAGCACGCGCGCGCCATCCTGTTCGATGACACCGACCCGCAGCGTCAATGGCGCGCCCTCCAGCCCATCAGGGAAAAAGCGGCCGGTGTCGCCGACCCTGATGCGCCGCACCGCATTCTCGTCCAAATAGCTCTCGACTTGCCATTGCCCTGGCTTGACCAGCATGCCGAGCCGTTCGCGGTCGCTCACCCAGACGCCGGGTGCGAGCTCGGGCGAGAGATAGAGCACGCCGGCGAACGGGGCCTTCGGCGCGTACTGGGCGATTTCCGCTTCGACACCGTCCATTTCGGCGGCGGCCGTGGCCTGGGCCTGTTGCAGCACTTGCATCTGGACCCGCTGGTCCGCTTCGACGCCAGAATTGGCGGTTTGCCAGCGCAAGCGCTCAAGGCGCGCCTGTGCCCGCCGCCAGCGCAGCTGTAGCTCGGGCGAGGCCAGTTCGATCAGGGTGGCGCCGGCCGCGACGGCGCTGCCGTCGGCCGCGCCGAGCTTGCTGACCTGGGCCGCACCGGGCGCGTGCAGGGGAAACATGTCGGCCGGATGCAGATAGCCGGAGGCGGACAGCCGGGTCGGCCATGGCATGAACACCAGCAGCAACAGCAGGGCGGCAACGGCGACGGTGCGGCGCAGGCGCGGCAGGCGCCGCAAGTGTCCGCCCAGCTTGCTCAGCAGGAACGGCCGGCCGTCCTGCGCCGCCAGCATGGCCGGCCACAGCCGCATTTCGCGCCACACCGGCAGCAGCACGAACCAGCCGATTTCGACCATGAACAGCACGATGCCGAGCGCCTTGATGAAGAAATGGTAGACCAGCGCGGCGATGCCGAGGAACAGGAGGATGCGGTACAGCCAGGTGGCGTAGGCGAAGCCGATCAGGGCGGCGCGGCGGCGGCGCGAAAACACTTCCGGCACCGGTGCCGCCAGGCCGAACAGGCGTTCGCGCAGGTCCCAGCGCGCCAGCGCGAACGCGCGGCCGTGCAAATTCGGTATGTCGAGCCAGTCCGAGAGCAGGAAATAGCCGTCGAAGCGCATGAACGGACTGGTATTGATCATCAGCGTGGCGATCCAGGTAGTGGTGGCGAGCATGAAGGCGGTCGATTTGGCCAGCCCCGGCGGCAACAGCGCCCAGGCCAGCGTGGCCCAGACGGCGATGATCAGCTCGCTCGCCACGCCGGCGGCGGCCACCGCCAGCCTGTGCTTGCGCACATCTAATTTCCACACTTCGTTGGTGTCGGTGTAGGCGACCGGCCACAGCACCAGGAAGGCGACGCCCATCGCCGGCACCCGGCAGCCGTAGCGCTTGGCGGTGAAGGCGTGGCCGAGTTCATGCACGATCTTGACCAGCGTGAGGGCAAGGCCGAAGCCGCCGATGCCCTGCCAGGAAAAGGTATCGAGCAGCGTGCCTGAAAACTGCTGCCAGTCGCGCAGCACAAGCGCCAGCCCGAGCCCGAGCGCGCCCAGCGTCAGATACAGGAAGCTGCGCGTGTAAAGAAACGCCACCGACGCAGACCAGCGGCCGAGCCAGCGGTCCGGGCGGATCAGCGGGATACGGAAAAACAGGTAGTGGTGCAGCAGCCAGGTCGACCAGCTGCGCTTGCCGCGGGCCAGCTTGGCGGCCATCAGCGTGGCGCTGTCGGCGCGGCTCGGGCGCAGCAGTTCATTGCTCATCAGGAAGTCGGCGACCGCTTGCACATCCTCCGGCTCGGGCCGCAACGTTGTCGCCTGCCCGATCGCCTCGACGATCTGGCCGGGCGCGTCGGCATGCCAGCGGCTGATGATCTCGAAGCTGAGCCAGTCGAGCTGGAAGAATTGGTTGCGCACCGGGTCGTGCAGCGTCCAGCTCGGCTGTCCGTCGGCCATGCGCGGCCCGGAAAACAGGGCCAGTTCTTCGCGCAGCATCGGCATGCCCATCGTCAGTAGCCGATGGTCTGGCGGATCGCCGCGAGCGGGCGGCGCACGATCCAGTAAATCAGCGGTACCCGCTCGCCGGCCAGCTTGGCGGTCCCTTTCAGGCCGACCCGGTGGGTGCTGGCGGCGTCGAGTCGGGCCCGTACCCGGTAGGCAAAGCTGCCATCGGGGCGCTGCACGGCGTCGTGGGCGACGTAGCGGATGCGCGCTTCGACCGGATCGAGCGGGCTGGCGTTCAGATACAGGATGGCCGGCGCGGCATCGGCGAACGGGATGGCGTCGCCCAGCGCGAGCCAGGCTTCGACCTCGACGTCGCCCGGCGCGGCCACCCGCAAGATGCGCTCGCCCACCGTGACCGGGCGGCCGACCCATTCGGCCGGGTCGTCGAGCAGCACGATGCCGTCTTGCGGCGCGAGCACGCGGGCGCGCTCAAGCTGGCCGCCCAGGTAGCCGACCTCGGCGCGTCGCTCTTCGGCCTTGGCTGTGAGCATCGCCAGCTGGGACTTGCTCTTGCTGTCGCTCAGGGCCAGCTGGGCCGCCTGGCGGTTCTCCGCTTCGGCGCCCGCCAGGCCTTGGCGCGCCACTTCGAGGCGGGCCTGCAGGGGCGCATCGTCGAAGCTGAACAGGATTTGCCCGGCCTTCACGGCCTGGTTCGGCTTCACCGCGAAGCTGCCGATCACGCCTTCGAGCGGGGCGCGGATCACCGCCGGCTGGGCCGGCACCAGCTCGCCCGGCGCCAGCACGGTCAGGCGCACCGGAACGACGCACAGCAGCAGCAGCGCCAGCGCCCAGCCGAGTCGGCGCTGGCGCCACCACGGCCGCGCCGCCAGCGCCGCCGCGCCGGTCTGGTCGTGGCGCCGCCAGTGGCGCCACGACCCCGGCTGGCGCGCGGCAAGCGCCGTCCAGGCCTGGTGCCCGATGCGCATCCATTCGGCCAGCAGGGCGATGTCGATCGATTGCCACGGCGTCTCGCGCGCGAACAGCCAGCCGCCGCCCTGGTGGCCCGGGAACGGCAGCCACAGGCCGAAGGCGGGCAGCCAGTCCGCCCATTCGGCGGCCAAGGCCGGCGGCGCGGTGGCGGCGCTGACGGCGCGCGGCGCACCATCGGCGCCAGCCATGCTTGCGCACAGTTGCTGGAGCCACTGGGCATAGGGGGCGTTGGCCTCGATCTGCACGACACCTGACAGGGCAAGCAGGCCGCCGTCGGCCAGCCACAGGGCGGCCTGGCGGTAGGGCGCCAACGCATGGCTGTCGTTGACGGCCACGAAGCGCAGCACCGCCGGGTCGGCGGCCTCGCGCGCGCGCCGCGACAGGTCGAGCAATACGCCCAGGGCCGCCGGCGCGATCTGCAGTTCGGCGGCGTCGTCAGGCGCCATGCTGGCATCCCGGCGCGTGCGGCGTGGTGATCGGTGTGGTCAAGCTCATGCGGCCTTTCGTGGCAGGGGAATCAGTCCGGCGGGGCGTGTCGACGCCAGGCGCAGCTGCTCGGCCAAGCCCAGGCGTCCGACGACCCGCTTGCCGACCAGTTTAATACGGAAAATGGTTTCCGCATGCCGGCCTTCCATATCGATCGCCTTGATCGAGATGACGATTTCGCCGTGCGTGTCGGCCGGGACGGTGCCGTCGAAGCGGCCGGTGCTGGGCGAAAACACCAGCCAGGCCGGCAGCGGCCCGCCGGTGCTCAGGCTGGCAACCAGTTTGACCGTGGCGTTGGCGGCGGTGTGCATGAAGGCATCGGCGGGAATCCGGAAGCTGATCCTGGCGTCCTTGACCTGATCGAAGTCCTGATCGGGCACGCCGCGGTAGAGCATCAGCGCCGGCTCGCTGGACGGCATCACGATGACCTGGAAGGCGTCGTTGCCGCGCACCGTCAGGATGCCTGCGACGTCGGCACTGGCGTAGGCGCGGCCGTCCGCTTCGGCGGTGACGATCAGCGCCGGCGCACTCGGAATCGGGTGGCTGATCTCGGCGTCGATGGTGCGCAGGGCCGACACGAGCGGCTCGGCGTGCGCCGCCGCGTCGCCTGTCGGCGCATTCGCTGTGGACGCATCGGCGGTCGGCGCATCGGCAGCCTGGGCGCCTGCCGGCAGGGCGCCGACCAAGGCGATCGGCGCTGTCGGCGCCGCTGGCAGGTCGGGCTGAACCGCGGGCGTCGGCTGCGCCGCCACCAGCAGTTCGTTGACCGAAGTGTCGGCACGGCTGTTGCCGGCCACATCGGTGAGAATCGCGGTGACCGAATGGCTGCCCAGCGGCAGCGCGTCGTTTGCAGGAATGGTCAGCGTCCACGTACCGCCGGCGCGCAGCAGTTTGCCGTCACCCTCGGTGTAGTTGACGCCGTTGACGAGCACGCTCAGGCGCTCGCCGTCGCCCACCGGCGCATTGCCGCTGATGGTCGGCGTGGCGGTAAACACGGTGGCCTGGTTGACTGCCGGCGCCGCCGGCGCCGTGGTGTCGATGGTCACGACCAGTGCGTCGCTGCGGCCGGACACATTGCCGGCGCCATCGGTGAGCGTGGCCGTCAAGCGCGCGATGCCGTCGCCGAGGGCGGCGCTGGTCACGTCGACGAAGCCGGCGCCGATGTCCTGCGCGCTCAGCGTCGCGCCGCCGACGCTGACGCCAGCGGCGAACAGCGTCACCTTTTCGCCGGCCAGCGGAGCGGCCGCACCGCTGCCGTTGAGCGTGACCCGGATCACTGGTGCGGCCACGTTGGTCACATTGTCGGTGGCGCTGCTGCCGGAGTCGGAACTGGCGAGCAAATCAAGGCCAGGCGCGGCAGGCGGGGTGTCGTCGAGATCGGCGACCGTGACGGTGATGGTTCGCACCGCGGCGTTGCCACTGGCGTCCGTGGCCATCACTTGCACCAGGTAGCTGTTGTTGGCATCGCTGTCAGTGGGGGCCTCGAAGTCGGGCGCGGTCGTTAGTCGCAGCACGCCGCTGGCAGCATCGATGACGAATTTTGCCGCATCGGCACCGCCGTTGATGGACCAGGTGACAGCCTCGTTGGCGATCAGGATGGCCACCGCGGTACCGTTCTCGTTGATTGTTACGGCCGCGTTGGCGCCTCCGCCAGGAGCGGTGATGATGGGAGCGGTAGTGTCGCGAACCGTCTCGTCGACATCGGCCACCGTCACCGTGATGGCCTGCGCCGATGCGTTGCCGCGCGCATCGGTCGCCCGCACTTGCACTTGATAGGTGTTGTCGGCGCCGTTATCGGTTGGGGCCTCGAAGTCAGGCGCAGTGACAAAGCTCAGGGCGCCGGTGGTGGCGTTGATGGCGAATTTGGATGCATCGACGCCGCCAG
>JARXKM010000362.1 GCA_030272785.1 Pseudomonadota bacterium
TGTGCATCCTTGCAGCCTTCGCAACCTTCGCAACCTTCGCAACCTTCGCAACCTTTGCAATCTTCGCAACATTCGCAACCTTCGCAACCTTCGCAACCTTCGCAACCTTCGCAACCTTCGCAACCTTCGCAACCTATTTGCAGGCGGCCAGTATCCGGTCGAGGCGGCGCGTTTCGAGCGCGCGCTGGGCGTCGCTCATGTAGCCGCGCTCGCCGTTTTGCTCCTGCGTGCTGATGCGTGCGCCGGAGTCGAACGACTGCTTGGCGGTGCGCGCGCGCTGGCAGTTGTCGGCCTGGTCGGCCTTGCCGGTGGCGGCGTCGCGCTCCTGCAGCTCGTGCTCGCTGGCCGCCTTGCTGCGCTTGCGGTAGTCGGCGTTGCGGTCGGCAATGGTGGGTGGGGCGGCCGCGGTGACTGGCGTCGCTGCCGGCGTCGCCGTCGCCAGCTCCTCGCCCGCCGCGCTTGGGGTGCCGCGCGGCGCCTTGAGGATGTTTTTCAGCGGCACCGATGCCGGCGGCGCCTTGTCCGACAGTTGCTTGATGCCGTTGGCGTCGATCCACAGGTATTGCGCTTGCGCCAGCGTGGCCAGTGACAGCAGGGCAGCGCCGGCCAGCAGGCGCGCGTACAGGGTTGATGTCATTGCAGGGTCCAGTTCAGTTGCCGTACATCACTACGCCATGAATCGGCGCCGCTGTCAATCCGCAGCGTCGCGTCGCCGCCATTTTACGGGCCCGATCGGACGGCAGGCGCGAACTTCTGTATAATTCGCTTTTGCGCCAATAGGAAAATACTATGCGTCTACTTCAAAAAGCACTCACCTTCGATGACGTGCTTCTCGTCCCGGCTTATTCGAACGTTCTTCCGGTCGACACCTCCCTCAAGACTCGCCTGACCCGCAACATTTCGCTGAATATTCCCCTGCTGTCGGCTGCAATGGATACCGTCACCGAAGCGCGGCTGGCGATCGCCATGGCGCAAGAGGGCGGCATCGGCATCATCCACAAGAACCTCGGCGCCAAGGAGCAGGCGCGCGAAGTGGCGCGCGTCAAACGTTTCGAGGCCGGCGTGCTGCGCGACCCGATCACGATTCCGCCGGACATGAAGATCCGCGACGTCATCAAGCTCACCGAACAATACGGCATCAGCGGCTTCCCCGTCGTCGAAGGCAAGACCGTGGTCGGCATCATCACCAACCGCGACTTGCGCTTCGAGGAAGAGCTCGACGCCGAGGCGCGCGCCAAGATGACCCCGCGCGAAAAACTGGTGTACGTCAAGGAAGACGCCGATACGGCCGAAGCGAAGCGCCTGATGAACAAGCACCGCCTCGAGCGCGTGCTGGTGGTCAACGACGCGTTCGAGCTGCGCGGCTTGATCACGGTGAAAGACATCCAGAAGTCGCACGAGCACCCGTTCGCCTCGAAAGACGCGCAAGGCAAGTTGCTGGTCGGCGCCGCCGTCGGCGTCAGCGCGCGCGATGAAGAACGCATCGACCTGCTGGTCGCCGCCGGCGTCGACGTGCTGGTGGTCGACACCGCCCACGGCCACTCGCAGGGCATCCTCGACCGGGTGCGCTGGATCAAGACCAAGTATCCGGATGTCGACGTCATCGGTGGCAACATCGCCACCGCGGCCGCCGCGCTGGCGCTGGTCGAATACGGCGCCGACGCCGTCAAGGTCGGCATTGGCCCTGGCTCGATCTGCACCACCCGCATCGTCGCCGGCGTCGGCGTGCCGCAGATCACCGCCATCTCCAACGTGGCCGACGCGCTGGCCGGCAGCGGCGTGCCGTGCATTGCCGACGGCGGCATCCGCTTCTCGGGCGACATCTCGAAGGCGCTGGCGGCGGGCGCTTCGACCGTCATGATGGGCTCGATGTTCGCCGGCACCGAAGAGGCGCCCGGCGAAGTGATCCTGTACCAGGGCCGCAGCTACAAGTCCTACCGCGGCATGGGCAGCCTGGGCGCGATGGCCGACGGCTCGGCCGACCGCTACTTCCAGGATGCCTCGGCCAAGGCCGACAAGTTCGTCCCGGAAGGCATCGAAGGGCGCGTCGCCTACAAGGGCAGCGTGCTGGCGATCATCTACCAGCTGGTCGGCGGCGTGCGCCAGTCGATGGGCTATTGCGGCTGCGCGTCGATCGACGAGCTGCGCGAGAAGGCCGAGTTTGTCGAGATCACCTCGGCCGGCATGCGCGAGTCCCACGTGCACGACGTGCAGATCACCAAGGAAGCGCCGAACTACCGTTCCGAGTAATTCCTCCAGAAAAACGCGGCGACCAGTTCGCCGCGTGTGCTTTTCCGCCTCCCTTTCGACCATTACGACAGCGCCCTCCATGCACTCAAAAATCCTCATCCTCGATTTCGGTTCCCAAGTCACCCAGCTGATCGCCCGCCGCGTGCGCGACTCCGGTGTGTTCTCCGAAGTGTTCCCGCACGACGTCAGCGACGAGTTCGTGCGCAACTATGGCGCCGCCGGCGTGATCCTGTCGGGCAGCCACAGCTCGACCCTGGAAGGCGACGCACCGCGCGCGCCGCAGGCGGTGTTCGAGCTGGGCGTGCCGGTGCTGGGCATCTGCTACGGCATGCAGACCATGGCCGCGCAGCTGGGCGGCAAGGTCGAGAACGGCACCTTGCGCGAATTCGGCTACGCCGAGGTGCGCGCGCGCGGCCATACGGCGCTGCTCAACGGCATCAACGACTTCGTCACCGACGAAGGCCACGGCATGCTCAAGGTGTGGATGAGCCACGGCGACAAGGTGCTCGACATGCCGCCCGGCTTCAAGCTGATGGGCAATACGCCGAGCTGCCCGATCGCCGCCATGGCCGACGAGGAGCGCCGCTTCTACGGCCTGCAGTTCCATCCGGAAGTGACCCACACGGTGCAGGGCAAGGCCATGCTGGGCCGCTTCGTGCACGAGATTTGCGGCTGCAAGTCGGACTGGAACATGCCCGATTACATCACCGAAGCGGTCGACAAGATCCGCGCCCAGGTCGGCACGGACGAGGTGATCCTCGGCCTGTCGGGCGGCGTCGATTCGAGCGTGGCGGCGGCGCTGATCCACCGCGCCATCGGCGACCAGCTCACCTGCGTGTTCGTCGACCACGGCCTGCTGCGGCTCGACGAAGGCAAGATGGTGATGGACATGTTCGCCAAGAACCTCGGCGTGAAGGTGATCCGGGTCGACGCCGAGGCGCAGTTCCTGGGCCACCTGGCCGGCGTGGCGGACCCGGAGGCGAAGCGCAAGATCATCGGGCGCGAGTTCGTCGAAGTGTTCCAGGTCGAGGCGGGCAAGCTGTCGAACGCGCGCTGGCTGGCGCAGGGCACCATCTACCCGGACGTGATCGAAAGCGCCGGCAAGGGCAAGAAGGGCCAGACCATCAAGAGCCACCACAACGTCGGCGGCCTGCCCGAGACGCTGAACCTGAAACTGCTCGAGCCGCTGCGCGAACTGTTCAAGGACGAAGTGCGCAAGCTCGGCGTCGCGCTCGGCCTGCCGCACGACATGGTGTACCGCCATCCGTTCCCGGGGCCGGGACTGGGCGTGCGCATCCTCGGCGAAGTGAAGAAGGATTTCGCCGACCTGTTGCGGCGCGCCGATGCGATCTTCATCGAAGAGCTGCGCCATACCGTGTTCGAGGCGGCGCCGATCGAAGGCATCGATTCGGGCGAGCTGCCGCGCAACTGGTACGAGGCGACCAGCCAGGCGTTCGCGGTGTTCCTGCCGGTCAAATCGGTCGGCGTGATGGGCGACGGCCGCACCTACGAGTACGTGGTGGCGCTGCGCGCGGTGCAGACCTTGGACTTCATGACGGCGCAGTGGGCGCATTTGCCGCACAGCCTGCTGGGCAAGGTGTCGAACCGGATCATCAATGAAGTTCGCGGGATCAATCGCGTGGTCTACGACATCTCGGGCAAGCCGCCGGCGACGATCGAGTGGGAATGATTTCCAGCCTGGCAGAGTAGCGCAACTGCTGGCACCAGCCACATGCAAGCCCCTGATTTTCAGGGGCTTTTTGTCTTATGCGCTGGCAACGATGAGCAACTACCCGCATGGTACTGTCAACTTACCGCCGCAGCCCCGAAGTCGGCAAATTTTTGTAAAGTAGGGGGATGAAAAATTTCCAACTTTACCGCGGCTTCCGCTTCCCTGCCGAGATCATCAGCCACGTCGTCTGGCTCTACTTCCGGTTTTCGCTGAGTTTTCGCGGCATCGAGGAATTGATGGCCAGCCGTGGCATCATCGTCACCTACGAGACAATCCGCCAATGGACGTTGAAGTTCGGCCAGGGATATGCGAATGAACTGCGCCGGCGTCAGCCGCAGCGCGGGGACAAATGGCATCTCGACGAGGTAGTCTTCACCATCAAGGGAAGGCGCCATTATCTGTGGCGCGCAGTCGATCAGAATGGCCATGTGCTCGATATCCTCATGCAGAGCCGGCGCAACCGGCAAGCGGCAAAACGCTTTTTCCGCAAGCTCCTCAAGGGCTTGCGTTACGCCCCACGGGTACTGGTCACCGACAAGCTGAAGAGTTACGCCGCAGCGAAAAAGCAAATCATGCCCGGTGTCGAGCATCGCCAGCACAAGGGTCTGAACAACCGGGCCGAACTCTC
>JARXKM010000363.1 GCA_030272785.1 Pseudomonadota bacterium
TAGTCTTCGGCGTTGTACGGCAGGTCGTAGTTGATCACGCACGGCAGGTCGGAGATGTCGAGCCCGCGCGCGGCGACGTCGGTGGCGACCAGCACGTCGATCTCGCCCTTCTTGAAGGCGTCGAGCGCGGCCATCCGCTCCTGCTGGGTCTTGTCGCCGTGGATGGCGGTAGCCTTGATGCCGCTCTGCTCGAGGTGGCGCGACAGGCGCGAGGCGCCGATCTTGGTGTTCGAGAACACCAGCACCTGTTTCAGGTCGCGGCCGCGGATCAGGAATTCGACCACCTCGACCTTGTTCGCCTCCGGCACCTTGTAGACCACCTGGGTGACCTTGTCGGCGGTCTGGTTGCTGCGCGCCACCTCGATCACCACCGGGTCGTTCAGGAAGCTGTTGGCCAGCCGCTTGATCTCGGGCGAGAAGGTGGCCGAGAACATCAGGTTCTGGCGCTGCTTGGGCAGCATGTTGATGATGCGCTGCAGGTCCGGCAAGAAGCCCATGTCGAGCATGCGGTCCGCTTCGTCCATCACCAGCATCTGCACCTGGCCGAGCGAGACGTTCTTCTGCTCGACGTGATCGAGCAGGCGGCCCGGGGTGGCGATGACGATTTCGACGCCGCCGCGCAGGATGATGGTTTGCGGCTTCATGTCCATGCCGCCGAACACCACGGTCGAGCGCAGCGGCGTGTGCTGGGCATAGGCCTTGACGTTCTCGGCCACCTGCACCGCCAGTTCGCGCGTCGGCGTGAGGATCAGCGCGCGCACCGGGTGGCGCGCCGGCGACATCGAGGCGCTGGCGTGGGCCAGCAGCAACTGGATGATCGGCAGCGAGAAGCCGGCCGTCTTGCCGGTGCCGGTCTGCGCCGCGCCCATCACGTCGCGCCCTTGCAGCACGATCGGGATCGCCTGCGCCTGGATCGGCGTCGGGTGCACGTAGCCCTGGTCGGTGAGCGCGCGCAGGATGGCCGGCGCCAGGCCGAACTGGTCGAAGCGGACCACCGGTTCGGCGGCGACGGCGGCGGGCAAGGGGATTACGTCGGTTACGTCGATTTCAGGCATCAGGTTAGTTTGGCGCAGCGGGCGCCTGCTTTCTTCAATAGTGTCATGACAGTGGCCAGGACGGACAGGCTGGCGGGCATCGACGGCATTGCCGCGGCGGCGGGCGGCTCGGGATGGGCAGGGGCTGCGCCGCGTTGGCGGGGCAGCACCGGAAGCGGCGGGCACGCTCTGGCGTCGAACCTTTTACAAGCCCTACACGATACCCTAATTCGGCGCCACTGTATATGCCGGCGTCGCGCGCGCAGGCGCCGCCGTACCGTATCCTTGATGCAACAACTGTAGACGCTTCAATCGTTAAACTTGTTGACACGAAACATCACAGCGGTCAGAGTGCGTTGTTGTAGGTGCAACACCCAGACGGCCCGCCCGTTTCACTCTTGGAATTCCGATGCCCCCCCTGCCGCCCCTGAGCCTGTTGCGCCCGCTGCGTCTGCTGCGCCTGCTTGCCGCCTGCTGGCTGCTGGCGCTCGCCGGCGCGGCCGGGGCAACCCCGACCTCGGACCTGCGCTTCAAATCGCTCGGTTCGCTCGACGCCGACGACCTGTCGATCCTGTCGCTGCTGCAGGACCGCCAGGGCTTCATCTGGATCGGCACCCATAGCGGCGGCCTGTACCGCTACAACGGCTACCAGGCGGTCAAGTACATGCACGACCCGCGCAATCCGCGCAGCTTGCCCAACGACCGGGTCGCCGCGCTGTTCGAGGACCGCGACGGGCGCATCTGGGCCGGCACCCAGGACGGCGTGGCGCGCTTCGATCCGGCCAGCGGCGAGTTCATCACGCTGGCGGCGCCGCCCGGGCCGTCCAGCCAGCGCATCGTCAAGGCGATCATCGGCGACGGCGGCGCCGGCATGTGGGTGGCCACCTGGGGCGGTCTGCAGCACATCGACAGCGCCAGCGGCGCGCTGACCCGCTACGTGCACGACCAGAACGATCCGGCCAGCCTGGCCAGCAACGACCTGAACGCGCTGGCGCTGGACGGCGCCGGCGGCCTGTGGGCCAGCACCTGGCCGGGCGGGATCGACTACCTGCCCAAGGGTGCCAAGGCGTTCGTCCATTACCGGGTCGACAGCGCCGCGGCCACCGACGACAAACTCAACATCGTGCGCTCGCTGTACTTCGGCGCCGACCAGACCCTGTGGATCGGCACCGAGAGCGGCGTCGTCACCTGGGACAGCCGCCAGCCGTGGTCGGCGCGCCGGCGCATCGACTCGCCGCCGGTGCGGGTCAACGCGCTGTACGGCGACAGCCATGGCGCGGTGTGGGCCGGCACCCTGGCCGCCGGCCTGCTGCGCTGGGACAAGGGCAGCAGCAAGCCGGCCCATTACGTGCACCGCGCCAACGATCCGCACAGCCTGCAGTCGGACCACATCCGCGCCGTCATGCAGGACCGCGGCGGCATGCTGTGGGTGGCCTCGTTTACCGACGGCCTGAGCCTGGTGAACCTGAACAGCCGCGGCTTCGAGCGCTTCATCCCGTTCGACGCCGCCACCGACAACACCTTGCCGAACAACTCGGTGCAGAACATCGAGGGCGCGCCGGGCGGGCGCCTGTGGCTGGGCAGCAATACCGGCTTCTCCCTGTTCGACCCGGCCAACGGCGCCGTGATCCGCACCTGGCGCGGCGAGCCCAAGCGCGCCGGCGGGCTGTCGAACGACACCGTCTACAGCCTCTACCAGCAGCCGCGCGGCCCGCTGTGGGTAGGCACCTCCGCCGGGCTGAACCGGCTCGACCAGGTCGACGGCCCGTTCAAGACGATCCAGTTCGGCAGCGTGGCGGGCAACTTCATCAACGTCATCGCGCCCGGCGCCGGCGGCAAGTTGTGGCTCGGCACCGGGCTGCAGGCGATCCGCTACGACATCGCCACCGACGCCGTGACCACCTACCCGACCAACCCGGCCGACCCGAGCAGCCGCAGCGTCACCGGCACCACCTGCATCGTCGAGGACGCGCGCGGGCGCGTGTGGATGGGTTCGGACTGGAGCGGCGGCGGGCTCGACCTGCTCGATGCGGCGACCGGCAAGTTCCGCCATTTCCGCCACAATCCGACCGATCCGGCCTCGCTGGCCGACGACAACGTCTCGAGCCTGTTCGAGGATCCGCAGGGGCGCGTCTGGGCCGGCACCGCCAAGGGCGTCAACCAGGTGCTGACCGGGGCCGACGGCACCGTCAGCTTTCGCAGCTACGACGGCGCCGGCAGCGTCGGCGCGGTGAAGATCCTGGCGATGCGCAGCGACCGCGCCGGCATGCTGTGGCTGTCGACCGCCGGCGCCCTGCTGCGGCTGGACCCGGCCAGCGGCGCCGTCACCCGCTACCGCTCCTCGGATGGCCTGTCGGAGGGCTTCGCCATCGGCGCCTCGTACGCCGCGCCCGACGGCGTGCTGTATTTTTCCGGCGTCAAGGGCATGACCGGCGTGCATCCGGAGCTGGTGCACAGCGTCTCGGTGGCGCCGCACGTGGCCATCACCGACATCAGCGTGTTCAACCGCTCGCTGGCCGAAGGGGCGCAAGATGCCGACGTCAAGCTGCGCGGCACGCTGACGGCGCCGACCGACATCACGCTGTCGGTGCGCGAATCGGTGTTTGCGCTGGAGTTCTCGGCCCTGCATTACACCGACCCGGCGCGCAATACCTACGCCTACCGGCTGGTCGGCTTCGACCGCGACTGGGTCAATACCGACGCCAACCACCGCCGCGCCACCTACACCAACCTCGATCCGGGCGTCTACACCTTCGAGGTCAAGGCCGCCAACGAACAGGGCGTCTGGAGCGCGCAGCCGGCCAGCGTGACGATCCGCATCCTGCCGCCGTTCTGGCAAACCTGGTGGTTCCGGCTGCTGGCGGCGCTGTTGACGGTCGGCCTGCTGGCGATGGCCTACCGCGGCCGCGTGCGCAGCCTGACGCGGCGCCAGAAACAGCTGCAGGCGCTGGTGGCCGCGCGCACCGGCGAGCTCGAGGAAAGCAACGCCAAGCTGGCCACACTGTCGGCCACCGATGCGCTCACCGCCATCACCAACCGGCGCGGTTTCGACGACGCGCTGGCGGCCGAATGGCGCCGCGCCCATCGCAACGGCCACCCGCTGGCACTGGCGATGCTCGACGTCGACCACTTCAAGAGCTACAACGATTTCTACGGCCACCAGGCGGGCGACCAGTGCCTGCGCGCGGTGGCCGGCCTGATCGAAACGTTCGGCCGCCGCACCGGCGACCTGGTGGCGCGCTACGGCGGCGAAGAATTCGCGCTGCTCGCGCCGGTCACCGATGCCGCCGAAGCGCTGGCGCTGGCGCACAACATCTGCCGCGAACTGGAACGCCTGGCACTGCCGCACGCGCAGTCGCCGTACGGCGTGATCACCATCAGCATCGGGGTGGCCGCGCTGATTCCGGACGAGGATAACGACTCCGGCATGCTGGTGCGCGCGGCCGACCAGGCGCTGTACCGCGCCAAGCAGGCCGGGCGCAACCGGGCGATGCTGCCGGCCATCAGCGTGGCGGCGACGGCGCCGGCCGACACGACCTCCTAAGCGGCCAGGGCCG